>JACQFV010000123.1 GCA_016199865.1 Candidatus Zixiibacteriota bacterium | reverse complement strand
CTCAACTTTGCCGACCTGATTACCAACGCCCGCTGGGCCGACTGGGTCTTCGACAGCCCCGGCGTCGACACCGACGGCGATGGGTATCGCGGCAAATACTATCTGGTCGACTGTAAAGGACCGGGCGGCTCAGGACCGTGCGACACGGTCTGGTACAAAGGCGACGGTGTCCCCGACTGGCGCGGCCCGCAGGCACCGCCGGCGCCGGCCTTCGAACTGACCACCAAACCCCATCAGGGGATCCTCCGCTGGACCGGCGCCCTGACGGAGACGGTCAAAGATCCGATCTCACGTAAACGTGATTTCGAGGGCTACCGCGTCTATACTTCGCGCTTCGACATCAACGAGCAATACTCCCTCGTCGCCAATTGGGACAAAGAGGACTTCACCCGCTGGGCGTACGATTCAACCCTCAACGACTGGAAACAGGTCTCCTACCCCCTCACCATCCCGCAATGGCGGACGGAACTGAGCAATCCGACCTTTGATCCCGTGCAATACTCTCATCCCTCGTTCGAGATCGCCTACCGCGACACCTTCATCGACACCGTGCGCGACGTGGAGGGGGCGATCATCAAGATCGTCCGTCGCGAGCGGTACTCCTATTGGCTCGCCGAGGGACCCAACCGCGGCAATAGTTACTATGGCACCGACCGCCAGGAGACCAACCCGATCCAGCAGGTCGCCGTGAGAGATACTATCGTAGAAGGCGATTCGCTGACCTACGGAGTCTACGAGATCACCATCGACAACCTGAACGGCGGCGTGCCGTTATACTTCGCCGTCACCGCCTTCGATTTCGGGGACTATGCGAAGAATGTCCCCTCGATCGAATCGTCGCCGTCGAACAACGCGCAGTACGGCTTCCCGATCTACTCTGCCGAGGTCGTGACCGACTCCAATCTGAAGGTGTCCGTTTATCCGAATCCGTACAAGAGCCGCTTTCGCGATGCCTTCGGGAACTGGCAGTCGTACCACGGTCAGGGGTATGAGGCGCCGGGGCAGGTGATGACGCCCTTTGACCGGCGCATCTGGTTCATCAATCTCCCCGACTCGGCCACGATCCGCATCTATACCTTGGACGGCGACCTGGTCCGCCAGATCGATCACCCCGACCGGTTTTTGACCCGTTATTCGTCCGTTGTCGGCTGGGATTTGATCTCCCGCAACACGCAGGAAGTCGAATCGGGAATTTACATCTATCGTGTCGACTCCCGGCTCGGCACACAGATCGGGAAGATCGTGATTATCAAGTGAACTCCGTCCCGCAGTGACTCTTGCCTCCGGTTGCCCGGAACAAGACCAGCCCCAATGCCCAAAACACAATCGGCCCCGGAAGACAGGGCCGATTGGAGATTCATAAACTTGTAGATCAACTCTTCTTCGTGTCGCCGGCCAGGAGGCGGCGGTATTCGTCCTTGGTGGTCAGGATGGCCTTCGCGCGCTTGACATAGTCATCGTCGCGGCCCACCCAGCCCTCGTAGTAGCCACGGTCGCCGTAGACTTTGCTGAGCAAGGCGCGCTTGATCTCCCGTTTCATGACGTCACGGCTTTCCGTGAAGGCGAGTTCCTTCTCTTTGGCCACGAGTCCGTGAATCTGGTCGATGGCGGCCTGGTAGATCACCTGACGTTCCTTATCGTCCTTCAGTTCCTTGGTCATGTTGTCGAGATCGGCCTCGGTCTCGGTCTTGTAGTCGAATTTGGTGTCGACCAAGTAGCGGCGGAAATCGGCGAGGACCGAATCGTCGGCGTTGAAGTCCATCGAAATATCGGGGTGCAAAGCGCTGTAGTGAACGGCATAGTTGAAAAATTTCCCCTGTCGCCAGAGGTTGATTTCGAGCGGCCGGAACACGGGGCGGTCGATCAACACGTCGGGCACAATCCCGCCGCCACCGTAGACCTTGCGTCCCTTGTTGGTGTAAAACACCGCGTCGTGGTCATGCGAGCGCTCGCTGACCGTGGAGTCGACTTCCTCGTCCTCGGCATGGGGATGCTTGGACGAACGACTGGGCTTCTGGATCGAGCGCCCGGAGGGGACATAATAGCGGGCGGTGGTGAGTTTCAACGCGACGTCGTCGGTCTCCGGCAGGCGGTACACCTGCTGCACCAGCCCCTTGCCAAAGGTCGTGTTGCCGATGATTAGTCCGCGATCCCAGTCCTGAATCGCGCCGGAGACGATCTCGCTGGCCGAGGCGGTCCCTTCATCGACCAGGACGATCAACGGCAGGTCGGGAACGAGGGCCGCGTCGGTCGAGAAATATTTGTGCTGGGATTCGGGGTCGCGGCCCTGCGTGTAAACGACCATTTTGTCTTTTTCGAGGAACAAACTGGCGGTCTTGACGGCCTGATCCAAGAGACCGCCGCCGTTGTAGCGCAAATCGAAGATGATGCTCTTGGCGCCTTTGGACTTCAAATCGGCCAGGGCGTCATGCAATTCCTGCTCGGTGCTCTCGGAGAATTTGTTCAGCCGCAGGTACCCGATTTTGTCGGCATCGTCGATGATTCCAGAGTAGGGAACGGATTTCAATTCGATCACGGCGCGTTCGACGGTGTAATCGAGCGGCTCATTCAAGCCGGTGCGCACAATGGTCAGCACCACCTTTGTTCCGGCCGTGCCGCGCATGAGTTTGGCGGCCTGCTCGGTGTTCATGCCCTCGGTGGTCTTGCCGTCGATGGCGACGATCCGGTCGCCAGCCTGGAGGCCGACCCGCTGGGCCGGTGTCCCCTCGATGGGCGCGATGATGGTGACGGTATCTTCGCGCAGATCGATCTGCATGCCCAGGCCTTCGTACTTGCCGTGGGTCGACTCCATCAGCCGGTCGTAGCTCTGCTGCTCCATCAAGACGGAGAATGGGTCCAAGACCTCCAGCATGCCACGGACCCCGGCATACACCATGTTCTTGGTATTGATGGTGTCCATGTAGTTCGACTGGATGCGGTAGGCGATATCGTTGAGTAAACGCGAGTACTTGTAAATTGTCTCGCGGTTGGCTTCGCCGGCGGGGCGGTCGGTATCGACCGCGCCCTGTCCGGTCTGCGCCCAGACGGCGTCGTGATGCGGTGTGGCCTCGCCCGAGCCGACGATCCAGATCGTCGCGGCGGCGGCGAGCGCCAGAAAGAGCGTGTACAGACGGAAGCGTCGGTCGTGGGTCATGTCATCTCTCGCATGGTTGGCTCAGCCCACCTTCAGTCGGCTGCGATACGCGTACGATGCAGGAATGCCTCATGTTTTGCAACAATTTATCCGCCGGTTGCACGATCAGGCCCCTTCCGGCCCCCTGCCGGGAGGTCCAATCCCCTATCATGCAATTGTGTTGCCACCATGGATGCTGATCGTTGGGGCCTGTTGAAAAACCCGCCGGATGCCCGACCGAGGGAGTGCTGCCACACGTCCTCGTGTGGCAGCTCATTGTCATTCAAAGCGTCACACGAGGACGTGTGACGCCACCGCCCTCGCGCGCAACAAGAACCCGGACTTT
>JACQFV010000120.1 GCA_016199865.1 Candidatus Zixiibacteriota bacterium | reverse complement strand
TGATTGGATCCCACGTTGGCGAACGTCTTGCGGGGATCAAAAAGCACATTCCATAATTTGGCGCCGAACCCCAGTCGGAGCACCGACACGACGGGTTCCGGGCTTGGCGCCACAAGGTCTTCGCTGGACATCGTCAAGGAACCCACCTCCGGTGTGACCGCCCCATCCGCCGGGTGCACGGGTGGCGCGAGCACGGATTGAACAGACGGTTCAAGCCGGCAAAAGTTTCAACTTTCGTCGGTTGTGTCAGCCGACGCGCCCGTACGGGCTCGGGGCCGTCTGGGGATTTTCGTGAGAGCCGCATGGGATGAGAACTGGGCCCCGAATGGTCGCAACAATACATCGATGAGATCGGCATCACCCACGGACCGCCCTCCCGGTGATTTTGATGATAGCCAAATCAGGGGGTGAGATCAAGAGCATTCGACGCCCTCGACCCCGGCGCGACGGTACTGCCGCCCGGGATCAGTAATCGGCGCCGAGCGAGAAATAGAACGCCGGGCGGGCGTCAACCGTACGCAGGTCGGTCCGCCAGGCCTCGTCGAAGCGCAGGACGACGATGCCGAGGTTGGCCCGCAGTCCGTATCCGAATGAGGCGCGGAGGTACCTCAGATGAAAGACGCCTTCGGGCGAGTACGACCAATACCCATTGTCGGTCCAAGCCGAGCCAAAGTCTGTGAACAAGGCGCCGCCCACCTGCGACAGCACCAAGGGCAGGGGAAAGCGCATCGCCAGTTGATCGACAAAAGGGAAGCGGAATTCAGCGTTGGCGACCATATACTTGTTTCCCGAAATCGCGTAGAGGTCGTAGCCGCGAAAAGGCGTAACCACCTCGGAGAAATACAGCCCCTCGACGTCGTAGACACTCGGCGACGCGATCTTTGAGCCGATCCAGTTGCTCACGCCGCCCAGGTAGAAGCGCTTGTCCTTGTCGCCGCCCAAGGTCCCCCCCGCCGAAACGCGGAGCGCCAGACTGTAGCGTTTACCCAGTCGGGTGTACTGACGCAGATCGGAGGTGAGCGCCTGGTAGGCGATCCCCTTCCGGCCGCCGGGGGCATACTCGAATGAGACGCGGTAGCGACGGCCGTTCATGGGGCCGGTCATCCCCCACGAGGCATTGTCGTGCACGAGCGACAGAACTCCCAGCCCCACCCGGTCGGAGCGGTCGTCGTAGTTACCGAGGGAATCCGAGTCGAAATACCGCCGATCGATGAAGACCATCAAGCCGTCAAGTTCCAGTCGCGTGAACCGAGAGAAAGGCCGCGAGGCACTGGCTTGAAAGCCGTAGGTGCGGTCGGAAAAGAGCCGGTTGTCAAAGTCGACATAGTAGTACTTGGAGTGAAAGACCCCCAGTCCCAGATCGATGCGCCGGGGCTGATAGGCATAGAATATCTGGACGTTCGATTGGTCGATCGTGTTGATCAGATCGCTGGCGATGTAGATCTGCTGATCGCCCAGATAGTCGGAGATGACGAAGAACGACTGCCCGCGTAATCCAAAGAATGAATCATATCCGAGTCCGCCGGTGACCAAATCCGGCGAAAAGCGCAAGTGGTACTTGTGAATCGCCAGGGGCGTCGTGTCCGATTCCAGCGTATCGGTCGACGCCCATGCCCGGTGGAAGGATGAGTCGCGCGCGGGAACATGGACGAGGGCGGTATCCGCCGCCGGACGCGCGGTGTCGGCGGCGGCGCTATCGGACGCAAGCGGCTTCTTCTCGAACGGTGTCTGGCCGTGCTTGACGTAGGAGGTGAACTCCAAATCCTCTTCGAGCGCCTTGGGCGCCTGCTCTTCCAGATCGATCGCCTGACGACGCACGAATCGATTGGAATCCAACCCCAATTGGCGGCGCATAAAGGCGGTCGGCGCCAATTGCCCGAGGGAATCACCCTTCGGCCTGATGTTTTTCATCAGGAAGACGTCAAATCCGGCGCGGAAAAACGCCGTGAATGCGATGTTCTGACCATCCGGCGACCAGGTCGGGGAAAAACATCCGGACAGGGCGTCGGTGATCGGGACCGTGCGGCTGCGCGTGGAATCGATCAGGTAGAGGTTGTAGATGCCGTTCTTGTTGGAGACATAGCAGACACGCTCCCCGTCGGGCCCGTACGCCGGCATTTTGTCCTCGGCGTTGTCGTTCGACAAGGGCCGCACCATGCCGGCCGTCAGGTCCGCCTCGAAGATGTTGTACCGCCCGTAGCGGAACGGCAGGGTATCCGCGGTCGCCCCCAACATGAGAGGCAGGGGCCCGGCGGTGGGACGGTCGCAGGCGAAGACCAGTTTGGTTCCGGTGGGATCGAAGTCCGGGTCCTGCTCCTCGTAGCGGTCATCGGTGAGACGGGTCACGGCTTCGGTTGACAGGTCAACTCGATACAGATCGCTGGTCTGATGACGGCAACCGACGACGACGACGGATTTGCCATCGGGCGCGTATACCGGTGAGCGCATCGACGTGAATCCCAAATGAAGAACGCGGTCCTTCCCGTTTCCCTCCGCGTTCACCAGGAAAAGGGCGTCCGAGCCCCGCGACTTGGCGATCATGGCGAGCGTGGATCCATCGGGGGAGAAACTCATGCCCGACTGGAAGGAGTGCAGTGATTCAAAACGGTCAGAGGCGCCCCCTTTCAAGACCCGCCGGAGACGGCGTCCGTCGACCGTTGAAATGATTTTCACTTCCGTGTAGTCGCCGCGTTCGGAGAAAATCGCCAACCGGTCTCCGCGCGGCGAAAACGTGGGCTTGTCGTTGAAGTATGAACCGTCTTTTTCGTGATCGGTCAGCTGCTTGGCAAAGTCCTTCGGCTCCTCGCGCTGGGAAATCTCCGGCCAGTATTCCTTTCGGAGCCGCTTCTGCCAGGCCTCGTCGAATTCCTTGACGCCCATCCCGATGGCGCGCTTGAGCGAGTTGTCCATGGACGATTCGAAACGACCCTTGTTCAACACTTCGGGAATTTTTTCCTCGCCGTAGCGCTCCGCCAGATACAGAATCGCCGACTGGCCCTCTTTATAGGCCAGATACCCGCCAACGTAATCCAGAGGCGCCAGGTACCCGTGCACGGTGGCATCGCGAATCACCATGTCGGCAAACGTGTCCCAGCCATGGAGTGAGGAGTATTCCGCGAATCCCTCGGCGAACCAGAGCGGCTCATTGAAGAGCGACCGTCGCGAGAGCAGCGACCCGACCCCGTCGCCATAGAGTTTCTCGAATGTCACGGCGTGCGTCAGTTCGTGGTGTAGCACATGGCGGAATTCCTCATACGACCCGGTAAAGGGCATCACCATGCGGTTCTTGAGCGACTCGGTGAACCCTCCGACCCCCTCTTCCAAGAGACCGCCGGTGACATTGGTCTGCTGAAACTCGTTGTGCGACTGGTAGATGATCACCGGCACCCGTTTACGCAGGTGGTGATCCAGCTGGGTGGACACTTCAACGTCAGAGGACTCGAGCACTCCGGCGGCGAAGCGGGCCAGTTCATAACCGCCTTCGTAGAAATAGATGTCGAAGTGCGGCGTGCCGATGTAACTCCAGTCGAAATGCTGATACTGAACTTTGTTTTGTCCGAATGTCCCCTGCTGAGCGGAGGCCGGGGCGCAGTAGAACAGCGTCACGGCCAGGATTGGCGCGATGATGCAAAAAAAGAGACGCTTCATGGCGCGGGAGGTGGCATCAGCAGGGTTCCGGTAAGAACAATCGTTCGAAGCCGCGATTACTTTCACTCTCGGGAACTCCCTGTAGACGGAACTGCGCTATAACCGCTCAAGCCGATGGTCCCCTTTCGGTTAAACATCCGTCCGGGGACTGAGTTCCGTGAATTATTCCCTCGGCAAAGTGCATTGATCCGGCAGATTCGATGTTCGGTCAATCGTCTTTGGCCCGTTTGATGTCGGCTCCCAGATGTTCCAGTTTGCTTTCGAGGTGATCGTATCCCCGATCTATATGATACACGCGACGTACCTCGGATATTCCCTCGGCCCCCAAGGCCGCCAGCACGACGCCCGCTCCGGCCCGGATGTCCGCTGCCATGACGGAGGCGCCACGCAGCCGCGGCACTCCGGCGACACGGGCCTCATCCCCCGAAACCTGGATGTCTGCGCCCATTCGGGCCATCTCCATGGCATGCGAAAACCGATTGGGGAAGACGGTCTCGGTCACCAGAGAAGCCCCATCGGCAATGGTCAAGAGAGCCAGAATTGCGGGCTGCAGGTCCGTGGGAAAGCCGGGATAGGGAAACGTCACGACACGCACCGGCCACAGGCGCGCCTGCCCCTTGACCGTCAATCGTCCCTTGCCAGCGGTGATTTGGGTACCCATCTCGCGCAACTTCCCTGTCACGGCCTCCAGGTGCAGCGGCTCGACATGCGTCAATTCGACGGTGCCGCGTGTCATAGCGGCGGCGATCATGACGGTGCCGGCCTCGAGACGATCGGGGATGGGCTCATGTTCGGTCCCTCTGAGTTTCTTGACACCAGTGATGCGGATAGTCGCCGTGCCCGCTCCCGCGATTTTCGCCCCCATCTTGTTGAGGAAGTCGGCCAGATCGGCAATCTCCGGATCGCAGGCGGCATTCACCAGCACGGTCTCTCCCGGCAGCATCGCCGCGCCGATCATCAAGTTCTCGGTGCCGGTATGTGTGGGACGATCGAACACCAGTGTCCCGGAGGCCATCGCCCGGCCGTCACCCAGCACATAGCCGTGGTCCTCGGTGAATTTGACGCCCAACGCCTCAAAACCCCGCAGGTGAAGATCAACGGGGCGCGGCCCGAAGGAACATCCGCCGGGGAGGGAGACCCGGGCCTGGTGCATCCGGCCCAGGAGCGATCCCAGAAACAAGAACGACGCGCGCATGCGGCGCATCAGATCATAGGGAACTTCGTGTCCGTTGACGCCTGAGGCATCGATGGCCAGCGTGCCGGTTGCGCCATCATACTCGGCGCGGGCCCCCAGGTGATTGCACACGGCGACCGCGGTGCGGATGTCGACCAGATCGGGGATGCCGCTGAGAACCGTCCTTCCGGATTCGGCCAGCAGCGCGGCGCAGATGATCGGAAGTGTGGCGTTCTTCGAACAGGCCACCACAACTGCCCCCGACAGCCGTTTCCCTCCGGTGATGACGAACTTATCCAATTCCAAGGCCCCCTGTGGTGAAGGCGGATATTGCCCTTCTGCCCTGCCCTCAGATCACGGATACGGCTGGTGAATCCCGCTGTCAAGGTGAAGATCAAGGCCGGGATCGCCCGGCCACGCCACTCTTTGCCGAGCATTCAGGCCGGGACAGATATTCGTTTGGTCTGCCACCATACCGCACTTTACTTCGGTCACGCGACGCCATGAACGAATCGACTCCCATCTTGATCTTCTCCGATGCCCACTTTGGGGCGCATAGCCGGACGCAGGAGACGCTGAAAATCGAGCGGTTCGTCGGTTTTCTGGCTTGGGCACAACATCGTCGAGCAGAAGTCTTTTTCCTCGGCGATCTGTTCGATTTCTGGTTTGAGTACCGTCATTGGATGCCCAAAGTCCCGGTGGAGATACCGGCCTCGATCCGGGCGTTCACGGCGGGGGGCGGCGCCTTCCACCTGATCATCGGCAACCACGATTGCTGGGCGGAGGATTACTTTGAACGCCAACTCGGCATGCAGGTGCATCGCGGCGACCTGACGGTCATGCGCCAGGGACTGCAGTTGTATCTGTCCCACGGTGACGGGATGGCGCGTTCCGACCGCGGGTATCGAATTCTCAAACGAATCCTGCGCTGGCGGTTGAACACGATTCTCTACCGCCTGTGGCCGGCCGATTGGGCTTTCCGGGCCGCGCATTTTTTCTCCGGGCGCTCCCGGGAACTGACGACTCAGCGGGAACCCAAATTCCTGGAAGAATACGACCAGAGTATCGCCGTGCTTCTGGCCTCCGGGTTCGATGCCGTTGTCATCGGTCACATCCACAAGGGCTGGGTCCGTCGAATCGGCGCGGGCTGGTCGGTGAACAGCGGTGAATTCTACGAGGAATTCAACTACGTGGTTCTAGAGAATGGCACGTTTCGGATCGAATGCTGGTCCGGCATCCCACCGAAGTAGATTCACGACAGAAGGCCGCTGCGCGCCAACGCGGTCTTGCCCCCGGCAAAGAGAGTTCGTACGGTTGGGTCTTGGGTATCGAACTCGACGGGTTGCGTGAAGTAAACCGTCGCGGCCTCGGATGTGGCGCGCCCACGCGCCACTCGGATCAGGCCTGACAGCCCCAACCGTCGGGTCAGCCCGATGTCCAGAACGGAACCCCCGGCGTCCAGGATCGTCTGCGTCCAGCCGCGACGTTGCGCCAGACGGTAGACAGACTGCGTGGCCGGGCAGACAAGGAGTGCTCCCGGGCCCTGTGGGTCAAGCGCGCGGCCTTGGACAAGCGCGGCGGTGGTCTCGATCTCGTACGGCAGCGCCTCCGGGCCGACAATGACACCACCGGGTCCGATCTCCCCCTTCAATAAGACGCTCAAACGACCTTGAACGCCCATGCCACCGACCCCAGGGGTGATGCCGTGGCCTTCCAGGAAGTGCTCGGCGTCGTAGCGGGCCGTTCGGTCGGCATGAGTCTGCGGGAAATGCCCCTGCAGAATCCGCCCATAATGGCGGCGGATACTTTCGTCAAAGGGACAGATCGCCGCCAATGCTCCCGCTTGGACCGTGATCGCGCACAGCTTGGCCTTTCGGTCCACAGAGAGGCGTTCAATCGGAACTCCGGAGAATTCGACAACGGCATGCCCCCATTCGCCGCACCAACCGTGGCTGACCATCGCCAGGAGGATATCTTCCACGTCGACGTGAATGGGCAGTCGGCGGGTCACTTCGACTTTGATGGTGTGTAAGTCGGTTGCCCCTGCCGTTTCATCCAAGACCAAAGAACCGACGCCGCCCAGTCCGCCTACGGTCATGCGTGGACCGGACAGCAGATGTCCCGGCGGGATCGTGCCGACCTCAATCAACTGCCAGAGGATCGAACCCCGATCGGGCAGGCACCATAGAGGATCGCGCACTCCCCCTGATCCCAGCTCGCCGCCGACTCGATCCGGATCGGCACGCGGCCACCGCAGTACAGGTCCGGGGCTGATCACCAGAGGCGCATTAGTTTCGGCGCCACGGGGCGCGATATGCCAGTCGACCGGCTCGGAGGCATGGGGCCACCGATCGCGGCAGTGGATTCTGATCTTTTCTGTTGAAGTTTTGGCCCCGGTGTCTTCTGGTGGTTCGGCGGAGGCGTCGGTGGACTCATTGGCTTTGGCCAGTCGCAGTTCCAGCTGTTCCAATCGGAGCGAGACGGGCTTTTCCAGGATCCCGTACTTACGCCGCCAACTGTAGAAGGCCGCCTTGGAGATATTCAGTTCACGCCCACAACGAAAGTCGTCACCGTAGCGTTCCCACAATTCGAGAATCTGCTCGCGGGAAAATTTGGGAGCGCTGTATGGCTCAACACCCTTTTTTCGCCGCCAGTAGGCGACCAGATACTCGGGTATGCCGCCCATCGCCTCGGCGATTTTCGCGTCGGACTTATAGCGAATCTGAAGACTGATCAAGTCGGCTTTGCGTGGAATTTTCATGGCCGGATCAAGCCGTAATGGTCAGTGTCCCCGAGTCGAAGAAGGAGCCGTTGTTCATAACACGCACACGGATGATAGCCGTCCGGCTTTTGCGAAGTCAAACGCCAGCCGTCCTTTTCGGACATAACTCACAAGCAATTGCAAGACAGAGGATTAGGGCCGTAGGAATTGAGCGCCTTATCCGAGCTTGAAAGTGCTTTGCGGGTGACGGCTTAGGAACGGGGCAGAATTACCGCCGGCGCTTCGGCTTCGACGACGCTTGCTGGAACGCGACCCGGAGACGTCGCCGGACTTTCTTGAGATCAACGGAGATGATGCGTGTGTCGAACAATGCCGGCATGAAATTCGTGTCCCCGACCCAGCGGGGGACCAGATGCACATGCAGGTGCCCATCGATCCCGGCCCCCGCGGCCCGCCCGAGATTCAATCCAACATTGAGCGCCGCCGGTTGCTGAACGGCCGTAAGGACTTCTTCTGACAGCGCCACCAACGCCATAATCTCGCTACGTTCGGCCGCATTCAGGTCCTGCAGACGTCCGACGTGGCGGAACGGCACGACCATCAAATGCCCGGAGTTGTACGGGTATCGGTTCAAGACGACATAGGCGCGACGCCCTTCATGCAGGAGCAACTCGCGGACATGGCGTCTCGACTGCGGGTCGCAAAAGATGCACTCTTCCCCTTCTTGAATCCTCGCTCCGCGCCGCGCCTTCTTCTTGGCCCCCAGGACAAAGTCCTCGCGCCACGGGGCATAGAGCCGGTCCGTCATGGCGTGACCCCGGACGATGGGATCGAATCTCGCTCCAAGAGCGCCGCCGATTCGATGTGGGGCGTATGCGGGAACATATCGACCGCCGCCAGGCGTGTCAGGCGGTATCGCCCGCCGAGCATCTCCAGATCGCGCGCGAAGGCCGCCGTGTTGCAGGAAACATACACAATCCGATCGGGCCCCGTCTCTCCTAAAATTTTCACGACCTTGGGATGCAGCCCGGCCCGGGGGGGATCGACGATCACGGCTCCCCTACGCCAACGATCCAGCGATTGCTCTTTCAGGAATTGCAACGTGTCGGCACAGACAAACTCGCAATTGGCAATCCGGTTGCGCTCGGCATTGCGTCGCGCGGATTCCACCGAGTCGTGGTGGGACTCAACCCCGGTCACGTGGCTGGCGCGGGGTGAAAGACAAAGCGAAATCGCACCGGCGCCGGAATAAAGGTCCAAGACCGGGGTTGGCGTCGGGCAGGTCCAGCCCACCACGCGTTCGAAAAGTCGTTCGGCCTGCAACGTGTTCGTCTGGAAAAAGCCGCCGGCCGCGATCTCGAATTCCCACGGCCCCAGCCGTTCGCGCAGTGTCCCCGGCCCGAAGAAAACCTCTCGAACAGGGCCGATTGCGACATTGGCGCGCGTGGCGTTGACGGTCCACAAGGCCGTCGTCACATAGGGGCATGATCCCTGCAGATGGGTTGCAAATTCCTCAGAGCGCGGCCATGGGACATCGGCGGTCACGAGGTTGACCAGCACGTCGCCGGTCCGGAAGCCAAATCGAACGACGAGAAACCGCAGAAACCCGGCGTGGGCCACGGGATCATAGACCGCTTCGGGACCGGATGCCAAGAATGAGCGCACAGCCGCGACGATCTCGACAGCGCGCTCGTCGGTTAGCCAGCACTCTTCAAGATCAAACGAATCGCGGTAGTTGTCTCGGGGATGCAGACCCAGCGTGGGAGCGCCATCCCGGCCCAACCCGAAGGAGAATTCCATCTTGTTGCGGTAACGGTAGGGTGAATCGCAGGGGACGACTTCAATCTCCGGAATTTGCTCAATCCGCCCGATCCGCTGCACTTGATCACGCAGATGTCGCACTTTCCCGGCCAGTTGTTCAGGGTAATCAAGGTCCTGGAGGCGGCACCCCCCGCAGGCGCCGAAATGCCGACAGGGCGCGGCCACGCGATGCGGCGACGGCACGAGGACACTCTCCAAATCGGCTTCGAGATGACGGCGGCGGCGACGCGTGACCCGGACACGCACTGTTTCGCCCGGCAGCCCCCGGTTGGTGAGCACGACGAGATTGCCGTGACGGGCGATGCCCCGTCCCTGATCTCCCCAATCCGTCACCGTGACGTCCAGCAATTCGCCGACACGGGGCATGGCGGCAGGCGTCGGGCTGATGGCGGGCTTCATTGCCGGAAGATATATCGCGGCACGGCAAACAAGAAACGGCTCAACCGGAGGGCCGAAACCGCCGCAAACGCAGCGAATTGGTCACCACGAACACCGAGGAAAAGGCCATTGCGGCCGCCGCCAGCACCGGTGAGAGTGAGAATCCGAAGACCGGATAGAGGACACCCGCGGCGATGGGAATCGCCGCCACATTATAGAAAAAGGCCCAGAACAGATTCCCTTTGATCGTCGCCACCATCCTCTTACCCAGATCGACACCGTCGGCGATCGCGCCGGCACGTACCCCAAGCACCGTAATGTCTGCCGCTTCTTTGGCGACGTCGGTGCCGGTGCCGATGGCGATGCCCAGATCGGCCGCGGCCAGGGCCGGGGCATCATTGATGCCGTCGCCCACCATCGCCACCCGGTGCCCGGCCTGCTGACGTTCGGTCACAACGCGCCATTTATCCTCCGGGAGAACCTCGGCGATTGCTTCATCAACGCCGAGGGCCCGACCGACGCTTTCGACGGCCGCGCGCCGATCACCGGACAGGAGAATCGTGCGCCAGCCATGACCCTTGAGCCGTGCGACGGCTTGGGCGGCACCGTCCTTCAACCGGTCGCCCACAGCGACCGCACCTACCAATTCCGAGCCTTTGGCGACGAGGGCGATGGCATGGCCGGCACTCTCCCAGCGGGAGGTGCGCGCGGAGACGGCATCGAGAGCGATACCCTCTGACGAAAGCCAGTCGGCTGTGCCGACCCGCCACATGACGCCATTCAATTGGGCTTCAATCCCTTTGCCCGGCCCGGCGCGAAAATCGTAGATATTCACATCACCAAGACTGTCCTCACCCGCCGCCCTTTTCAGAATCGCCTGCGCCAGCGGATGCTCGGAGCGCTCTTCCAAGACCGTAAGGGCCGACCAGAAATCGGCGGATGGCACGCCAGGCGATATCCACTCATCAATAACGGTCGCTTGGCCCGCCGTGACCGTCCCAGTCTTGTCCAGGATGACCATGTCGATCTTGCCCAGCGCCTCCAGAGCCGACGCATTCTTGAACAGAAGGCCCAGTTGGGCGCCGCGGCCCGTGCCGACCATGATCGCCGTAGGTGTGGCCAGTCCCAGTGCACAGGGACAGGCGATGATCAAGACCGCGACGGCGTGAGTCATGGCAAAACTCCAATCGTGCCCCAACAGGACCCACACCGCGAATGTGCCGATCGCGATCAGGATGACGACGGGCACGAACACCGCGGCGATCCGATCCACCAGTTTCTGGATGGGGGGTTTGCTCGCCTGCGCGGCCGAGACCAGGCGGGCGATTTGCGCCAGCGTGGTGGCGCTTCCGGTCCTCTCGATGCGGTAGGTGATCGATCCGGTGGCATTGATCGTCCCGGCGGTAAGCCGGTTCCCGATACCCTTCTCAACCGGCAGCGATTCGCCGGTCAACATCGATTCATCGATGGCACTCTGTCCCAGAATGGCGACGCCGTCAGCCGCGACCCGTTCACCCGGACGCAGCAGGACTTCATCACCCTTTTGGAGCGACGCCGTGTCGACGTCGACGTAACGGCCGTCGCGCCGGACACGCGCCTGGGAAGGTCGCAATTCCAACAGACGACGAATGGCTTCGCGCGCGTGACCGGTGGCCCGGGCCTCCAGCCAGCGCCCCAACAGGATCAAAGTGACGATCATCGCGGCGGTCTCGAAGTAGACTGCGGGCTGCTGACCCGCTGGGGTAAGCGACTGCGGCGCAATGGCCACCGCCAGACTGTACAGGTAGGCCACCACGGTTCCGACCGAGATCAACGTGTTCATGTCGGCCCGGCCGTGCCGTAGCGCTGTCCATGTTCCGCGGTGAAAGGGCCACCCGCACCAGAAGACAACCGGTGTCGACAAGAGCAGCGCCAGCCAGCGGTTCTCGTGCCAGGGCAGATGGACCAGTCCGCCCAACATGTGGCCCAATCCCAGAATCACGATCGCCACGGTCAGGGCAGCACTCACAACGAGGCGGCGCTCGACATCACGCAAACTGGCGTGATGATGTTCCTCGACGGTGTGCGCCGCATCGTGGTGTGATTGCGAAGCGGCGGCGGGCACAGGCACAGCATCAAGCTCTTGCGGCATGGCCGCAGCGAACACCAGTCGGTATCCAGCCGCTGCGACCGCGCCTTTCATTTGCTCTTGTGATACCGCCGCGGGTCGGTAGCGAATCCGCGCGGTCTGCAGGGCGAGGTTGACGCTGGCTTGTTCAAGTCCGGGCACACCCAGCAATGCCTTCTCGACCGTCAAGACGCATGAGGCGCAGTGCATCCCGAGCACCGCCGCCTCGGCTTCGCGAATATCTCCACGCGCCGCGACAGTTCCATCCGCGGGAAGGGTACGGTTATGCCCTGTCGTCATGCATTCAGGTCACGCAATGATCACTGCTCTTCCTCAACATACATTCCCCACGGGATGGTCCGCCATCCAGGGGTAGGTCTCTCAGACGGAGACGCCGTTGCGGTGCCGAGGTCGCCATCAGAGAGACGGCAGCTTCTGGGCCACCCCGGCAATGATCTGTTCGGCCTCCTCGGCAACTTGGTCTCAGCATCATGTACGCTGCACGGGCTCTTGTCGCAGCCCCGCGGGGCCGCCGATTCGCTCCGGAAGCCGGAATCGCGGGAAGGGTATCACCCGCCGTGTCAGCAGGGAAGCAGCCCTGATTGTGGAACAAGATGGCGGGTCTCTAATACACCGCCAGGGCGCCCTCGAGATCAGCGAGGAGATCATCAATGTGCTCGATGCCGACCGAGAGGCGGATGAGGTTGTCCCCCAGCCCCCGCGACTCGCGGATCGGCCGCGGAATCGAGGCGTGGGTCATCAGGCCCGGATGTTCAATCAACGATTCGACGCCGCCCAGCGATTCGGCCAGGGCGAACACTTTCGTCGCCGCACAGACCTTGCGCGCTTCCGGCTCACCCCCATCCAGATAGAAGGATAGCAGTGAACTGCACCCGCTCATCTGGGATTTGGCGAGGGCATGGTACGGGTCGGACGGCAAGCCCGGATAGAGCACTTGGCGGACCCGACGGTGCTTTTGGAGGTATCCGGCGACCGCCATCGCGTTGGCCTGATGCGCCCGCATGCGCACGGCCAGAGTCTTGAGGCCGCGCAGGACAATCCACGAATCAAACGGACCCGGTACGGCGCCAATGGCATTCTGCGCAAAGGACATCCGCTCGAAGATCTTCGCATCCGACGTGATCGCGGCGCCGCCGACGACGTCGGAGTGCCCTCCCAGAAATTTTGTCGTGGAATGCACCACCAGATGGGCGCCGAGTTCCAGCGGCCGCTGAAAATACGGGGTCGCAAACGTGTTATCGACCGCCATGAAGAGCCCGTGTTCCCTCGCAATCGCCGCCGCCTCGCGCAGATCGGTGACCTTGAGCAAAGGATTGGAGGGTGTCTCCAGCCACAGCATCTTCGTCGTCGGTTTAATCGCCTGCCGGATCAAGTTGAGGTCCGTCGTGTCCACGAACGTGAAATCCAGCCCCCAGGGTCGGAAAATTTGCTCGAAGACCCGATAAGTGCCGCCATAGACGTCGTCGCCGGAGACCACGTGGTCGCCCTGGCGGAGCAGCGCCATCGCCGTTGAGGTGGCCGCCATTCCGGAGGCAAATCCCATTCCATGCGTGCCGCCCTCCAGCGCCGCCAGGCACTCCTCCATCGCTTTGCGAGTCGGATTGTGCGTGCGGGAGTATTCGTATCCCTGATGGTCGCCGATCGCCCGCTGGGCGTAGGTGGCCGTTTGATAGATCGGGACGACAATCGCCCCGGTTTGGGGATCGGGTTCCTGTCCGGCGTGGATGGCCAAAGTATCGAAGCGCATGAATTCTCCCGTTGGAAGTACTGAGCGATCCGCCCCTACAGTCGGGGCGGCTACTTGAAGGAGCGCGCCAGGTAATCGAGCAAGTCGATTTTGGTGATCACGCCCAAGATCTGATCCCCCTGCAAGACCACGGCCATCTCGTGCCCGCCCGAGGCGAAGGCCTCCGAGACATCTCCCAAGCCGGTGTCGGGGTTCACGGTGCGCACCTGGCGCTTGATCACGGCGCCCACCGGCTCGACAATGCGATGAGTCCCCGACATCATGTGCCGCAAGAGATCCGCCTCATTGATGGCGCCCGCCAGTCGGCCATTCTCCAGGACCGGCAGCTGTGAGATGTCATTGGCCTTCATCTTCTCCACCACTTTGAACACCGGCTCATCGACCGTGGCGGTCACCACCGGCCCCGTACGCCCGGCCAACAGGTCGCGCACCGTCCCCAACCGGGGAGCGTCATCGAGAAAGCCGTTGTCGCGCATCCATTCGTCCGAGTAAATCTTGGAGAGGTATCGCGATCCTGAATCGGGCAGGATGGTGACCGGAAAGCGGATGTCGGGATGCTCGCTCAGGTACCGCAGGGCGCCCGAGACCGCGCCCCCGGATGATCCCCCGGCGAACAATCCCTCCTCGGTGGTCAGACGGCGCGCCATCTGAAAGCACTCGCGATCATTGACTCTGACCATGTCGTCGACGACGGAAAAATCCATCGCCTGAGTCAGCATGTCCTCGCCGATTCCCTCGACTTTGTAGACTTTCGGCTCGCCGATTTTCCGGTCCTTGAACCAGCCATAGAAGATGGAGCCCTCCGGATCGACGGCCACGATCTTGATCCGCGGGTTTTTCTCCCTCAAGAACCGGCCCACCCCGGAGAGGGTGCCGCCGGTGCCGATCCCGGCGATCAGGCAATCGATGGCGCCGTCGGTCTGCTCCCAAATCTCCGGCCCCGTCGTGTGATAGTGGGCTTGGATATTATCCTCGTTATGATACTGGTTCAGATAAAACGATCCCGGCGTCTCCCGCGCGATCCGTTTGGCCGTTTCGTAGTATGATTCCGGCGAGTCGGCCGGGACATTGGTCGGGGTGACGATCACCCTGGCGCCATAGGCCTTGAGCAGATTCACCTTTTCGGAGGACATCTTGTCGGGCATGGTGAAAATCGCCTTATAACCGCGCACCGCCGCGACCATCGCCACGCCGACCCCGGTGTTCCCGGAAGTGTTTTCAACGATCGTGCCCCCCGGCGCCAACAGGCCGGCTTTCTCGGCTTTGTCGATGATGTAAATCGCCATCCGGTCTTTGACCGAGCCGCCGGGATTGACGAATTCGACCTTGGCCCACAGGGTCATCGGCAGATGAGCCCCGAGGCGCCGCAACGGCACCATCGGAGTCCCGCCGACGGCGTCGAGGATGCTGTTTTGGCGGGAAAGGTTCATGGCATCGTCCTGGAATTTGTATCGGCGCCAAAGCCGGGGAGCCAATGAACGTAGTCCAGGGACCCAAAATCAAGCCCCCGACGGGCCCGGCGTCCTCGTGATCGCATTGCACCCAATGAAAAAGGCCCCCGGCGCGCCGGGGACCTTATCGGTAGGATGGCCGCTCCGACGTCACTTCAACTTGAAATTGGCCTGATCGGTGACCCATTGAGGGCCGCCGGCATTAACTGACTGATATGGCGGTCAAGAGGACTTTGAACCGGTGAGGGTTTCCGCACTTCACTTCAATCGGAAATGGTACTGGTAGGTAACCCAGATGGCCACCGGGTGCCCGTTCTGCACGGCGGGTTTATAGAGAGTCTTGAAGGCGGCCTCCTGCGCGGCTTCATCGAAGCCGATGTTGCTTCCCGACCCTTTCACGATCTTGACGTCGCGAACCTTACCCTCTTTGTCGACGAGCGCCGAGACCGTCACCGTGGCTTCCTGCTTGGTGAGCCGCGCCACCTGTGGGTAGTCCGGATCAACCTGCTTGATGATAACCGGCATCTCCTCGACCGCAACGAATTCGCCCTGCGCCGGGAAATACTCTTCAAGAGGAATATCCACCACGACGGAATCGTTCCCGCCGTTTCCCGCCGCCACTATCGGGGTCTGCAACTCAGCCAGTTCGGCACGGGTGGCGAACTTGACATCCTCCACCACCTCTTCGTCGGGAACGGGAGTCGGGATACCGATTTTGGGAGGGACAATGTTCGGTTCGGCGACGTTGACCTGCGGCTTGGCCGCGGTCATCGACGGCGGTGGAGCGATGTCGGAGATCGACTTGATCACGACGACCTGGGCATTGCTGAAATCATCGCGCGATTTGATGTACTGGTAAATCAGCATCCCGCCGATGATCGCCAGATGGAACAGGGCGGCGTACAGCACGCCCAGCGACATGTTCCTCTGGTAGGTGCGCTTGAGTTCAAAGGCCCCGTACCATCCCGGGGCGACGTTGGCGGTGGCTGGGCTCATGGCGTCCCCGTGTCGTCGCTCGGTTCGGTCTCACCGGTGACCGAAGCGATGGTCTTGGTGTCGAGTCGTGTCCAAGGCGCGAGGGAAAACACGTACGAAAACTCCGGCTCATCAGCCGGCCGTGTCCCGGCCTTAATCGCGGCCTTCTGCCCCTCTTTAAAGCGATACTCGACGATTTCGATGCGATCCAAAATCTCGATCATGCGGGAGTACCGGGCACTCTTGCTGATTTTGACGAGCGTGACGAGTTCGGGAATTTCAAAGACCTTGTCGTGCAGCAACTTCGGCAGATCGGCCAAATCCACCGGCTCGGGTTTATCCTGCGCAACATTCCAGAAGATCCGGTCTTTCGCATCCACCCTGAGAGTCAAAACTTTCGATTCTTTGGTCTTCGTCTCCGTCTTGGACGGGGGAAGATTGATCTCCATTGCCTGCGGCTCGGCGAAGATCGTCGCGACCATATAGAAGATCAAAAGCAGGAAGGCGATATCCACCATCGGCGTCATGTCGATGCGGACGCCAAGCCGCCTTTGGGGACGCCGCAACCCCCTCTTCTTGCCTTTGGATTGCGGTCCGCCTAAATCAACTGCGCCCATTGCTCACTCCTGCACACCCCAAGCTCACCCCGAGAACAGTCCTCTCAATCCATTGTACCATCAATTCCCTCAAGCGGCCTACCCGCCCGCCCGTGAGACGCTGGGGTCCAGGTCGGTCACAACCTGAAAACTCGTCAGGTTTTCCTTTTGCATCGAGTCCATAATCTTCTCAACGGCGCCGTAGGAGGCATCTTTATCGGCCTTGAGCACCAGGTAGATGTCGCGAATCCCCTGCCTCAAGGCCTTGGCTCGCATCCGCTGGATTTCACCGCCCACCTGATCGGGTGCCGCCTCGGTATACTCGCGGACGGGAATCTCGATCGAATCCCCGCTCTGGGGATCGAAGGTCTTGGCCCGGATGATGTAGTCCAGATAGACCGAATCCTGTTTGGTCAGCGTGACCGTGATGAAGTTCTTCGTCGGCAGATCGCGCTGCGACGTCGACATCGGCAGGGTCACCTGCTTCTGCTCCGGCGGCTTGAACTGCGTCGTGGCCATGTAGAAAATGAGCAGCAGGAAGGCAATGTCCACCATCGGCGTCATGTCGATGCGGACACCCACCCGGCGCTTGGACTTCTTCAGCATCTACGCACCCGCCGACCGCGCCTCGCGCGACTTGAGCAACTGCACGACCTCGTAGGAGGCCTCGTCGATCGTGTAATTGAAACTGTCGACTTTGTTCACGAAAAAGTTGTAGGCGACAATCCCGATGATGGCGTTGAACAATCCCCCGGCCGTGTTCACCAGGGCTTCCGAGATACCGGTCGCCAGGGACGTCGCATCGATCACGCCACCGGCGGCATGGCCGGTGGCCTTGAAGGCGCGAATCATACCGATCGTCGTGCCCAACAGCCCCACCATGGTGGCGATCGAGGCGATGGTGGAAAGGGCGATCAGGTTGCGCTCCAAGAGCGGCACTTCCAAGGCATTGGCTTCTTCAATCGCGCGCTGTGTCTCCTCCACCCGCTTGTCGGTGTTGAGGGAGCGGTCGTCTTTCACCTGGGTGTAGCGTTCCACTCCGGCCCGCAGGACGTTGGCGCAGGAACCCCGTTGCTTGTCACAGGCCGCCAATGCGCCCTTGTAGTCGTCCTTGTGCAAAGACTCGACGATCTTCTTGAAGAAGGCCTGCACCGACATCTGCCCGCGCGCTTTACGCAGCGTAAACAACCGTTCGAGAATGAAGGCCACGAGCATCACCGACAGGGCAATCAGAAGCGCGACGAGCGGGCCGCCTTTCTGGAGGTAATCGGGCAGCTGTGTCCAGATGATAAACCCGGTGGCCACTGCGACGACCAGGACAACGACCATGAACAACCCTTGTTTCACCTTGCCTCCTTGTAGTCACTCCGTTTTGGGCCGACGCGTACGAACGGGTACCGGCCCAGCCCGGACGTCATCATCTTCTGTAGGAAATTCACACGCTCCGACCGTGGCCGGGCGGCCTCACAAATCACCGGATTTTACCCCCGCCACCAGACTCATCCCCATCGCAATGTACGGCCCATACGAAGCCATCGCGGCCAACGTGCCAAGATTGTAAGATTCCCCCGGATCAATCAAGCCCCAGTTTTCGAAACCGGGTATGCGCCCGCCGATGAGTGCGAGGATGCCGATGGCCAGACCCGCAAAAGACAAGACGTATCCCAGCTTCAGCGGCAGCCGGAGCCGCATTTGATGCGCCTCGGGCGAGGGGGCGCTCCGCCAGACCGAGGCCAGAATCCACGCTCCCAAAACCGGACTTCCGATCACCAGCACGAGCGACAGAAGCGCCGACAGCCCGACGGCCAGACCCCCGGCGAACGCCGTGCCCAGCCCACCGAACAGGGTTCCGAGAGCACCGACCCAAGACATGGAGAAATTCGTCCCGGCGGTCGTACGGTAACTCACCCAGGGCATGATCGCACCGGCAACGAGCAACGCCCCAGCAACCGTCAGGATCACCCGGTCGATCCGGGTCATCGGTTCATCGTGCAGCAGCGAAAAGTCGCGATCAATCGACGATACCCCGACTCCATGGACAATCTGGGAGCGGAACTCCTCCGCCTCCTTGTCCGATTGCCAGAAGCGCGGGATCTCCTTCGGAAAAACGTCGAATCCGATGTAGCGGAAGCGGTCTTCGCGCGATCCTGGGTCTTTGGGCTCAGGCGTTGAGGGGGACTCGGTCATATTGGCATCCATGTCTATACGGCGCAATCGGGGGAAGATTCGCCGATCAGCGGTCAATTTTTTTCGATGGTCTCGTCATCGATCCGATTCATGAGTTGCTTGGCGTCGGCTTGGTTCGGTTCGCACTTCATAATCTGTTCCAACAGCTTGTAGGATTCGTCCTTGGCGCCGGTGTCGTAGAGAGCGAAGGCCAGCCACCAGCGCAGATCATTGTAGCTGCAGGGTTTTGCTCCCGACGAGGTGTAACACTGGTATGCCCGGCGTAGCGGCGGGATGGCCGGAGAATAGTTCTTCTGGACGAAGAATGAGTAGCCGTACCACTTCTGATTTTCACAGTTGTCCGGTTCCCGGGCCACGAGCAACTTGTAGGCGGCCTGAGCATCCTCCGAATGCTGCATCTTGACGAGACGGGGAGCCGCCAGCTTGTAGGCGCGAAACCGAAAAGTCAAATCTGCCGTCGTGTCGGAGGCGGCGGCGCGCATCAGATACTCGACCGCCTTCTCGTTGTTGTCGGATTGCAGATACGGCAGAGCCGCATTGAACAACGTCCTCGTGTCATTCGGATGTCGGACCACCAGTTTTTCGAACTCTACGGCGGCCTCGGCATAACGCCCCAATTTGTGATAGGCGAGCGCCAGACCGCCGATGGCGCGGTCATCATCCGGGTCCAAGTCGACGGCCCGGCGGTAATTGTCGGCGATCTGGGGGAGTAAGGTCGAGTCTTTCAAGGCCTCCATGCACGTCGCCGTCCGCCAGAACAACTCGGCATCCGACTTGACCCACTGTTGTGGCGGAGTGGCTTTTTCCCGCGCCGCGCGGTAGGCATTAAACGCCGTGATCGCTGAATCGTAGTGCCCCAACAACATGTTGGACCGGCCCAGGAAGAAATAAAGCTCCGGATCGGTGGCCCCGGTCTGGATGGCGTGCTGCAGTTCGACGATCGCCGAATCGTGGGCATTCAGAAGGTAGTAGACTGTTGCGATGTTCTTGGCGACCAGCACGGGATCGGCTTTCGGATCGACCTCGCGGACTTTGCGATACAAAGAGAGGGCCGCCTTGTACTGGACCTGGGCTTCGGCCACCGAACGGCTCTGCGCCGCGATCATGTAGATATTGGCCAGTTTGAAATAGGCCTCGTTGTAGGTGGAATCCTTTTCGAGCAACTTGATCAAGAGCGGGCGGGCCTCGTTGAGCTTGCGCTGGTGGTAATACGTGTCCGCCAATTTGTACATGATGTCCAGCCGGGTCGAATCCGACGCCAGCACGGCCTCGTATTCGCTGGTGGCCAAAGGATACACCTGCCCCTTGTAGTAGGCATCCCCGAGCGCCACGCGGTAGTCCAGGTCGTCCTCATCGTCGAAGCGCGCCCCCAACAGCCACTCCTGCGCTTTGGAGTAGTTCCCCTGAGCCATCTCCGCCTGTCCGAGCGCGCTCTTGTAGGCGGCCCCCACCTTGGGATCCTTGACTTTCGCCAAGGGCTTGGTCAGGAGGGCGGCAACGTCCTGCGGGCGTCCGGCGCCGATCAGGGCGCGGGCCTCGGCGATCAATACCTCCGGTTCCTGGTACCGTTTCTCGATGGCGGAGGAGAGTGACTTTTCGGCCTCGGCCCAGTCCTTCTGGCCGAGTTCGGCGGCCCCCTGGAGATAGAACGCCTCTCCCGAACTTTCCCCAGCGGCCATCATCGGTTTCAGGAGCGCCAGGGCCTTGTCGTAGTCCCGGGCCTCCAGCGCCGCCCTCACCGGGGCCAACTCCGGCTTTCCCGCAAAGGCCAAAACCCCGGCCAGGGCGATGATCGCCGGTACCGCGAGTAGTCTTCTGATCACGCTCATGAACATTGATCGTGCCCGCCGGCCCGGCAGAGCCATAAGAGCGGCAATTTCGACCGATTTTCGCCTCGGGTCAAGCGGATTCTCCTTACGACGCATGTTCAACACATTCAGACACTTCGACGACCGCTCCCCACCAGACGTCCGAACAAGGGGCGGACAACCGCATACCCAATGACGACCCACCCCAATGTTCTACCCGAAGCGCCGCCCCAAACCGGCGCGGCGACTACGAGCCACACCCCAGCCACAAGCAGGAGAAGCGCGAATCCCCAGCGCCAGATGGCCATGGGGTCGAGACGCGATTCTCTGAGTCGATCGGCGAAGCTGCCTCTGGGCATCGCACACCTCTCCCGATGACTCTTACCGCTGAGCAGCGACAATATTTCCGACGAAATGGCCGGGGTTCCGAGATCCGTAGCCGCGGTTCGCGGCGCCGTGCTGGGCCGGTACGGCCCCGGCGGGCCAGATCGCCCAAGATTAGAGGGTCACGGCTCCGGTTCCGTGGGCCGTCATGGGTTCGTCTTACTGAACGTGGCCTCCGCGGTCGGAACGTCGTTGGTGTTCGCCCTCAGGAGGTAGTTTTGTAAAGTGTCCGGCGCGCGATCATCGTCCCGGGTGAAAATTGTCAACGGAAACGCTTGGGACGGCACTGGGTCAGGGTCCGGCTCAACTGTAATCTCCAAGCTGTCACCGGCCTCAAAGACAATGGGAAACGCGGGCCCGCCGGCGGGGGGATTGCGCAGAAAATCCTCGCCGGGGAAATTGACCGTGTCGGCGGGAC
>JACQFV010000127.1 GCA_016199865.1 Candidatus Zixiibacteriota bacterium | reverse complement strand
AAGGCCGGAGTCGACTTCTACCTCGCCTTTTCGCCCGAACGGGTCGACCCCGGCAATCCAACGTTCGGCACCCGCAACACACCGCGCATCATCGGCGGCACGACGCCCGCCTGCACACGGATCGCCCGGGCGTTCTATGAGATTTTTCTGGAGCGCGTGGTGACTGTCTCCTCGACCAAGGCGGCCGAGACGGTCAAACTCTTGGAAAACACCTTCCGTTCCGTGAACATCGGCCTGGTCAACGAGGTGGCGCAGATGTGCGACCGTCTCAACCTCGACGTTTGGGAGATCATCGAGGCCGCGGCCAGCAAGCCCTTTGGGTTCATGCCGTTTTATCCCGGCCCCGGCCTGGGCGGGCATTGCATTCCCATCGATCCGCATTACTGGTCGTGGAAGTTGAAATCGCTGAATTACTATGCCCGTTTCATCGAACTGGCCGGCGACATCAATTCGCGCATGCCGGAGTACGTCGTCGATCGGATCGCGCGTCTGTTGAACGAAGACCAAAAGTCGCTGCGCGGCGCGCAGATTTTGATTTTGGGTGTCGCCTACAAGCGCGACATCGGCGACGTGCGCGAGTCGCCGTCGTTGGACGTGATCCGTCTGCTCCACGTGCGCGGCGCCAAGGTCACCTACGCCGATCCACATGTGCCCAGCGTCGCCATGGAAGACGGCAGCGACATGAAGGCCGTTGCCCTGATCGACACCGCATTATCGTCCGCCGATTGCGTGGTCATACTCACCGATCATTCCGCGTTCGATTACACCAACATCTGTGCCCGCGCCCGCATGGTCTTCGATTGCCGCAACGCCACCCATGCGGTCCCGCCAGGGACCGGGCGGGTGTGGAAGTTGTAAAGGACGCAATTTACGATTCACTCCCTCGACAATCGTGGCCCGGACCTTGGTCCGGGTTTAAGAGAGCCGCTGCCGATACGACGACGTCTCCCACAGAGGCAGTGTAGTGGCGGGGGGATGGCCTTCAAGAGCACCCTGACCAAGGTCAGGGCCACAAGGACCAGGAATATGCGGCGGGGCACCAACCCCCTACCGCTAAAGCAATATCCCCTCTTTCTCCCTAATTGTCGCAATGAACCGCATTCTCTGCCTGATGTAGCTTGCCTCAAGTAATGAAATAGCCCCAGCAATATATGCCAGCCAATTCGGAGCGGAATTCCATTCGAAGAATACATACAAAGGCAGAATCCCAACAGCCACTGCCATAACACATGGCCCCAGCAGACGAAGAAAATTCACGTAGGCCAACAGGGAGACTGCCCAGCATATGGCTTTGACAACAAACGAATTAAAGAACAACGCCGCAAACAAAGGCGCGACTATCATCAGCGCCATCCGGGTGAACATTGGCCAACGAAGATAAATTTCCGCGCGACCTTCGAGCTCCGTGTTGTACTTACTCTACATCGACATAGAGTTCCCGATGTAAACGCATATGGAGTGCAGAGGCAATCAGTTTCGCCTCATTTCGTGGCCCTGACCTTGGTCAGGGTTTAAGAGAACCGTTTCCCGATGCGAGCAGATCCCCGAGGTGAAGCTCGTTTGTGAGGTGTGAGGGCCCTCTTAGACCCTGACCAAGGTCAGGGCCACGATACGAATCAGGATTAATTCGGAGCAGCACTCCGGGGCGGGGGCGGGCGTGTGGTTCGACTTCGCTCACCATGAATAAATCGCGCCCCCACATGGGCCTTGTGATTCGTATCACAAGGTGAGGGGCCACCTTGGCCACGCGTCTGAGGGTGAAGGAATCGGATTCCGATGACACCGCCCGCCCACATGAATTTGGTCGTCGCCTGGCTTCTGATCGCGGTCGGATTTGTCATGGGATTTGTCCTCGGGCTCAATTTTCATCGCGAGGATTGGCTGGGCGGATATGGCAGCCGTAAACGGCGATTATACCGGTTGGGACACATTGCCACGATAGCGCTGGCGATGATCAACATCCTCTTCTATTTCACGGCGCAGACGTTGCCGCATCCGAACCCTCCGTTGGAAATTGCCTCTTGGGGATTCATCATCGGCGCCGTCACGATGCCTTTATGCTGTTTCTGGATGGCGCATGACCAACGTGCCCGAGCGGTCTTTGTCGTGCCGGTGTTGAGTCTCGCCGGCTCCGCCCTGCTGGTGTTTCGGGAAGTGCTGCGATGAAAATCGGCATGATCGCCATGAGCGGAGTGCGGGCGCACAACGAGGAATTGACCCAACTGGGACTGACTCTCCCCGGTTTTGTCGAGCGGAACAAGACCATTGCCTCGCTGCCCAGCTTGTCGCTTCTCACGCTGGCGGCGCTGACGGCCCAGAAATACGAGATCGATTACCAGGAAGTCATCGATCTGAACGACGGGCACGATCTGCCCGACGATTACGACCTGGTCGCGATCAGCACTTATTCG
>JACQFV010000119.1 GCA_016199865.1 Candidatus Zixiibacteriota bacterium | reverse complement strand
GCGGCCCTGTTTGACGTCGGCTGCCTCGATGCGATTCGCATGGAGACCACGACCAACGGCGTGCCAAATATTCCCGAATTCGGCACGGTCACCAAGGAAGACGAGTTTCATGGACTCTTGGCGATGAGCGCCTATAGCCACGTGCAGGATGGCACGGCATATCCGGCCGTTCTGCTTTCGCACGGAATCAATGATCCACGTGTCGAGCCGTGGATGTCGGCCAAGACGTGCGCCCGTCTGCAGGCAGCGACCACGAGCAGCAAGCCGGTGCTGTTCCGGGTCGACTACCATGCCGGCCACGGAATCGGCTCGACGAAGGACCAAGTCCAAGCGTCACTGGCCGACAAGTGGTCATTTCTGCTCTGGCAGTGCGGCGCGGTGGGATTTCAGCCGTAGTGGTTGTCGTGGCATTGTCATCACTGGACATGGTGGCTTTAGGCGTAGATTTTCTTACGTGTCCCCCCGTGATCGATTGCGCGTGATTCGTTGATCTGCCGAATTCCCTGCCGCCATCGGGGCTAATCTGCTGTCGTGTTTGGCCCGATAACTCAGGAGGATGAACACGAAATCCCTGATTTGGATCGGCATGTTCGTCGGGTCGACCGTGGCTGGGTTCCTTCCCTATCTCTGGGGTGAAGGCATGCTGTCGATCTCCGGCTTTGTATGCAGCAGTGTTGGTGGGTTGCTCGGTATCTGGGTGGGCTACAGGGTCGGGAATTCCCTTTGATTCATCCCTCGATTGAAGGAACTTCAGACCCACTATTGTCATGCGCTGGCGTTTTTCAACAGATCCAGTGAGGAATAATCAAGCTGGAGTCTGATCGACGCCAGAATATCGCCGAGTTGCTCAAGATTGGTCGCGCTCACGATGGGAGCGGTGACGCTCGGTTGCGCCAATAGCCAGGCCAGGGCAACCCTCGATGGGGTCGAGCGGTGCCGCTCCGCGACCTGATCGAGAGCGGCCAAGATGCGGAATCCCCG
This sequence comes from Candidatus Zixiibacteriota bacterium, assembly GCA_016199865.1. Taxonomy (GTDB): domain Bacteria; phylum Zixibacteria; class MSB-5A5; order WJJR01; family WJJR01; genus JACQFV01. The sequence continues at coordinate 23,748 of JACQFV010000119.1, read as the reverse complement.
TTCATTCAGACGTTTCTGCGTCCGCACTCCCCGCGGGCTCTTGGCCAGGTCGATCTCCGAGCGGTACTTGCCCGTGAGAAATCCGCTGGCCAGCGATGAGTAACTGATCACCGCGATCCCTTCTTGGAGACACAGCGGACCAAGTTGCGCTTCGAACTCGGCGCGATCATACAGATTGTAGAGGGGCTGCAGGCAGCAATACGTTGGAAGTCCTTCGTCCCGGCTCACCCGCAACGCCTCGGACAGACGGTCCGCGCTGTAGTTCGAGGCGCCGATGGCCCGGACCTTGCCTTCGGATATCAATTGCCCGTATGCCGCGAGTGTCTCTTCCAGCGGGGTCTCGGAATCATCCACGTGTGACTGATACAAGTCGATGTGATCGGTCTGGAGCCGCCGAAGAGACGCCTCGACCGCGCTCATGATGTACGGCCGTGACAGCCCCTTCCGGTCGGGAGCCATCGCCATACCAACCTTGGTGGCAATGACCACACGGTCGCGATTACCCCTCTGTTTCATCCATCGGCCGATGATTGTCTCCGATTCCCCACCTGAGTTACCGGGCGCCCAGGACGAATAGACATCCGCCGTATCGATGAAGTTGAATCCCGCACCCACGAAGGCGTCGAGTAGATTGAACGCGCCCGGGTCATCGACCGTCCAACCGAACACATTCCCGCCGAACGCCAGCGGCGACACCTCCAAGCCGGAGTTTCCCAGTTGCCGTCTGTTCAGTCTCGTGTCCTTTCGTTCGTGAACTGCTCCATCCGTGGTGATCAAGCGCAGTGCATCCGAATAAGTGCTTCGAGCCCAACGATCATCTGATCCAGTGTGAACAACCTTTCCAACCGGTCGCGTCCGGCCTGGCCCATTCGCATAGCTCGAACCGGATCGTTGAGCAGTCCAGCGATGGCCTGTGCCAACGCTGCCGGGTTGGACGGCGGGACGATCAGGGCGCACTGGGAGTCCACGACTTCGACCATTCCCCCCACGTCGGTGCAGACGATGGGTTTGCGCGACGCCATTGCCTCCAGAAGCGCGATCCCGAATACCTCATAGCGCGACGGCTGAACGACAATGTCCACTTCGGGCATCATCGCGCGCACGCCGGACACGTGCCCCCAGAATGTGATTTGGTCGCCATGTGGTCCGGCCATGGCACGCAGTGTATCTTCCTCTGGGCCGGTTCCGACGATCCACAGGCGGGCCGCGGGAACTGCCCTCTGAATCTCGGGCCAGGCCTTGAGCAGTACTTCATGCCCTTTCAACGGGGAGAGACGAGCGATGACTGCAACGGTTGGCGGATGGGTCGAGTCTGCAGGCATGGTTCTCGGCCAACGTTTCAGGTCGAGTCCGATCGGCAGGACGTCGATGCGCGCCGGGTCGATATATCCCAGCGCTTCCAGTTCACCGGCCAAGGAGCGCGACGGCACGACAAACCGGTCCACGCAATGCCCGGCGTAAAATCGATCCCGCCACCGATCGCGCAGCGAGCCGAGACCGACGATCCAGAAGACCTTTGTTCCCCGCACCGTTCGCGCGGCGCTGCCGGCGACGCGGACATCACGGGGGAGGTTGCACAGCACGCACGCCGGACGGTGCTTTCTTATCCAAGTCGACAGACGCAGGAAGTCCGGGACCGAGAGGTCGCTGCGAAACTTCAATGAAAACGTCGGGAGCCCCGCCGCCGCCACGCGTGGGAGAAACCACCCGCCCCGCCGCCCAGCGACATGAATTTCCCACTCCCGTTCCCGAAGGGCGGTGGCGCACTGCAGAAACCATTGCTCGGTGCCGCTCCAAAACTTGCCGGAACTCACGAACAGGAGTGGGCGCGTCGCGCACCTGGAGGAATTCAATACGGCGGCGTTCGAAGTCACGCGATGTCCCCTCTGGGACACGAATCTGCACTCGTTTCCATGCGGAATCTACGGCGTCGTCTCAAAGACATAGTGTCCCGTGGCTCGGACGCGCAAACTGGCGCCCTTCGCAATCCAAGTCTGACGTCCTCGATGAGACGCATACAGAGAGTACCTGTCCGTCGAGCCGCTGCCCGTCGCGCCGGTCGTGGATATCGTATAGACGCCACGGAGCGGGTCCGGTATCAGGATCACCCGGTTTAAACCGGACCCACTCTTGTCCTTGACCTTGAGATATAGCCCATCGGGGATATCGTTCTCCAGTACATCGAGCTTCCGCCCGTTGGGATCGACGATGGCCAGCTCTACCGGACCCACGGCAGTTAGTGTCAGATAGCCATCTGGCGGATTCGCGATGTCCCGACCCACATGCGACCACCATTCTTCATTGTTCCGGACGAACGAAGCCATGTAGTCGACATCGGTCGTCAGTTGTGTCCGATATTCACCAATTGCCGACTTCTTTGCCGCTTTCAGATCGGAGGTCAGAGTCAGTGTGCCGGACGGCTTCCCGACGTGATCAAACAGGCATTGCAGCACGTTGACGCCGCTCAGGGTCTTTTGATAAGACGGCTCAATCAGGTCGAAATCGGCATGGTCTCCCTCCGGAAACGGATACCAACTGCGCTCCTTGCCACCGCACACTTTCCGAAAATGAATGATGAACGCGCGGACTTCGGCGTTGGACGGTTTCCACAATGAGGAATCCGTCGCCAGGTCCGCGAGGGCGGACATGACGAACGCGCCGGTGGCCGCGTGGTCGGGATGGGAGTCATGTAGGTCGGTGACGTAGACGACGTCGGGGCGGACGGCGGTCAGCGCCGCTTTGACGTCATGGAAGACGTTGTTGGCGCAGTATTCGACGCTGGTTGAATCGCCGAAGAAATTGCGGCAATAGGTTCTGACGGCGCCGGTCGGTATCGGGTGCGAAATACCCAGGCGACAGCTGTCGGCGCCGTAGGTCTGGAACAGATCAGCCAACAGATGATCCGGATATCCCAGGAAGCTCACCTGATTCGGCGGGACACCCAGTTGCAGAAGCGCCCGCCGTGATTCTTCCTGCCGGCGGCGGCCATATTCCATCAAGTCTTCCGCCGAGCAGCGATGTCCGAACACAACCTTGCAATTCTTCTCGTTGCTGTCCCCAGTGGTCATCACAAATACGAAGACGCTGTCGCCCTGATCCACCGCGCGCTTGATGGCGGCGCCGGGTCCCAACACTTCATCATCGGGATGCGGCGCGAAGACTGCAATTCTACGGGGATGGGTAATTGTAGAGTCCTGCGCCGTGCTGACCCCGGAGAACGCGGCAATCAGCGGTGCCAGCATCAGCACGAGCCGAAGTCGGGTACGGCTTATCGCAATTTGCCGGCGGGCGTTGGTACGGTCTCTGATCGGGTGTCGTGCTTGCACAATCTTTTCCCACAACCCATATTGCGTCAGCGGCGAATGGCCCGGAGGCATTGCACCAGTCGGCGCGAAGCCAAGGGCCGAATATAAGTCACAGATGCGGAGGGTGGCGATGAAGAACGCCGGGTTTACGCTTGCTGCGATTTTCAGTCTGGGCATCGTCAGCGCGGGCAGTCTGCTGGGAGCCGAACGTCGTCTGCCCACTGCCGTGGGAACGATCCCGATCGGCGGACTTGGGGGCTGGGGCTGGTTGACCGTGGACACGGCGGCGCACCGGCTCTACGTGTCCCACAGCAGACATGCGCCGATTCTTAGCACCCAAGCCCCCAAAGATGACTTCCGGACCTTGGAATACCAACAGTGAAGGTCTGCAGGCGGCCATCTGCGTCGCTGGACCGCATGATGCCGCGTCAAGACGGGTAGCAGACGGATTGCCCACTGGATGTAGGTTGGTTATTCCGGCCATTCTGCACCCACTCATTTCAGGTTATTTTCATGTTAGCATCCGACTCTGGTCGGTAGGCGACGCACGATGCGCATTTTATTGATCGAGGATGACAAACGCGCAGCCAGCGCGATTGCCAAGAGTCTACGGGCGGAGGGGTATGCCGTCGACGTTGCCGCGGACGGTCTTGAAGGCGAGGAGCTGGCCAAGATCAATGACAACGACATCATCATCCTGGATCTAATGTTGCCGGAGCAGGACGGTTGGACGACCTGTGCGAACCTGCGTCGCGATCACGTATTGACCCCCATACTGATGCTGACTGCGCTCGATGACGTCGCCGATCGGATCAAGGGGCTGGACAGCGGAGCCGACGATTACCTGCCCAAGCCGTTTCATATTGGTGAGTTGCTGGCCCGCATCCGATCGCTGACCCGGCGGCGAACGGAGGTGCGCACCGCGGTCGTGGAGAAATACGGGCTCCGCCTCGATCTCGGCACCCACAGGGCCTACCGTGATGGAACTGAAATCACGCTGACTTCAAAGGAATTCTCTCTTCTGGAATTGTTCATGATGAACGCCGAGAAGATCCTGTCGCGGGAGACAATTTCGGAGCACTTGTGGGACATGAACTTCGAACCGCGCAGCAACGTCATCGAGGCGTTCGTGAAGTACCTCCGACAGAAGATCGACAGGGGCTTCGGTCAGCCGCTGATTCACACGGTGCGCGGTTCGGGCTATATATTTTCAGAACGGGAGCCGTGATCGACGGGGCTTGACGTGCTGACGATCAAAGTCAAGATCATCCTGGCATGTACCGTCGTGTTCGGCCTGACGTTGGCGGTCTTCGCATGGTTGGTCTATGCCGGTTCGAAGCAGGCGGAGCTCGCCAAGCTGGACGCCCGCCTGGAAAGTCACTCGGATAAACTTGAGTCTGAAATTGAGGAGCAGTATGATAAAGGTCAGTTCCCCAAGTTTGCAGACTTGAAAGACATCAGCACTGAGGGCCTGCCTACCGCGATGGTGCAAATCTGGGACTCCGCCGGTCACATCATCCTCGGCGATACCGTCTTGGCACGCCTGTCGGGCAGCGTCTGGCAAAGCCGGCGTCTCAACGACACCACAATCGAAGTCCTGCGAGGCCTTCATAAAACCTACCGCTGCCGCTGGTGCCCCGTCGAGATCCATCAGGGCGCCCCCGCCGTACTGGAAGTCGCGGCGCCACTCACCGCCGTGCATGCGAGTCTGGCGCACCTGCGGACGCTGTTCATGATCACGATTCCCGCCGCCCTGCTCATAATCGCCGTGTCGGGGTATCTGATCACCCGTGCCGCATTTCGCCCGCTGTCGGGAATGGCCCAAGCCGCTCAGGGCATCTCGGCGAGCAGCCTGCACCAGCGTTTGGAACTACCCAAGACGAGTGACGAAGTCCGTCTGCTCGCGGAAACACTGAATCGCATGATCGAACGGATCGAAGCCGCCTTTCGCAGCCAGCGCCAGTTTGTGGCGGATGCATCGCATGAAATTCGCACTCCACTGACGATCATCAACAGTGAACTTGAGTACGCGCAGAAGGCAACGTCGCCGACAGACGTCCAGGAGAGCATTAGGGTTTCCCTATCGGAAATCGACCGGTTGAGCCGTCTGACCGAGGGGCTTCTCCTCTTGGCCAAGCTGGACGTCGCCCAGCCGACCGTTCACCGCCGGCCGGTCCGGCTGGATGAACTGGTCGTCGACACCGTTCAATTGATGCGTCGGCTCGCCCAAGCCAGACACATCAAGCTCGATCTCTATGTGCAGGATGCCTATGAAATCGCGGCGGATCACGATATGGTCAAACGCGCCGCCTTGAACGTCTTGGAAAACGCCATCAAGTACTCACCGCGGGACGCCACGGTTTCAGTCCGATTGCACGCGATCGCTGGAACGTCGGGGCTTGTCCGGCTCGAGATCGAGGATCACGGTCCCGGGATCGCCCCGGCCGATCAATCGCGCGTGTTCGAACGATTCTATCGTACGCCCACGGCCCGCGCCGACAGCAACGGCAGCGGGCTGGGGCTCGCGATCGCCAAGCGCCTGGTGGAGTTGAACGGCGGACGGATCCTCTTATCCAGCGAACCGGCGCGCGGCACGAAGATGACAATCGAATTGCCAAGCGAGGGAATCTGCTGATTCTGATCAACAGATGGATTCCGCCGCCGCCGTTTTCACCTTCGCTTCATTTTGCCGTTAGATACTTCGCGCCAGATGCGTCATGATGACCCAGGAGACCGTCCGGAAACGGCCGGTCAACTTCTCAATTCAAAGGCAGGAGGGAGCTTCGTGCAACCAAGACCGAGTATGTTGCGAATGGCGATCACCCTGGCAACCGTTGCAGCGCTGTCCGCAACGAATGCCCTGTGCGCCGACAAGGCGGAGAAACCGGAAAAGGAAGCGAAGCTGACGAAGAAGGATATTCCGGGCGCGGTGCTGACGGCGTTCGAGAAATCCTATCCCAAAGCATCGATCAAGGAAGTCGGCGGTGAAACCGAGGACAGCGTCAAAATCTTTGAGATTGAGAGCACCGACGGCGGCGTGAGACGGACCGTCACTTACACGGCGGATGGTAGGGTTTTCGAGATCGAGGAAGTCGTGGCTCTGAAGGATGCCCCGGCACCGGTTCAACAGGCGATCGCCAAAGAGTACCCCAAGGGCAAAGTTGAAAAGGTCGAGAAGGTGACGAAAGGTGACGTCGCCACTTTCGAAATCGTCGCTGCCCAAGGCAAGGAGCGCACCGAAGTTGTCCTTGATGCCTCAGGCAAGGTGCTCGAGACGGAAAAGAAGGGCGATCGCAAGAAGGACAACGACTGAGGGACCAGAGGCCGGCTTCCGCGGTATCGACGGCCGCCCATTCGCACGTGATTGTGATGATGGCGGCGCGGCGATGCTTGGCGGCTATCGCGGCCAGTTGTTGCCTGGCCGGTGCGGTCCTGACTTGTTCTCTGTCTCAGGCACAAACCGTGCTGGCGCTCCAGCATTGTCTGGACGCGGCGCGGACCCAAAACATCGCGGCGCAGCAGGCAGGCCTGCAGTTGAAGGCGATGGAAGTCGCGCGCCGGGGCGTGCTGGTCAGCGGCCTGCCGAAAGTTGAATTCTCGGCCGGCGGCTCCTACGCTCCCGCAACCCACCGCTTCGGATATGATCCGGCGGTGTCGAACTTGGGACAACTGCAAAGTCAGGTGATTGTCGCACAGCCCCTGTACGACGGAGGACGGCGGCGGGTCAAGGTGGAACGGGCGGAATTGGACATTGCCGGTTTGTCGAAAGAACAAACACGTGCACTGGTCGACAGGGACTTGGAAGTGCGGCAGACGTTCGTGGAAGCCCTCCGGGCTCAGTCTGAAACGACACTGCGGCGGGAGGCCCAAAGCGACCTATCCGATTACGCCCAGTTGGTGCGGACGCTACAGGCCGGCGGCTCGGCGGCATCGACGGACTTGCTCCGCACTCAGATCGAATTGGCCACGGCCAGAGTGGAAGCTGAGAAGGCCGGTCAGATGCTGGCCGAATCCAAACTGACACTGGCCGAATTCATCGGAACCCCCAGCGACATGGCATTTGTCCCGAGTGGCTCCCTGGCCGATGACAGTCTCTTCGGAAGTGAATCGACGGAGCCATTAACCCCGCCGGATACCTCAGGCAACCTCGATCTGGCGGACGCGCGCACCGCCTACGGCCAGGCCCTTTCCGATGTCCGCGAAGCCGAACGGGAACGATGGCCGAATCTCTCGCTGATTGCCGATGCCGGATACCTGAATTCGCGCGGCAATTTGCTGACGACGCCGGCCGAGCGCTATCCTGGTGCGGGGTATTCAATCGGAGTCTCTCTCGACATTCCAGTTCTTGACTGGGGTGGTCGCCGTCTTCAAGTGCAGCAACGCCAGTTGATGGCGGAAGCTGCCCGTCTGCAGCTCGATCTCCTGCAACGGCGCCAGGAGACAGAGCGCCGAAGCATCGTGATCAAGATGGCTTCGCTGCGCGACCAACTCGACACTCTTCGGGAGGCCATCGTGACCGCCCAAGACAATTATGTTTTGACGAAAGCGAAGTATGCCGGTGGGGGCGCCCCGGCATCCGAAGTGCTGAGCGCTCGCCAACTGGTCACGGACACGAAACTCTCCGAGTTGGAGACCCGCGCCCAGTTGCAGCTGCTTCGTGCTGCCATGATACGGCTCACGGCGCGTGTGAGGTGACCCTGCGGATGCGACTGGCCTGCTTCTCTGTGCCCATCGGCATTGTTCTCCTGACCGCTCTCGGCTGCGGCGGGAAGACCGGGGATGAAGCGGCCGTCGCGAAGGCGGTGGTCCCGGTCAAAGTTACGACGATCCGACAGGGGGATCTGCCGCTGCGGCTCGTCGTGCTGGGCCAGACGGAAGCGCTCGACAAGCAGGTTGTCCTTTCACCGGTTTCGGGTACGGTGGCTTCGCTCTCCGTCTCCGAAGGCGCCGCCGTCAGCGCCGGGGAGGTTCTCGCCGTTATCCAAACGAGAGAGTCCCAGACCGCCGTCGCCGGCGCCCAGGCGTTGCGCGCGACCGCCACGACGTCACAACAGAGAGCCGAAGCGGAGCGGGCTCTCCAACTGGCACAGACACGGATACAGACGGTCACGCTCACCGCCCACCGCGGCGGAGTGGTCGCCCGCCGCAGCGTCGTCGAGGGCTCCCAAGTCTCCGACGGCACGGAATTGCTGGCGATCGTTGACCCGGCAACGACTGGCTTCGTTGCACAGGTGCCGCTCGCTCGGTTGCCAACACTCTCCGTCGGGCAGCCGGCGACGGTCACGCTGGCGTCACTCGATGGCGTGACCTTTCGAGCCGCTGTCGCCGCCATCAGCCCGGAGTCAGAGCCGCAGACGCAAGCCGTGCGGGTCCGCCTCGCATTGGTCGATGTACCGCCGGAGCACCGACGCTTGCTCAAGGATGGTCTGTCTGGAACGGCACAGATTGAAACGGGTCGTCACTCCGGGGTCCTTCTTGTTCCGCGCGTCGCCCTATTGCGCAATGATGAGTCGGACACGTACGCGATCGTCACTGTGACCCCTGATTCGCTGGCGCAATCCGTGCCGGTGACCGTGGGCGCCGTGGCGGACTCAGTGGCCGAAATTGCCGCTCCGACTTTGCACCCGGGCATGTCCGTAATCATCGAGGGGCAGTATGCCCTCGCCGATTCCACCCGCGTCACCGTGACGTCGGTGCCGCGACCGTGACTTTCTTCGACTTCATCAGCCGCCACGCGCGGGCGATTGCCTTCACCACGCTGGTCCTGTCCGCCGCGGGGCTCGCGCTGTTGTTTTCCCTGCCGGTGTCGCTTTTTCCCGATATCAACTTTCCCCGCATCGTCATCCTGGCCGACAACGGCGAACAACCCGCCGAACGCATGATCATCGAAGTGACCAAGCCGCTGGAAGAGTTGGCCCGCTCGATTCCCGGCATCAAGACCGTGCGCTCGGTCACCGGCCGCGGATCGACCGAGATCTCGCTGGGGCTGGACTGGGGAACGGACATTCCCCACATGTTGCAACTCTTGCAGGGGCGGATCGGCGCGAGGCGCAACGAATTGCCCCCGGGGGCGTCGATTCGGGCCGAGCAGATGAGTGTCGCCGTCTTCCCCATCCTCGGCTACAGTCTCACCTCCGATTCCCTCTCCCAAGTGGAGTTGCGCGACATTGCTGCATACCAGATTCGACCGGTCATCCTACGCGTGGACGGAGTCGCCCGCGTCGAAGTCACCGGCGGCGACACGCGGGAATTCGTTGTCACCGTGAATCCAGGCAGACTGGCCGGCTACCGGCTGGACATCCGGCAGATCGACGATGCCATTCGGAAGAGCAACCTGATTGAAGCCACGGGACTGGTGGACAACAATTATCAGTTGTATTTGTCGTTGGTTTCGGGACTGCTGACCGGCACGGAGGACATCGGCGAGGTGGTCATCACCGTGCGCAACGGCGTCCCGATCCGGGTCCGTGACGTGGCCGATGTGAACGCCGCAACCGCGCCGAATTACATCCGCACCACCGCCCACGGCCGACCGGCGGTCCTCATTAACGTCATCAAGCAGCCGACCGGCAGCACGGTTCGCATCGGGCAGGAGGTTCAGAGGGTAGTCTCCTCACTTTCTCTGCCGACCCACGTGCACTTCGAAAACTGGTATGATCAGGGGGATTTCATCAACAGTTCCATCAGCAGCACCCGGGACGCCATCGTGATCGGGATCCTGCTGTCGATGGTTGTCCTCATCGTCTTCCTGCGCAGTTGGCGAATTACTCTCGTCGTGCTGGTGGTGGTGCCCGTCACGATCGCGCTCACGATCCTCTGCCTGCGGGCCGCGGGGCAGTCGATTAACATCATGACCCTGGGCGGCATCGCCGCGGCGGTCGGCCTGATCATCGACGATTCCATCGTCGTCATCGAACGCGTGTTCGCCCAACATGCGCGGGAGTCGCCGACGGCCCCGACGGAACCCTTGAGCGTGCGCACCGCGATCGCGGGCTCGCTTAATTCGTTGATGCCGGCGATCGTGAGTTCGACGCTCAGCACGATCGTGATCAACGTCCCCTTGCTGTTTCTGGGAGGCGTGACGGGGGCGTTCTTTGCCCCATTGGCGCTCACGATGATCTTCGCCCTGGGCATTTCGTTTGTGATGTCGATCGTCGTGACGCCGCTTTTGGTATCGCTGTTGTCACGGCGCTTCGCGTCCGCCGCCGGACGCGCGCAAGCCAGGGGGCGAACGGATCACGGTGGTCTCTATGAACGGGCGTTGGGTTCACTGCTCCGGGTGCGGTATCTGGTGATTCCTCTGATGGTCGCCATCGCGTCGGCCGCCTACTTCATTTACCTCAGAGTCGGCAGCGGTTTCATGCCTGATATGGATGAAGGCACGTTCGTCCTGGACTATATCTCTCCACCCGGAACGTCGCTGGATGAAACGGACCGGATGCTCCGGCAAGTGGAAGACATTCTGGGCACGGTTCCCGAGGTCGATTCTTATTCACGCCGCACCGGCACGCAACTGGGGTTCTTCCTGACTGAGCCGAATACCGGCGACTTCCTGATCAAACTCAAGAAACAACGATCTCGCCCGATCGATGAGGTCATCGCGGCCGTCCGCGCGCAAGTCGAGAGGACCATTCCGACTTTGGAGATCGATTTTGGCCAACTCATGATGGATGTCATCGGTGACCTGACCAACAGTCCCAAGCCAATCGAAATCAAGCTCTTCGGAAATGATCTGACGCTCCTCCAATCTCAGGCCAAAGAGGTGGCAGGGTTGATTGAGAATGTGACCGGCGTGGTCGACGTGCGGAACGGTATCGTCATTTCGGGACCCTCCCTCATCGTCCACGTCGATCCCACTAAAGCGGCGGTGGCAGGTCTGACGGCCGATGACGTGCAAGGGCAACTGGCCGCAATCATGCAGGGTCAGGCCGAGAGCAACGTCAAACATGGGGAAAAAATCATCGCCATCCGCGTGCGCTACCCGGAGGAATATCGTCGCAATGTGGATCTTCTCGGATCGAACTTGCTGACAACGCCCGCCGGAACCATGGTCCCGCTGCGCTCCCTGGCGACCATCGAGAAAACACCGGGGCAGGCGGAAATCGCCCGCGACGGGCTGCGGCCCGTTGTGGCGGTAACGGCTCGGATCGAGAATCGCGACTTGGGGCATACAATCAGCGACATCAAACGAACGCTGGCCACGTCGATGCGCCTGCCTATGGGGGTGAGAGTGGAATATGGCGGCATCTACCAGACACAACAGGAGTCGTTCCGGGGCCTGCTCTTCGTCGCCGTGGCGGCGGCGGCGCTGGTGTTCCTAGTGCTCTTGGTTCTCTTTGAGGAATTCGCCGCGCCGATCGCAATCCTGTCGGTGAGCATGCTGTCGCTGATCGGGGTCGTGTTCGCCCTGTGGATCACGGGGATCACCTTCAATGTGTCCAGTTTTGTCGGGCTGATTATGATCATCGGCATCGTCGCGGAAAACGCCGTGTTCGTGCTGTATGAGGCAAAGCGGGGCCGCGCCCCGGGCCAGAATTTGAACGCGCTGCTGGTTGTTGCCTGTCAGCGACGGGCCCGTCCGATTATCATGACCGCGCTGGCCGCCATCCTGGCTCTGCTGCCTCTGGCGCTGGGTCTTGGCGCCGGCGCGCAGATGCAGCAGCCGCTCGCCGTCGCCGTGATTGGCGGGTTTTGCGTATCGGCACTCCTGTTGTTCTTTGTACTCCCATTCCTGTACCGGGTTCTCAAGGGAGGGCGCGGCTGAGGTCGTGTCTGGAGTGCAACCTCGGGGCGCCGGGAGGTGAACACTCTGGCCTTGACGGCACGGGTGACATACATTATTCTTGTCTTGGTCTTGGTCCCCGACATCGGGGAACGTCCTGCCGTTCACGATAGGGTTCGAGCCGTGACATTCAGTCGCTGAGTCAGCGTATGGCCCGCATGATGTGGGTCGACTTTCGCATTGAAGACATCTTGCAGACCCGCAGTCCGTTCTGACGGTTGCGGGCCAAAGGAGAGTGAGAGCATGGAGCGAGCCAGATGGGTTTTTGCGATTACCTGCCCCGCACTGATGGCGGGATTCCTCCAGTTCACGGACGTTAGGGCTCAAGTTCCTTCCCCGGCCGGTTCGGCAGTGCTCAATTCGTCCGCATCGTGCGTCCTGACGATTTCCTGCCCCCCGGACATGACCATTGAGTGCGACCTCTCCACCGATCCGGTGATGACGGGAACGGCAACATACAGCGCGAGCGCCGAATGTGGAGCCGTCACGCTCACTTATAGCGATGCCGTCACCCCCGGGGCCTGTCCGGAGGCGAAAACCATCGCCCGCACCTGGACGGCCGCGTCCTTCAGCGGCGACGTAGCCTCATGTGTGCAGACCATTACCGTGCAGGACACCAAGGCGCCGGGATTTCAATGCCCATCCAATCTGTCGGTGAAGTGCCTCTCCGGAGTGCCATCCTGCACGTTCGGCGGGATCGGGGCGCTGGACAATTGCGGCGGGTTCTTCCCGGTTGTCTGCTCCCGCGCCGACAACGGCGGTCACGGTTGTCTGGGCGACCCCTTGATTTTCACGGACACCTATACGACGGCCGACAACTGCGGGAATTCCACCTCATGCCAGCGAACGATCACCGTGGTGGACGACGTCGCGCCCATCCTGACCGGCTGTCCGCCGAATCAGACGATTGAATGCGCCAGCGCCTTGCCCCTCTGCGATCCGGGTGTCACGGCCTCCGACAACTGCAATCCCTCGATCCTGGTGAGTTGCTCGGACGGCCCGCTGGTTGGAGGCCCCTGCGGCGGGGCGATCGCTCGCACGTACCGGGCGACCGATCCTTGCGGTAACACGTCCAGTTGCACGCAGATCTTCACGGTGAACGACGACAAGGCGCCGGTGGTGACCACGAGCCCGGATATCGTCAGAAACAGCGACCCCGGCCAATGTGGCGCGACCGTCACGTATGCGTCGTCGGCATTGGATAACTGCCAGGGCGCGATGGTGGTCGACTGCAATCCGCCCTCCGGATCATTCTTTTCGATCGGAACCACAATCGTCACCTGCAGTGCGACGGATGCATGCGGCAACGCGGGCGGCCACATCATTCGCGTCACCATCTTCAGTTGCCGCTGCCATCACGACCCGATCTGCGACAGCATCACCAACATTCTCGACGTTCAGGGAGTCATCAACGTCGCCTTTCGGGCACAGTTGGAACAGTTTGACACTGACTGCCAGCGATCCCGTGAGGACGTTGACTGCAACGGGTACGTCGACATCATCGACGTGACCAAAATGGTCAACGTGGCATTTCGCGGCGCCGATCCGGCGACGGAATTCTGCGAGCCCTGCCCTTGAAGACGGAAGAATTGCCTCAGCAAGAAGCCCGTGGGTCATTGACGACTCACGGGCTTCTTGCCTTCCGACCTCCTGATGGTGCAGGTCCACCGGCTCTGCGGCCGCGCGGAACTGCCGGTCTCTTCGTGCGACGTCATCGCCGATCGCGCCGCGACCTCTCGCGCTGCATCGCCTTCAGCATGCGGCGCAGTTCATCGGTGTCGTGCTCGTCGCGATAGGGTTTGATATCCAGGTCCAACGGAAGGCGCTCGAGGGTCTCATCCCCGGCCTCTTTGATGAATCCCTGCATGAAACGATCGTAGTCCCGCCAGGAGACTCCCGCGGCCCGGATGGCCGCCTCTTCGGCCCGCAGGGCGATCTGATGGGCATGCTGATAACGCAATCCGAGTTGGTCGAGCAGGGATTTCTCCACCGCTTCGTGAAGGATCAGAAACCTGTCCACGCTCACCCTTTTCCCGCGCGCCATGAACGACCGGGGCAAATGGCGGTCGATGTAAATTGTCCGGCCATTTCGGCTGTAGCCGGCCAGATAGGGGATGTCGCGGGTGCGATCGAGCGTGACCCGCGACAGGATGGCCCGAACCGCGTGGGTGAGCATGTCGGTTGAGACGAGCGTGTCATTGCGCCCACTGGACCGGCGTGTCTGAATAGGTGACATCTTTCTACGCTGATTCGTACGCTTGTTCATCGGTCCCCCCATTCCGGCTGTTGTTCTCCAAGTTTGCCAAGGCACGTGGCCTGGACACGCGCCTCTTACCACCCGTCACGGCACTCCCTCACACTTGGAATGCCAGCCGATGCCTGTGCGTTACGGCGCCAGCGTCTTCTCAATGCGGCGGTCCGGAACGAGCCACATGAGCGCAACCAGTACATAGAGCGCGAAGGCGATCCAAGCGCTACGAACGTGAGTGGAATGGCTACAAGATAGATCACCACGGATACCTTGCCTTTGAAGTCCCGGCCAGCCGCTGTTGCCAGAACCGAATCGGTACCATCCACACGGATCAGGACGCGGGTCAGGATGAAGTAGGCGATCGCGGCCAGGAGCAGGACGACGCCATACACGGCAACGAGCCAGGCGGCAAATTGATTTTCGCCCATCCAGACAGTGGTAAACGGGATGAGCGTGAGCCAGAACAGCAGATGCAGATTGGCCCACAGGACCCAGCCATCGACGTGCTTGATGGCCTGGAGAAGGTGATGATGGTTGCTCCAGTAGATGCCGAGAAACACAAAACTCAGCGCATAACTCAGGAACACGGGGGCCAGAGGGAGCAACGCGGCCAGATCCGCCTGATGCGGTACCCGCAATTCCAGCACCATGATGGTGATGATGATGGCGATCACGCCATCGCTGAACGCCTCCATTCGGCCCTTGCTCACGTGGGAATGCAATACCCCCTGTGATTGGGTGGGGCGTGTGTTCCTTTCCGAGAATGGTTTTCTTTCTTTTCGCCTCAATTCCCACGTGTCAAGACGCACCGGTGCGCGGCGCGCGCACCGTGATCCGCTTCGTAATACACTCCCGGTGCCACCAAGACGGTGTCCCCGCTTGCCGCCGCGTTCACGCCCGCCTGGATAGTCGGTTGATCGGCAGGCACGTGGATTGTAGCAGAGAATGCTGGGGACGCACCCATGACGAGTATGCACATGGTACTGCAAATGGCAATCTTCTTCATGGCCCACCTCCCGGAGAGCGGGGACCCTCCCGTTTACCTATCAATATGTTGCCTGTTTGGCCTTCGTCAAGGTGGGCGCCTCATATAGCATTCGTCGCACAGTGATCTTGACAGATCATCGTCCCCAGTCAGTTTCACTGGAATGGTTCGATATCCGGACGATACTTCGCTCGGCTTCCGTTGCCTCAACGCCCCGCGCGAAGACGCCGCTAAGCCGTGGTCCAGTAATCTGTTACCGACTCTACTTGCGCGTGATCGGTATGGCCCGTTTCGTGATGACGGCCCGTCGGGGACAATTGCGGAATGTTGTCTTATCGGGGTGATTCTGCGACACAACGGGAGAGGCGGACTGGTGACTAACCGGAAACAAGAACTGGCGGATCTGAGCGGGACTCGACGATCTATAGGGTCTTCAGGCGGCATCGTTCGACTGGTGCTGGCCATCGTAGTCCCGCCGGTCTTGCTGTTTTTTGTCGTACGGTCCATTTGGACAAAGTGGGATGTGATCAGCGCCCATCCCTGGCACGTGGATCTTGGTTGGCTCTTGATCTCGGCCGTGGCTTACCTGGCCGATATCGTCCTCCTGATCCAGCTCTGGCGCGCCCTTCTCGTCATCGTCTCAGGGAAACCGCTGCGCTTCCGAACGGCCTATCGAATCTCGACTCTCTCCAATCTGGGCAAGTATGTCCCCGGCAAAGTCTGGACGATCATGGGCATGATCTACCTCTTGCAGCAGGAGGGGCTGGCCGCATCGACGGCACTGGCCTCGACCATTCTGCACCAGGCCTTCACTGTGATCGCCGGCGCGGTCTTCGTGGTCATTGTTCTCGGCACGAAGATCTGGGGCGATCTTCCCGCGGCCTCGGTCGTCATCGGCCTGGGGCTGAGCGTGGTCGTGCTCTATCCCTCCGTCTTCACCCGCCTTCTGAATTTTGGATTGAAACTGGCGCGGCGCGAACCCGTGCAGATACGGCTGTCCTTCCCCCTCGCCCTCGGTCTGTTCGTCGGATATGTCCTGGCATGGGTGATCTATGGCATCTCATTCTGGTGCATGATGCGCGGACTGCAGTTCGGCGGCAGCCCCTTCTGGGAGATCGTGGCGGCGTTTGGCGCCGCGTACCTGATCGGCTTTCTGGCGCTCTTTGCGCCGGGAGGATTGGGAGTACGGGAGGGAATCCTCACCCTTCTGTTAGCGCCCTATCTGCCCACCGGGATGGCCGCGCCGGTCGCGCTCGTCTCGCGTCTGTGGATGACACTGGTGGAACTGTTGGGGATGGCACCTCTCATTCCGTGGTTTCGGCGATCTCCCTCCAAGACTGCTCCTGCCAATCCGGCGCGATGATACTTGGCGCGCGCATTGGCCCCGGCCGGAGAGAGGATCATTTTCTCGTCCGACCTCCCCAAGACGCGTTCGGGAAAGATCATGAGACGCCTCCTGCGCGACGTGGCCGAGGGAAAGGCGTTGGGGGACGTGACGACGGTCGCCGATTCCTCGGTCATCGAGGCCCTCAAGGAGAAGTACGAGGAGGAAGTCGGCGGATAGGGCCGATCGCGCCACGCCAGCCCGGATAATTTTGCTCCCGATTTTTTCTTGACAGGGGCATGCCGAATCGGGATTTTGGCGCCGTCCGGTCCGCCCCAGTTGGGTGAGACGGGACCGGGAAAGAAGTGAACGTGTCCAAACACTCAATGCTCTCAAAAGGAGGAACGATGAGAGGAACCAAACTGGCTGCAATGGTCGCAGTCCTGGCGGCGGTCGCCACGGCATTCGCCGGGCAAATGACCCCGCAGGAGCTGGCGACCAAGATGGCCAACTGCCCATCCTGCAAGACGATGGTCAACTACCCGGAACTCGGCCCGAATGTTCGCGCTGACGTCTTCGAGACCGCCAACGGGTATGTGTCGACTTTTCTCATGGCCGACAGCAAGGCCCTACCGGCCTGCGCGAAATGGTCGAAGGACTGTGAGACCGCAATGGCGGGCGCTGCCAAAATGAGCCGCGCCGACTTCGAGAAGACGTTTTGTCCGTACTGTGTCGGCATGAGCGATCTGATGGCCCGCAAGGACGTGAAGATGGAATCGTTCAACGGCAGCATGGGCAAGATCACGGTTGCCACCGCGACGACCAAAGAGGGGCTCGATGCCTGCCATGTCATGGTGAAGACCATGAAGGACACGTATGCGGTCGTACCGCTGGCAATGGCCGAAATGATGAAGAACGCCAAGCCGAAAACCGCGGAAGCCGGTCAGTAGCACAAGCTACCATTCCGATGTGAAAACCCTCGTGCCCTCGGCACGGGGGTTTTCTTTTCCGGAGTGGACAGGCGAAGCCGAAGCGACACACGACCCGCGTGCCCCAAATCTGGCATGCAAGCACCGAATACGCTATATAGCCACCCGACCATGTACTCAGACATCGCCATCTCCGTTCAGAATCTGCGCAAGACCTATAAAGACGTTGTCGCCGTCGACTCGATCTCCTTCGACGTGTACAAAGGCGAAGTCCTGGGAATGGTCGGCCCCAACGGCGCCGAATGGTCGGCCCCAACGGCGCCGGGAAGACGACGACGATTGAATGCGTGGAGGGAATGCGCCGTCCGGACGGCGGCGAAATCTCCGTGCTCGGCCAGTCGGTGCGCCGTCAGGCCCGGGCATTGCGCCCCCGGATCGGGGTACAGCTACAGGCAGCCGCGCTGCCGCCCCGGATGAGGGTCTGGGAGACGCTCGACCTGTACACGGCGTTTTACCCGCGCACGGTCGATTGGCGCGTCCTCTTGGAACGGCTCCATTTACAGGATAAGATCAATGCGCCATTCGCGAAGTTGTCCGGAGGGCAGAAGCAACGTCTCTTCATTGCCTTGGCGCTCATCAATGACCCGGAGATCGTCTTCCTCGACGAATTGACCACGGGGTTGGACCCGCATGCCCGCCACGCCATGTGGGACCTCGTCCGCGAAATTCAGGGCGAGGGCAAGACGGTGTTCCTCACAACCCACTTCATGGAAGAGGCCGAACGGCTCTGCGACCGCGTTGCGATCGTCGATCATGGCCGTCTGGTTGCGCTGGACAAACCGGCGAATTTGATTCGCGAGCACGGCGGCGACAGCCGGGTGGTCGTGTCGGCCGACGGCGATTCCGCCTCAGACGGGCTGGCAAACCTGGAGGGTGTTACGCGCGTTGACCGGCGTAATGGCCAGGTTGTGGTGCACGGACGCGGGGCGCGTCTGGTGGCCCGCGTCGTCATGTCGCTCGCCGAGCGCGGCTGCGAGATTCATGAGTTGCGCACTGAGCAGCCGAATCTGGAGGACGTCTTTCTCAAACTGACGGGACGCGCGATGCGCGAGTGAGGTGATCCGTGCGCGGGCAATGGAAACTGTTCTGGATGGAATTCAAGCTGTTCCTGCGGGAGCCGATGGCGGCCTTTTTCACCCTGGCCTTCCCCCTTCTGCTGCTGTTCGTGTTCGGCAGCGCCTTCGGGAACGAGCCCACCCAGCGCTACGGCGGCTATGGATACGTCGACATCGCGGTTCCGGCGTTCAGCGCCATGATCATCGCCACCTCCGGGATTTTCGGAATCGGCATCACCCTGGCAACGTACCGCGAGACGGGCATTCTGCGCCGATTCCATCTGACCCCTCTGCGTCCGATCGCCGTCCTCAACGCGCAGACGTTCGTGATCTTCGCCATGTCCGGCCTCGGCATGATTTTGCTGGCGATCTGCGGAAAACTCGCCTATGGCCTGCGCTCGCCGGAGAACTGGCTGTCTGTGGCCGCCGCGTTCACGCTCGGCTCGGCCTCGTTCTTTGCCCTGGGTTTTGTCGTCGCCGGGCTCGTTCCCACGGCGCGCACGGCGCACATTGTCGGCATGGTTCTGTTCTATCCAATGTTGTTCCTATCGGGGGCGGCTTTTCCGCGTGAACTGTTGCCGGAGGCCGTGCGCCGGTTCGCGGTCATCCTCCCCCTCACTCACGTCGTCTCTCTTCTGCGGGGCACGTGGGCAGGGGACCCCTGGAGTTCTCATCTGGCGGAAGTGGGAGTGCTGGTCGCCATGATCGCTGCCGGCATCGCCATTTCCGCGCGCACATTCCGCTGGGAATAAAGAAAAAACCCGCCCGACGATGCGGGCGGGGGGCTTCCATTGATCGAGTAAACTCTCCTACCGGACGAGCAGCATCTTCTTCGTGGCGCTGAAGGAACCGGCCCGCAGCCGATAGAAGTAGATGCCCGATGACGCGGCGTCTCCGGAACGATCGGCGCCATCCCACGGCAATTGGACGCGTCCGACCGTTTGATGGCCGGTGAAGTTGCGAACCTCCTGCCCGAGGATGTTGTAGATCGACAGACTCCAGTCGGCTTCATCCACCAGATCGAAGCTGATCACCGTGCCGGCGTTGAACGGGTTGGGATAGTTCTGGAGTAACGCGTAATCCTTTGGCACAAAACCGCCGGCCATCCGGACGGGCAGGACGTTCCCATCGGCGTCCGACATCTCGACCGACGCCAGTTCGATTTGCCCCTGGCCTGTGAACGGAATGCCCAGGAGCTCGTGCGCGCCGGCTGCCAGACGAGTGCCCCGCTCCCACAGATAGGCGATGACCCGCAGTTCGCCATGGGCGGCATGCGATTTGATCGACAGCGAAGCGGCGTCGGCCGACAGCACGGGCTCGCCCGGTCCCACGTCGGAGTAACGGAAGGTCAGGAACGCGCCGCCGACGTCCACGGGCGAATCGGACGTCACCCGCAGAACGCCATTCTCGACGGTCGAGCGAACCTGGGCCGTCCGGGCCTCCGGCGCCAGACGCGGGTTGCCGCCCGGTGGATAGGGCTGCGCGTCGCCGGTGATGATGCGAATCAGGAAGATCAGATCGGCCACGGTGAGCACGACGCCGTCATCGTTGACGTCGGTGGCCAGAATCTGCCCCAGATCGTACGGCGGTGACCAGACCGACGGCCCGTAGATGAAGTAGTTGGTGAACAAGACGGCGTCACCGACTTCATTGGCGATGTTGTTAAGGTTGATGTCGCCGCGGTCATCTGGGGGCTCGATGATGCAAATCCAGCCGCCGGAGAAGCAGATGCCCGGGATCGGGTTCGTCTTCGCGTTGGACTGGCAGGTGTCGATGATCATGTGCTGTTCGACGAACGTCGTATCGCCGGAGCGGCTGGAGAAGGTGTTGTCGCCGCAATCCAGCCAGCAGAAGTTGATCGGGATACACTGGCCGATCAGGTTGCGGTCGGGCGCCACCTCAAAGATCAAGGAGGCGATCTTGCCCAGAGGCCGGTAGGCGGTCGGCGGCGGCGTCACCATATTATTCATGTTGGCGATGCCGACCAGCCGGATGTACCCCGACGGGCAGCCGCCGGTGCAATTGCCGCGCGGCCCGGCGCGATAGGTGAAATATTCCCACTTGAGCGTGTCGAGCGCCGGTCCGATGTCGGCCTTTAGGAAGACCAGAACGCTGGGGTCATAACAGATGAGCAGATCGAAGCCGCCGATCTCGGCGCTCAGCGAATCAATGTTGACCGGCAACGACACCTGCCGCCCGTTCAACGTTTCGATGGTTCCGTCATCGTCTCCCAGAGAGGCCTCGATCCGGCAGCCGCAATTGTCCTTGTCGATCAGGAAGAGAACGCAGAAGCTCCGTTCGCACGTGGCGCCGCAACCATCGGTGCAGCGGATGGTCACGCACACCTGCCCATTGTCGGTCGGCGTGTAGAGCCACATGCTGCCAACCAGATGTCCGGGCCCGCTGACGATCTGGCAGCTGGTCAGATTGCCGTCGACGTCGCTGCCCACCACGGGCAACTGCACTTCCTGTGGAACGCAATTCTGATGGAAGGTCTGATCGGGCGGCACCGAACAAGTCGGCGGACTGTTGACCGTGAACGTGACACTGAATGACCTCTCGCAATAGGCGCCGCAGGTGTCGCTGCAGCGGATGGTGACCAGCACGGTCTGGCTGCCCGAGGGCGCGTAGCACCAGTTGCCGTTGCTCAGTTGACCCGGCCCATTCGTCTTCTGGCAGGTCACCGCCCCGCCGTCGGGATCCGTCGCCGAAACGGGCAGACAAACCGGCGCGGGCGCGCACTGGAAAATCGTCGTGTCACGCGGGACACTGCAGACCGGAGCGCTGTTTTGAATGACGGCCACGACGATCGTGTCCTGATCGGATGCGCCGCAACTGTCCGTCACCCGGACAATGATCGGGAAGGTCCCTGAACCGGGGGGCGTGAAGCACACCTGATCGGCGCCCGTGTTGATGACCGCGCCGGCCGGGCCTGACACCAGGGATTCGCTCAAGCCACCAATGCCGTTCGGATCGGAGACCGAATAATTCACGCAAATCGGCCCCGGCAGGCACTGCCGAACGGTCAGGTCGTTGCCGAAAGCGACCGTCGGCGGCGCATTCTGAGTGACGTTGACGTTGATCGTGTCGACGTCGGATGAGCCACAGGAGTCGGTCACACGCGCGATCACCGTGAAGGTGCCGGGACCCGAGGGCGTGAAGCAGACACGGTTGTTGGCTGGATCGATACTGGCGCCCAGCGGACCCGAGACGAGCGATTCGGTCGATCCGTTGAGGGAGTTCGGATCGGACACAGAATAGGCCACGCAAATCGGAGCCGGGGAACATTGGAAGATCGACTGATCGGCACCAAAGGCAATGGTCGGCGGACCGTTGATCTGGATGCTGACCTGGAATGTCCCCTCGCAGATGTTGCCGCAGTCATCCGAGCACCGAATCGTCACGCCAAAGGACGCGTTCCCGGTGGGATAATAGGTCCACTGCCCGTTGTAGACGCTTCCCAATCCGGACACGACCTGACAGGTCACCGATTGATCGCAATTATCCGTCGCCGACACGGGAACGGATATCTGGGTCGGCGTGCATTGGAAGAAGTTGACCGTTCCACTCGGAAGACTGCACACCGGCGCCTGTGTATCGACTTTCGTGATCACCTGTATGCAGGTGTCGGCGTTGCCGCAGTGGTCCGTGGCGATCCAGCGGCGGGTAATGGTACCGGTGTAGCCGCCGCATCCGTGCAGATTCGTCGTTTCCAAGAAGGCGATCGCGACGTTCTGATCACAGTTGTCGGTCGCGGTCACGTTCGCGGCCGGTGGGACGGGGCTGCTGCACTGGATGATCACATCAGACGGGCACCCCGCCAAGTGCGGCCGCACGTTATCGATCACCGTGACCGTTCTCTTGCAATGTGCGGTCAGACCGCACGAATCGGTCGCCGTGTAAGTGTATTCATAGATTAGCGGGCTGCCGGCGCATCCGCTCCCGCCATTATCGGTTCGATTGCAGACCACCGTGACGGTCCCGGTGCCGCCGGTCACGATGACGTCATTCGGGTTGCAGGCGGGCGCCTGCGAGGCACAGGCAAGATCAAGATCGGGCGGACAGGTAATCTGCGGCGGCTGGCCGATGACGAAAGTCACGCGGAATGTCCCCTCGCACGTGGCGCCGCAGGCGTCGGTGCAGCGGATCGTCACGTCGACGCTGCCGCTCCCCGCCGGCGTGTAACACCAGTTGCCGCCGGAGAGCGTGCCGGACCCGTTGACGATGGCACAGCCGACGAGATTGCCGTTGACGTCGGTCGCCGAGACCGGCATGCAAATCTGCGCCGGGGCGCACTGGAAGATCGTCGTGTCGCGCGGCAGGTTACAGACGGGCGCGTCATTGACGTCAAAGGTGACGTGGAACGTCTTCTCGCAGAAGGCCCCGCAGTCATCGATGCACCGGATCGCCACGGCGACCGTCTGGTCCCCGGACGGGGTATAGCACCAGTTGCCGTTCAGATTGCCGGGGCTCCCATTCACCAGGGCGCAACCGGACAGATTGCCGTCCGCGTCGGTGGCCGACACGGGCATGCAGACGGGCGTCGGCGTGCACTGGAAGATCGTCGTGTCGTTCGGGACGCTGCAAACCGGGGCTTCGTTGATGTCGAAGGTGACGTGGAACGTTTTTTCGCACGAGGCGCCGCAGGCGTCAGTGCAACGGACCGTCACGGCCACCGTCTGGTCTCCCGTCGGCGTGTAGCACCAATTGCCGCCGGACAACGTACCGGGGCCGCTGATGATGCTACACCCGGTAAGATTGCCATTCGGATCTGTGGCTCCCGTCGGCAGGCAAACCTGGGCCGGCGTGCACTGGAAGATCGCCGTGTCGCGCGGAACGTTGCATACGGGCGGATCGTTGATGTCAAAGGTCACGGTGAACGAGCCGGAGCAGGTGGCCCCCAGCGCATCCGTGCAGCGGATCGTAACAACGTCAACCTCGTCACCGGCCGGCGTGTAGCACCACTGGCCGCCGGAGAGCGACCCCGGACCCGACAAGATGACGCAGTTGACCGGCGGATTCAGACTGGTCGACGTCACCGGTAGGCAGAGTTGCGC
>JACQFV010000118.1 GCA_016199865.1 Candidatus Zixiibacteriota bacterium | reverse complement strand
GCGGGGGGCGTCAAGGCGATCATTCAACCGGGTGGTTCGAAGAAGGATCCCGAGGTCATCGCCGCGTGTGATGCCCACGGCGTGGCGATGGTCTTTTCGGGTTTGCGCAACTTCCGGCATTGACGGCTTGGACAAGAATATGGGCGCATTATCAGGCAGGCATATTCTCCTGGGAATCTCCGGCGGGATCGCGGCCTATAAGTCTGCCTTCCTCTGCCGGCGATTGAAGGAAGCCGGCGCCGACGTGTGGGTGTCGATGACCCGCAATGGCGCGCGCTTCATCACGCCCCTGACGATGGAGACATTGTCCGAGCGGGAAGTCTTGCTTGACATGTTTCCGGCGGACCGTTATGTCGGGACCCGACACATCGACATTGCCACCTGGACCGAACTGGTGATCGTGGCCCCGGCGACCGCGAATCTGATCGGCAAATACGCAGCCGGACAGGCCGATGACCTTCTGACTACACTGTTGATTTCGACACCGGCGCCCGTGATGATCGCCCCGGCGATGAACACCGAGATGTACCGCCATCCGGCTACGCAGGAAAATCTGGCCACATTGAAACGCCGCGGCGTCATGATGCTGGAGCCCGGCGTCGGTGTGTTGGCCTGCCGGACGGTGGGCATCGGCCGCATGGCAGAGCCCGAAGACATTTTGGCGACCGTCGAGCGGTTTTTTGAGACGGCCGGCAGGCGCGATCTACTGGGTGTGCGCATCCTCATCACAGCCGGACCCACGGTCGAGCCAATCGATCCGGTCCGGATCCTGACCAATCGATCATCGGGGAAGATGGGATACGCCGTCGCTCAAGCGGCGACGATGCGCGGAGCGCAAGTCACGTTGATCAGCGGCCCGACGGCGCTGCCGCAGCCATCCGTCGCGGAATTCGTGGCCGTGGAAACATCCGAGCAAATGCTGTCGGCGACTCTGGCGCATTTCAGCGGCTGCGATGTTGCCATCTGTGTCGCCGCCGTCGGCGACTGGCAAGTCGCCGATCCTTCCCAAGAGAAGCTCTCCAAGGACACCGGGCCGCCGCGTCTCGCACTCGAGCCGACCCCCGACATTCTGGAAACGCTGGGCAAACGCAAGCGTGACGATCAGGTTCTGATCGGTTTCTCGCTGGAGACCGATCCGGAGCGTCTGAAATCGGCCGACAAACTCAAGCGCAAGAAACTCGATCTCCTGGTCGCCAATAATCCGACCAAGCCCGGCTCCGAGTTCGGCGGCGACACCAACGAGGCCACATTGATCTCCCGCGACGGTTCCGTCGAGAAGCCGGGGATTCTATCCAAGCCGGAACTGGCGCACCGGATTTTAGATCACCTCAGGACGCTCCGCCAAGAGAAATCCACAAGAGCCAGTGCGGTCTGATCCCCCAAGCCCATGCCCCCCCCCGACGAAACGACTCTGACCATCGGCAAGGCGTTGCGCCAGTTGCTGGCCGCCGAGCCGACCCTGGAATTATTCGCCAGCGGGACCAAGCCGCGGCGCGCGCAGTCTTTGGATCAACTCTACGAGGAGATCCACACCTGCACAAAATGTCCGCTCGGGTTTACGCGCACGAAGTTCGTTTTTGGCGTGGGCAACCCCAAGGCGGAGATCCTCTTCATCGGCGAAGCGCCGGGGCGTGACGAAGATTTGAAGGGGGAGCCATTTGTCGGCCGCGCCGGGCAGTTGTTGGACAAAATGCTGGCGGCCATCGACCTGTCGCGCGGTCAGGTGTACATCGCCAACATCCTGAAATGCCGACCGCCGGAAAACCGGGACCCACTTCCGGAGGAAACCAACGCCTGCCTGCCGCATTTGGCGGAACAAATTCGCCTCTTGGCGCCGCCCTTCATTTGCGCCATGGGACGGATTGCCGCGCAGATTCTCCTGGACACCAAGACGCCGATCTCGAAATTGCGCGGCCAGTTTTACGAGCTGGGCAGCTCCAGATTGCTCGTGACCTTTCATCCCGCGGCGCTCCTGCGCAATCCGGAATGGAAGAAGGATACATGGAAGGACTTGCAGGCATTGCGCCGCGCCTACGATGACTTCAAGGGTCGGCCGTCGCGATTTTGAGAACGAGTAGGGAGAGATAATCTGGAACACGCGGTGATACTGGCGGGGGGGGTCGGCGAGCGTTTCTGGCCT
This sequence comes from Candidatus Zixiibacteriota bacterium, assembly GCA_016199865.1. GTDB lineage: Bacteria > Zixibacteria > MSB-5A5 > WJJR01 > WJJR01 > JACQFV01. The sequence goes on along the minus strand of JACQFV010000118.1, from coordinate 1,131 downwards.
TTGTCGCGGCGGAAACGTCCCAAGCAACTGCTGCCCATCCTGGGCGGCAAGACGCTCTTGGAAGCGACCATCGACCGGATCGAGCCGGATTTTCCGCCGGAGCGCACCTGGATCGTGACCGGACAGGAGATTGCCGGCGCCGTGCGGGAGAAAGTCGGGCAGCTGCCGTCAGGGAACATCTTCTCCGAGCCCCGCGGCAACAACACCTGCCTGGCGATTGGATTGGCCGCCATCGAGCTGTCCTCACGCGATACGGACGCAACTCTGGTTGTGCTCTCCGCCGACCACGCCATCGAGCCGGCCTCGACTCTTCGACGAGTACTCCGCGAAGGGGTGCGTTTGGCGCAGAGCGACGATCATCTGATTACCATCGGGATCACGCCGACGCGGGCCGAGACCGGGTACGGATATATCGAGCTGGGTCCAAATTTCGCCACCTCGGATGGCCTCAGTTCCTACCAGGTCGAGGCGTTCCGCGAAAAACCCGACCGCACCACGGCCCAAGATTACTACTTCGACCACCGTCATTTATGGAACGCCGGCATCTTTGTGTGGACCGCCAAGTCGCTTCTGGCCGCTATCGAGAAATATAGGCCGGGCGTTTACAAACCCCTGAAAACATACCAAAAGGCAATCGGCACACCATCGCAATCGCAGGCGCTGGTTGAGCTGTATGAGACTGCCGAGAGCGTCTCCATCGACGTCGCAGTTCTCGAAAAAGCCGACAACGTGATCGTCATCAAGGCCGACCTGGCCTGGGACGACGTCGGCAGCTGGTTGTCGCTGGGACGGCTACAGAAAGCCAACGACGACAGCAATGTCCTGGTCGGGCCCACGGTCGCCTTGGACAGTTTTGACTCAACCGTGTACAATGACACCGACGAGCTGGTCTGCACCTTCGGGATATCCGATCTGATTCTGGTGCGAACCGGGAAGGCCACCTTGCTGGTGCACAAGAGCCGTGTCGATGACATGAAGGCGCTGATGGAGAAGCTGAAGAGCGATGAGCGCTGGCAGGAATATCTCTGACCCGACCGCTGGCGCCATCGTGATGATCGCGTCGGTGATCCTGCTCGGGCCCGGACTCGTGTCGGCGCGCCCTGATCGCCGCGGCGGGCATGCCAGTGAATC
>JACQFV010000034.1 GCA_016199865.1 Candidatus Zixiibacteriota bacterium | reverse complement strand
TCTGGAGCGCGCCTATTTTGAATTGGGACAGTATGGTGAAATTAACAAATTGTACGAGCGCATCCTCGAAAAGGACCCCAACAACGCCATGGCCCTGCTCGGCCTGGCCAACTTGGCGTCGAAGAAAGGCGAGCACGACCGGGCGCTCTTGCAATACCGCCACGTCCTCGAGGTCGACCCCGATAATCTGAGCGCCCGCGCCGGGATCATCCGCATCCTCTCGCAGCAGAATCGCTGGCCCCAGCTCTCCAGCGAAGTCGACACCTTGATTAACTCTGCCGCCTTCAACCACGCCGGTTACGCCTGCGCCACCTGCGGCCACCACGAACCAGAAGCGGCGTGGTACTGCCCCCAGTGCAAGGCGGTGGGGACGTTTGGGGTGTGAGGATTTGGTACACCCGATTGAGATTGCTTCGTTGTCCCGCTCGGAGAGCGGGACGCCTCGCAATGACGGTGTAGGGGGTTGTTGCGCCGTGATCTGCTTCTCCCGGCGGATCGCGCTCATCGCATCCGCGAATGTCTCAAAGTAAACCAGTTTGTGAATCCGGTATCGCTTCGTGAATCCCTCCACCAAGCCCGTGCGATGTTCGAAGGCACGCCGCTTGATGTCGTTGGTCATGCCGGTGTAGAGAACCGAGTTCCGTTCATTCGTCATGATGTACACGTAAAACCGTTTCACGCGCCAGCCACCGTCATTGCGAGGAATCCCCGCCTCAAGCGGGGATGACGAAGCAATCTCGATTCGGACCGAACCCCGTTGACCCACTCACGCCCGACAAAACTTCCGGTCAAACTCGGCGATCGGAATCTTCACCAACGTGGGCCGGCCGTGCGGGCAGGAGAAGGGATTCTCGGCGTGCATGAGACGGGCGAAGAGGGCCTGCATTTCTTCCTGGCGGAGACGGTCCCCGGCCATGACCGCCGAGCGACAGGCCGTTGAGGCCGCGGCTGCTTTCAGGAGGTCCTCTCCCCCACGGGAGGCGATTTCCACGTCCTCGAGGACACGCCGGAAAAGAATGACCGGGTTTTTCACCTTCAGACCGGTCGGGACTCCCTCAAGAAGCACGGTGCGCATGCCGAAGGGACGGACTTCGAATCCCAGCGACGCGAGAACTTCGGCGGCGGAGCCGAACACCACCCATTCGCGCGCTTCCAGATCGATTGATTCCGGGAACAGCAGTCGCTGAGATTCCGGTTTACGCTCATGGGCGCGACGGAGCACTTCTTCGTAGAGAATGCGCTCGTGAGCGGTGTGCTGATCGATCACCCACAGTTCCTCGCCGACTACGGTCACGATGTAGACGTCGTTGAATTGCCACAGATTCGTGATGCCAAGGGCCTCTTTGGGAACGCGCGTCACAGGCAAAGGATCAGTGGCCGGGAACGATCGTGAACTCGGGGATTGCGGTTCTACAGGGACCGGATGAAATTGCGACGGCGATTCGCGGAGTGGCCCCATGTCTGATGGCGATGATGACAAGGGCAATCGTTCAGTCTGGGGAACCTGTGGTAGATACTCTTCCTTCACTGGCATGACCGGCGAGGTCCGGGGCGAGGTGAAGATGGCCTTGTTGATGGCATAGTAAGTCAAATCGTAGACGGCGCGGTCATTGGCGAATCGGACTTCGCGTTTGGTCGGATGGACATTGACGTCGATCCGGTACGGGTTGACATTGAGGGCGATCACGGCAAAGGCAAAGCGGCCACGGGGGATCGTCTCGCCATAGGCGGCGGTGGCGCCATGAGCCAATGAAGGCGACCAGACCCGTCGGCCGTTGACATAGATCAGAATCCGATCCCGGTTGGTGCGCGCCAATTCGGGTTTGCCGGCGAAGCCCGAAACTCCCAACTCGGCATCGCCGCCGGTGAACGGCACCAGCATCTCGGCGACTTTGATCCCGAACAAATCGCCCAGCCGGGTCCCCATGTTCGCCGCCTCCGGCAGTCGCAGCACGGGTTTGCCGTCAATCGACAATGAAAAGGCCACGCGATGGTGGAAGCCGGCGAAATCAGTGACTGTCTCGATAATCCGCCGGGTCTCGGTGGTCGGGGCGCGCAGGTACTCCCGTCGCGCCGGTGTATTGAAGAACAAATGCCGCACCGCGACCGCGGTGCCGACCGGAGCGCCGACGGAGCCGCTTTCGGTGCGCGTCCCACCCTCCCAGAAAATCATCGCTCCCGCATCCTGGCCGCGCACACGCGAGACAATCTCCAGATGGGAAACGGAGGCGATCGCCGCCAGCGCTTCGCCGCGAAAGCCGAAAGTCAGGACCGCCGAGAGGTCGTCCAACGTTTGAATCTTGGAAGTGGCATGCCGCAGCACGGCCGAGGGCAGATCGGCGGGGTCAATGCCAACACCGTTATCGACGACGCGGATTTGTTTGGCCCCGGCCTCTTCAATCTCGACGTCAATCTGCGCGGCACGGGCGTCCAGAGCATTTTCGATCAACTCCTTGACCACCGAAGCGGGACGTTCGATCACTTCTCCGGCCGCGATCTGGTCGATGAGATGGTCGGGAAGAACCGCGATCGTGCGGGAGGATGTCAGCGTGGCATCAGTCAAGTCGGTATCCGAATGGATGGGCGACCCACCGGGTCGCCCCTACGGGTGCGATTCCCCGCCGCGCAAACGGCGCGTCAGTTCATCCAGTTTGTTCAATGCTTCCATCGGGGTCATCTGTTCGGTGCGCAATTCGGCCAGTTCCGCCACGGCGCCGCTGAACAGATTTTCTTGCGCGGTCGGTACCGCTGCGTTCCTGGCGCGAACGGAACGTTGGCCGCGGAGCGGATCGAACGAGCCATCTTCCAGCGCGGCCAGAATCTCATTGGCGCGCATTACGACAGACGGCGGCACGCCGGCCATCTTCGCCACGTGAATGCCGAACGAATCATCGCAGGCGCCGGTCTTGACCCGGAAGAGAAACGCCACCCGGCCATCCTTCTCTCGGATCGCCATCTGATAGTTGCTGACCGGCGCCAGACGGTCGGCCAAGGCAGTCAATTCGTGATAATGGGTTGCGAACAAGGTGCGCGGACACTCATGGGCGGCAAACGCCAGATGCTCGGCGATGGCCCAGGCGATGGCGACACCATCGTAGGTCGACGTCCCCCGTCCGACTTCGTCGAACAAGATGAGCGACCGGGCGGTCGCGCCGGTCAGGATTCGGGCGGTCTCGGCCATTTCCACCATGAAGGTGGAACGGTTCCGGGCCAGATCATCATCGGCGCCGACACGGGTGAAAATGCGGTCGACCATGCCGATCGCCGCCTGTTCGGCCGGGACAAAGGACCCGGCCTGCGCCATGAGCACGATCAATCCAACCTGACGCAGATAGGTCGATTTGCCCGCCATGTTCGGGCCGGTCAGAAGATGAAGCCAGCCGTCGGCATCAGAAAAGCCAGTGTCATTCGGGACAAATCCCCCTGCCGGGTTGATCGTTTCCAGCACCGGATGGCGCCCGCCGCGAATCAGCGACTGACGGTCGGCGGTCAGGGTGGGACGGGTGTAACCGCGGGCCAAAGCGACTCTGGCCAATGACGCGGTCACGTCGAGGCGCGCCAGAGCCCGTGACAAATCCGCCAGGATGCCGATGGATTGTGTCAATCGCGCGCGGAGTTCGAAAAACAGACGCGTCTCCAATTCCGCGGCGCGTTCATCCGTCTGCAGAACAATCTCCGCTTTCTCCTGCAGTTGGACCGTGATGAATCGCTCGGCCGACACGAGAGTCTGTCTGCGGATCCAGTCGGCTGGGACTTTGTCCGAGTGGGTCTTCGGCACTTCGATGTAATAGTCAAAGACCTTGTTGTATCCGACTTTCAGCGAGGCGATTCCGGTGTCGGCGCGCAAATGTCCCTGCAGGGCGGCGATCCAGTCGCGCGCCTCGGCGGCGGCATCATACAAGGCATCGAGTTCATCGGAGTATCCGCGTTGGAAGATCCCCCCATATTTGAATCCCAACGGCGCGTCATCCTTGAGACCCCGTGACAACTCTGCGTGCAGAGAATGAACGGAGTCGACCGCGGGATCATCGCGATGCAAGAGACCGGTCGGGGTGAGAATCTCCACAAGTATCGGCCAGCGGCCGAGGGCCTCGCGCAAACCGAGAAGGTCCCGCGGGCCGATCCGTTCTGACCCCAGCCGCCCGATGAAACGCTCCAGATCGAAGATGCCCTTGAGGGCCTCGTTGACTTTGCTCAGGGTCGATCGATCACGCGTGAAGAACTCGACTTCATCCAGCCGTTTATCAATTGCGGCCTGATCGATCAATGGCCGGGTCAGCCGTTGGCGCAACAGACGCCGTCCCATGGGAGTGCGGCAGCGATCCAGGACATCGGCCAGGTTCGGGCGGTTTTGGCCCGGCCGCCCGATGACGTCGAGATTGCTGACCGTCTGCGGGTCCAACGGCATCTCGCTTTGTTCAACCAGCGAACCTACATGGCTAATGTGCGCGAGTGGCGCCCGTTTGGTTTCGCGCAGATAGGCCAGAAGGGCACCGGCGGCAGAGGCCGCGGCACCGGAACTCTCGCCATCCGCCAAGCCAATTCCGGCGAGATCGGTGACATGGAAATGGCTCTTTAAGGCGCGCCCGGCTTCGCCCCGATCGAATCGCCAGGCGGGCCAGCGAGTGAGTGCCGTCCGGTCGGTTACGACCGACTCCAGCCGCGCGTCGGCTCCGTCGGGGATCACGATCTCGTCGGGCCGATGCTGAGTGAGCAGGTCGATCAGCATCTGCGGTGTGCAGGTTTCCACCGCAAACCTTCCGTTGGTCGGTTCAGCCCAGGCCAGACCGAATGATCCCACGGGATCGGGACCGACGACTGCCGCAATCGACGGCGTCCGGGTTTCTTCGATGGCCGCCGGGGTCATGACCGTGCCGGGGGTGATGATCTCGGTCACATCCCGTTTGACCAGCCCAGTCGCGAGTTTCGGGTCTTCGATTTGATCGCAGACCACGACCCGCAAACCCGCCTCGGCCAGCTTCGCGAGATAACGTTCGGCTTGATGGTGCGGCACCCCCGCCAAGGGGACTTCGCCGTTTTTGCCTTGGGGACGTTTGGTTAGAGTAATGCCAAGAACCCGAGCCCCCAGAATTGCGTCATCGCCGAACATCTCATAGAAATCCCCCATGCGGAAGAAGATCAAGTGGTCCGGGTAACGCGCCTTGATCTCGGCGTGCTGACGCAGCATCGGCGTCAGTAAGGTGGCATCCTGGTCGGGCCGGCTCGGCATGGCAGGGCGATTCTGGTTACTTCCGGGTCACGAACATGGGAACCTGCATGGAATAAATGCCTCCCCGACCATCCGGTGCAAGGGAACAGGCGGAAAAGTGACTCACGTCTTTTCGATCCAGGTCGATCACGCTACTTTGCCATGGATAGAGAGCCATGGATAAACCGAGCAAAGACCCGACTTCCCCACGCGGTACTCGCCCAATCCTCGCCATCGTCGGCCCGACCGGTTCGGGGAAAAACGATCTGGCGCAGGATCTGGCGGCGCAGGAGAATGCCCTGCTCGTTTCAGTGGACTCGCGTAAGGTCTACCGCGGCCTCGATATCGGCACGGCCAAGCCGACGGTGACGGCGCGGGAACGGTTTGGCTACGCCATGGTCGACTGCGCCGACCCCGAGGAGCATTTCTCGGCGGGGCGATACATGCGCGAGGCCAGGGAGGCGGTCGACCAGCTCGTGGCAACGGATCGGCCGATTATCTTGGTCGGTGGAACCGGCTTCTATCTCGATGCCTTCCTCCGCGGTCTGCCCGAACTTCCGGAGGTCGATTGGGAGCTACGGAGGCAAATCCGAGACCGGGCCGAAGCGGTGGGTTGGGAGTCGATGCATGCCGATTTGGCCGGCTTCGACCCAGTTTTCGCCGCCCGTGTCCATCCTCGCGACAAGACCCGTATCCGGCGCGCCCATGAAGTGCATCAACAGACCGGGCGCCCCTTGAGCGAATGGCTGGCGAAATCCCGGGTACCCTATACCCGACCGGTGGTCGTTGTGTGCCCGGACATGCCGCGCGAGATCCTCTATGAGCGGATCGGCGAGCGGGTGTTGCGGATGGTCCGCGACGGTCTGTTTGAGGAGGTTCAATCGCTCATGGCACGGGGGTTGGGACCAGATTCACCGGGAATGGCGACGGTTGGCTACCTCGAGGGAATGGAATATGTGTCTGGTCGCCAACCGCAAGAAGAGACCATTCAACAAATTATCCACAATACGCGGCTCTACGCCAAACGTCAGATGACTTGGTTTCGGCACCGGCCGTACATTCACCATATTCCACTCGATCATGTAATCATACAACGACTTACTGGCTTCTTGATCGGTGGAAATGGCCTGTAATGCGCCGCCGCGCGCTTCGTCCCGGCCTCTTTTTCAGGCCCAACTTGCTATTCGTCAACAGATTATCCTGTATCTCCAAAGTGACCCCTGAAGTGAAATTTGCCGGAAAAGCCCTTGACACGATTTTGGATTGTGTTTAATACCAGCGGGTTACGTGGACCGTTGGCGGACATCTGCCGATTCATGGTGGCCACACTGAGCGAAGCACGGGGCCAACAAACGTGTTCAGAATGATCGCATTTCCGTCGAATTATATGTAATGGACCGGGTCGCAAGCGGTTAGAACGATGGAACAGAGACAACTCAGCCGTCTTTTCGTTTATCGACATTCTCTCATCCTGATGACTGCATTGGGATTGGGAGGATGTTTGGCGGCGGCGCACAACCGTTCGCTTCGATCCACCGACGAACTCGCACCGGCCCAGGCGATTGCCGATTCAGATCGGAATGTTGGCGACGGGGCGCGGCGCGGTGATGACGACACCGGGAGCACCGCTGACAGCACATCGACGGCCGACTTGCGCCGGACTCTCTCCGAGGCCGAAGCGCTCTATTCCACCGGAGTCGCCGCCAATCTCGATCAACGGTGGTCGGATGCCCAGGTCGCCTTTGAGCGGGCCATCCGCCTGATCGGCGACGTCGACCTGGACAACGCGGCCAATCCCGCCAACGGCGACAAGATCGAGCATCTCTTGGATGAGATCGCCGTTGATTACCAACAGACGTTGGTTGCTTTGGGCCAGTTGGACGCCGATGCCTCCAGCGCGGCGGTTCTGTTGCGCTTCAAGGGGGTCGATTCAACCGGGCACGGAAGCGATGCCGCTCCGCAAGCGGCGGAACCGGCCCAGGAGAACCCGAAAGAGAGCTTTGACTTCCCCGTGGAGACCAACCGAGAAGTCCAGAATTGCATCGTCTTCTACCAAACCGTGGCACGGGAGCCGTTCGAGCGATTCCTGCACCGGGCCGGCCGGTATCTGCCCATGATGAAGAAGATCGTCGCTTCATACGGCATCCCCAGCGACCTGGCCTATCTCCCCTTCGTGGAATCAGGATTCAACAACAACGCCTATTCTTACGCCCATGCCGCCGGGGCCTGGCAGTTCATTGCCTCGACCGGGCACCGCTATGGGCTGGACCGGAACGCCTGGGTTGATGAGCGGCGGGATTTCGAGAAATCCACCCATGCCGCCTGTTGTTATCTGCGTGACCTGTACCGGATGTTCGGCTCCTGGCAACTGGCGCTGGCCGCCTACAACGGCGGCGAGGGGCGGGTCTCGCGACAGATCGATCGGCAGAGAACCCATGATTTCTGGAAGTTGCGGCTGAAGGAGCAGACGCGCGACTATGTGCCGCTCTACATCGCCGCTCTGATGATCGCCAAGGACCCGAAGGCGTACGGTTTCGACGTCGAAACCGATCCGCCACTCGAATTCGACTGGGTGGCCACCAATAAGCCGCTGGACCTCAAGGATGTGGCGCAATTCCTCGGGTGTACCCAAGGCGCGCTGGAAGACCTCAATCCCGAACTGCGGCGGGATGTCACGCCCCCGAATGTCGCGCCCTACCGACTCCGGGTTCCCAAGGGGACGGCGGCGCAATTTGCGGTCGTCTATCGCGACCTGCCCAGTTCGACCAAGACGGCTTGGGCTGAGCACACGGTGCGCCGGGGCGAGACGGTCGCCAGTGTCGCCAAGCGTTATGGTGTCACCGTGACCGAGGTGATCGAGGCCAACAATTTACCCGACGATCGACGATTGAAGGTTGGGCAGACACTACTGGTCCCAACCCCGACAGCCCGCGTCGGGGAGAGACCAGAACTCTCCCGCTCGAAAAAAGACTCACCGCCTTCCGCTGGACAGACCTACACGGTCCGCGAGGGCGAAACCCTCTGGGAACTCGCCAAGCGCTTCGGAACCACCTCAGCGGAGATTCGCACGGCCAACCAGATGCAAGCCCATGACCGGCTGGCCATCGGGCAGAAACTCATCATCCCGGGGCGGGGCGTGGCCTCGACGGACCATCACGGCGGTTTCTGGTATACGGTCCGGCGGGGCGACACCATCTTGAGGATTGCGGCTCGTTATGGCCTGTCCATCGCCCAAGTGCTGGCGAGCAATTCACTGACCGATCCGGATCAACTCCACGTCGGGCAACGTCTCCACATTCCCACCGGACTATGATGGCGCGAAACTGACGGCGATCATGACCAAGCGGCGCGACTGGATCATCGGGCTGGTCATCGGCGGAACGCTGCTAACGTTCCTGATCCTGATGGCCGTGTCCCTATCGGGGCTGTCCGAGCCGGAATCGAGCGACGGTATCGGCTTCGGCGGCTTCGGCCGCAAGATCGCCGTGATCGATCTGATCGGTGAGATCGAATCTTCCAAATCGGTCGTGCAGCAACTGCGCCGCTGGGGCGATGACAGATCGGTTCCGGCCATCTTGCTGCGCGTCGATTCACCCGGCGGCGGCGTGGCGGCCAGCCAGGAAATTCACGAAGAAATCCTGCGTGTGCGGGAAAAGGGCAAGAGAGTGGTCGTCTCGATGGGTGCGGTGGCGGCCTCCGGCGGGCTTTATGTCGCGGTCGCGGCGGATACCATCGTTGCCAACCCCGGGACGTTGACCGGCTCGATTGGCGTCATCTTCCAATTCCCCACGCTCGAACGGCTTCTCGACAAACTCGGCGTTCGCTACGAGACGGTGAAAAGCGGCCAGTTCAAGGACATCGGCAATCTGGCGCGCACGATGACTCCCCCCGAGCAGCAGGTGCTGCAGACGGTCATCGACGACACCTATGACCAATTTGTCCATGCCGTGGCCGAGGGACGTCGTCTGGAGCCCGACACGGTCAAGGCGTTTGCCGATGGCCGCATCTTCACCGGGCGTCAGGCGAAGAACATGCACCTGGTAGATGTTCTCGGTGACTACAACGACGCGCTCGACGTGGCGGCCGACATGGTCGGCATGCAGAAACCGCCCAAGACCGTGAAGGAGATTCCCGTGCGCTCGCGCGGGCTGCGCGATTTGATCGGCGAGACCTTCGTCTCCTGGCTGTTGGGATCGGGTACCGACGACAACCGGTCGGCGCCGTCGTTGCAATACAAATACCAATGATCAAAGATGCAATCGTGGACCGGCATAGGATGATGTTAATCGGGGATACAGCAATGAGGAGGTCAGGATGACCAAGGCCGATTTGGTGGAGATCTGCGCCGAAAAAACCGGCCTGACGCGCACCGACGTGGCGGTGACCGTGGACGCCTTGCTGGACGCGGTCAAGCTCGCGCTGGAACAGGGGAAAAATATCGAAATTCGCGGTTTCGGCACCTTCAAAGTCAAAACGCGCAAAGCCCGCAAGGCGCGTAATCCGCGCACCGGCGAAGAAGTCCCGGTGCCGGACCGCAAGGTGCCGGTGTTCAAGCCGTCGAATGAATTCAAGGGTCTGATCGTGAAACAGCCACTTTAACGGACGCGGGGATCACACGGTCGTCGGTCGAAACCGGCGACCCGCCCGGCAATGGGAGTATTGCATGCCATCCGGCAAGAAACGTAAACGCCAGAAAATCAAAACACACAAACGCAAGAAGCGCCTGCGCAAGGACCGTCATAAGAAGAAACTGCGGTAGACAGCGCTCCATCGATTCGATTGACCGCCGGGTGGCCTCGATGGGCCGCCCGGCGGTTGTGTTTCTTGACACAAACCGCGTCGACCCGTCTGTGGCTGCCTTGACAGCGGCCTGAAATACCGTATCTTGTGTACGTATACGGGCTTTTGTCCGCCTTCACGCCGTGGAGGTTCTGTTGAGGTCGCTGGTTCTCAAATCTGTTGCCGTTGTGATGCTGCTCGGGTGTTGCGGTTGTGTCCGTACCACGGGACCAGAGGAGAAGCCTCCGGGCCCGCCCATCGTCGTCTCCATCGATTCCCTCGATGTCTACAGCGGACGGCGATTCGCGGTGAATCTGCGAATTGGGTACAACCCTACCGATGGAGATACCCTCGGGCCGCTGGGAGGGTTTTCGTTTCTCGTACGATACGATCCAAGCCTCCTTACCTCCAATGGAGTGGGATATGGCCCGGCCATTGCGGGCTGGGAGTACTTGACATTCCGACTCGATCCTGTCCCATCGTGTCCTTCCTGTTTGGGAGGCGGCTTCATTCAGGTGATCGCGATACGGGACTTAAACAACGGCAAAACGCCCCGCTCGGAAGCATCGACCCACCCTGACGGGGTTGTCGCTACGCTCAATTTTGGGGCTGCGTTGAATACCGACGCCCGTGGGAAATGCTCACGGCTGGACTTTTACTCGGCGAATTGCCAGCACAATCTCCTCAGCGCGGATTCGAGTCGGATCAGGTATGCGCCTGACCCCGGTGTCGGCGAACTGATACTTGACCAGTACTACGACACCACGAGTTGCACCCAACTGGGCCTTTCCATGATCCCAGCCATTGCATACACCAGTGGAACAGTCTGTATTCGCACGGACTCACCCCCGGCCGTCACGGGCGACATCAATCTTGACGGCGCCGGCCCTGACGTCGGAGACGTGGTCGGTTTTATCAACTACTACTTTCGCCGCCTCCCGCTTGGATCTCCGACAGATCCAACGTTGCGGGCTTTGCTGGTCGCCGCTTGCGACGTCAATGGTGACGGTCATCCTCTGACTCTCGCAGATTTCGAGAATCTCTTTCGAATCGCCTTTCGCGGTTTTGACCCTGTTCCGCCGTTACCACCCTACGTAGACACCCTCTTCGTTGATATTCAGCCCGAGTCAGATGGCTTCCGCTTGAATACTCATGCTACCATCGTGGTCGACGGCGTATACATCGAGGTAGAGCACCCAAGACAGCACGACCATTTCGCGCGATGGGAAGGGGAACGGAGCGCGCGCACGACAGGATATGAGATCGGCGACGTGACAGGGTATGTCTTTGAGCACTTTACCAATGCGGGTCCCGGCTCTATCAATGGTCCAGATCCCATCTTGGACACGGCAAGGGAAGCGCCGATCTTTCTGTCCTCGAACCCCAGAGGCGGCATAAGGATATTGTCTGT
>JACQFV010000033.1 GCA_016199865.1 Candidatus Zixiibacteriota bacterium | reverse complement strand
TCAACGCAGCAAAACCATCTTGCGCGTCATCACGTTCGCGTCGGCCACCAGTCGGTAGAAATAGATCCCGGTCGCCGCGGCGCGGCCGTCCGACGACGTCCCATCCCACGTCACATGGTGCGTACCGAACACTTGATCTTCGTCGATCAGCGCCCTGACCTGTCGCCCGAGAATGTCGTAGACCACGAGCTGCACATGCGAGTCGCGTTCGAGATTGTAGTAAATCTCGGTCCCAGCGTTGAATGGGTTTGGATAATTCTGCTCCAATGCCGCCGTGCGCGGCACGGGGTTCCCGGTGGGGTCATCGAAGATGCCGAGGACCATGTTGACTTTGATCGAACCGACCATTGGGTGGGCGCAATGGAATCGGCAGAAGTAAGGAAATGTGTTAACTACCGTGAACGGTCGCTGGAATGTTGAACCAACACCGCCGAAATCATGCGTCCAGATGTTGTCAGCTACGCAGGTCGAGGTTGAGCCAGAGGTCGTCGAGTGTGTGCCGCTTGACAGCATCCATTTGACCGTATCGCCCTGATTGATCGTCAGATTCTGGGGATTGAACTTGAAATCCGACACATCAACGCCCCATATCTTCGCCGACGCGCTCTGCGACGCCAACAGGACCAACAACGCCAAACCAATCGTTAGTTTTTTCTTGTCACCCCCGACCCCTCTGGTTCAAATAGACAACCTCCCGCAGGTACCAATCCTGAACGCCGCCGCAAGGTCTATTGTTCCTCAGGTTACAGGATTGGAGACGCGGCCCGGCCCGGACATTCCTTGACATCATCTCGCCGGGGCGGTAACATTCGTCTTCATGTTCAGCGAGGGGCGCTGGGCAGAGGAGGATCGATGCGGGTCCGGCAATCCACACTGGCAGTGACACTTGCGACAATCATTTCGAATCCGGCATTAGGGCAATTCCGCGACTCGGTCTACATTCCCGATATCGAAACATTCATGCAGATCGGCGGCAACGTCTCTCCCCAAGTCTCACGGGATGGGAAGGTCCGCTGCTTTTCGTCCGGCATGTCGGGCGTCAATCAGATGTACCGGCTGGGCGAACATGGCTGGCCGGTGCAACTGACCTACTTTACGGATGGGGCCGATTTCTATGCCCTCTCGCATGACGGCAAATGGGCCATCGCCGGTTCGGCCGTGGGGGGATCGGAGAACACCAACCTGTTTCTGGTCGAAGTCGCCACCGGCCGGACGGAAGCGCTGACCGATCTGAAGGGGATGCAGATTGCCGGCCCGGTCTGGTCGGATGACGACCAACGGTTCTTCTACCGGACCAATGAAGTCAACAAGACCGATTTCCACGTGCGCGAGATGACCCTGGCCACCCGTCAGATCCGTCCCGTTTTCGTGCATGCGGGATACAACGCCGGCGAGGCGGTCTCCAAAGACGGGAAATGGCTCGTGGCCTCGTGGGCGCCCTCCAATGTCAACACGGACCTCTTTCTAATCAATCTGGCCGACACGGCCTCGACATTGCTGACCAAGCACGAGGGCGATGTCGAATTCATGCCGGTGGGCTTCACGCCAGACAACAAGGCGCTTTACGTCCTCACCAACGCCAACCCGCAGGGGTTGATGCGGCGCGCCACGATCGATCTGACATCGAAGGCCATCACCTTCATCGACACCGACACCAAGTGGGAAGTGGACGAGATGGACCTGTCCAACGACGGGACCAAAATGTCCTGGGTGGTGAACGAAGACGGGTATGGACGACTGCATCTATACGATTTGACTGCGAAGCAAGACCTGCCGGTGCCGGCATTGGATGGGATTATCAGCGGCGTGTCGTTTGCGGGGCCCGATGCCGTGGTCTTCGCGTTTGCCGGCGCGGCCGACGTCCCTGACTGCCGTCTGTGGAATTTCCGGACCAAGACTCTCGAACAGTGGACCTATGCCGTGACGGCGGGAATCGACCCGCGCATCTTCGTTCGTCCGCAACTGATCCGGTATCCCAGTTTCGACGGCATGACGATCAGCGGTTTCATGTACCTGCCCCCCGGCAAGAAGAAGGGGGACAAAGTCCCGTTCATTGTCGATGCCCATGGCGGGCCGGAGGCACAATTCCGCCCCACCTTCACGCGCAGTTTCCAGTATTACGCCCTGAACGGGTATGGCGTGCTGGCGATCAACCCGCGTGGTTCCTCGGGGTACGGCCGCGAATTCATCGACATGGACAACTACAAGAACCGCTGGAAATCGGTCAAAGACTACGCTTCCGCCACCCAGTGGCTGGCCTCCGAAGGGTATGCCGACCCGAAGAAAATCGCCGTCGAGGGGGGATCGTACGGCGGATACATGACTCTTGCCTGCCTGACGGCGAATCCGGAACTGTACGCGGCGGGAGTCGATCAGGTCGGGATCGCCAATTTCGTTTCCTTCTTGAAAAACACGGCGCCGTACCGTCGGGCCCTGCGCGAGTCGGAATATGGCCCCTTGTCCGATTCGACCTTTCTGACGTCCATCTCGCCCATTTCACAGGTGGACAAGATCAAAGCGCCGCTCTTGATTGTTCACGGTGAAAACGATCCGCGTGTCCCCGTTGGCGAGGCCCGTCAGATGGCCAAGGCGATTGCCGAACGCGGCGGCGTGGTCGACACGTTGATTTTTCCCGATGAGGGGCATGGTGTGGCCAAACGCGGCAATCGGCTGGTGCTCTACCGCCATATCGTGGATTTTCTGAACCAACATCTGAAGTAAGCCCGCGTATCTGAGCGGCGCGCGGGTTTGCCGAGGGGGCTGGGACGCTTGGGCCGGCGTAACTCAGTTGGTAGAGTAGCTGATTTGTAATCAGCATGTCCCGGAGAGGTGCCCGAGTGGCCAAAGGGAGCAGACTGTAAATCTGCCGGCAGACGCCTTCGGAGGTTCGAATCCTCCCCTCTCCATATCTAAGACTCTCTGACCTAATGAATCCTGTAGGAAAATAGGTTCCATTGTGGCGGCCAGGCGTCCCCGCCTGGCCCCGATTGCGCCGGGCGAGGACGCCCGGCGTCCACACATTTACGAATCAGAATGTTAGAGGGTCTTAGGTGTTGGGAATTGTTGATCGGCTGTAAACAGGATACCGGTGTGCAAGGTACTTCGACCCCCCTTTCTAGGGGTGCATTAGGCGCGCCCCAGTCGTTGCCGCGCCCGACCGATCCCGCCCGGCCAGCGGCGTCGCTCTGCACCAAACAATTCCCGTCTGAGTTTCGATCCCGCCGCGAGGTCCTCTTCTTCCCGGCGCCGCCGGACAGGTTTTCGGCGCACACGCTCGAGATCGGCCCCGGCCGCGGCGATTATCTTTTCGCCCAAGCCACGCTCCACCCCGACCGTGTCTTTGCCGCCATCGAAATCGGCAAGAAACGTTACTTCAAGTTGATTCACCGCGTTCAGTGCCGCGGGCTGGGCAACGTCATCCTCATCAATGGCGATGCCCGTCTCGTCGTGCCGCGACTGATACCGGAATCGAGTTTGCAGCAGGTCGTCATTCTCTTTCCCGATCCCTGGCCCAAGCGCCGACATACTTTTCATCGCTTGCTCACCTCTGAGTTTCTTGAGCAACTCGCCCGGTGTCTTGTTCCGGGCGGGGGTCTTCTGGTCAGAAGCGACGTGATGGACTACGTCGATGAGATCGCGGGCAACATCGCGGCGACGGCGACTTTGGAGATCGAATCTCGTTCAAGTCGCCGTCCGGACGAAATCGTCTCAGGTGGAGCGACGCTTTACGAGCAAGTCCAGTCCGCGGCAGGGTGCACGATCCACACCCTCTTGGCCCGACGAGTCGCAGTGACTTAGAGCATCTAACTCAATGAAGCCGGGCAATCAACGCACTGGTAATTGTGCGCGTCACGCGCCCCCGCGTGACGCTCCGCCACCCGAGGGCGGGTGGCGTGCACGATTCTGCATACTGCCGTAAAAAGTCATTCTGGTAGAGTGTTTCACCGGGTTTCTCCGCGCCGAATTCTCTTGCGACGCCGTACGCGCCGTGACCTATTGTCGCCCCATGGCCGATTCCTCCGGACGCGCGATCCTTCTGGTCAATCTCGGTTCGCCCGATGAACCCACGGTTCCGGCCGTGCGGCGTTATCTGCGCCAGTTCCTGATGGACGGCCGCGTTCTGGATGTCCCCTGGCCGCTGCGCAAATTCATCGTCGAAGCGTTGATCCTGCCGCGACGTCCGCAGAAAACGGCGGCGGCTTACCAATCGATCTGGACTCCCGAAGGATCGCCCTTGGTCGCGATTTCCCGGCGCGTCCGGGACAAACTGGCCCAACAAATCGGCGTGCCGCTGGGGCTGGGAATGTCGTACGGCGAGCCATCGATTCGTAGTGCCCTTGAGGATTCGCAAAACGGGGGAGAGCCGACTCGCGAATTGCTTTTGATTCCGATGTATCCCCATTATGCCATGTCCACCTACGAAACTACAGTGGTCGCCGTGCGCGAGGCCATCCGGCGTTGGGCGCCCAAAATGCAACTGACCGTGCTGCCGCCCTTCTACGACGACTCCGCGTACATCACAGCACTGACGGAATCAGCATCGGAATGGCTGAAGCGCCCGTATGACCATTTGCTGTTCAGTTATCACGGTTTGCCCGAGCGCCACTTGCGCAAGACCGACCCGACCGGAAATCACTGCCTGTCGAGAACTGATTGCTGCCGGGTACCCTCGGCTGCGCAGTCGACTTGCTACCGGGCACAGGTGCTCCGCGCGACCGAAGCATTCGTGCGTCAGGCCGGTGTTCCGGAAGGAAAGTACTCCATCGCGTTCCAGTCCCGTCTGGGGCGCGACCGCTGGCTTGGCCCGGATACCGAACATGAATTGGTTGGGCTGGCGCAGAACGGTGTCCGCAATCTGGCCGTGATCTGTCCTTCTTTTGTTGCCGATTGTCTGGAAACTCTCGAGGAAATTGGGTTGGATGGGCGCGATGCTTTTCTGGCGGCGGGTGGCCGCGAATTTCACCTCATACCATGCCTGAATGATCACCCGGCTTGGATCGCGGCCCTCGCGGGATGGTGCCGGCGGCCCTGGTAGGCCGCAAACCCCGCGAGCCAACACAAGAAACGACTTGACCTTAGGTCGGCAGACCTTATGTTTTCCTCGATGAAGATCGAATTCTCCGCTCTGCCGGAAGGGATCGAGACCCTTGAGTTTCACCCGGCGCCAAACGACTTGCATTTAGAGACCGACACGTGCACCTTTGCAGGGCCGGTGGCGGTCCGGTTGTCGGTCAATAAGACGCTGGACCAGTTGGTCGTTGAGGGTTTAGCCCGGACCCACGCAACCGCCACCTGCGTACGCTGTCTGGATGAATTCCCGGTGTCGTTGGATGAGTCTTTCCGGGTCATTGCGCGCGTTGTGCCCGACGATGAAGCCGGGGATGATACCGGGGATGAAAACTTTTTTCTGTTGCGGCAGAGCGAACCGGTCTGGGATCTGACGGAGATTGTGCATGATTTCTTGCTCTTGGCGCTTCCCGACAATCCCCTGTGCCGCGAAGAGTGCGCCGGCCTGTGCGCCGGGTGTGGGCGGAATTTGAATCGCGAGCCGTGTGTCTGCGCCGGGAAGCCGGCGTCGGGACCACTGGCCCAATTGAGTGTGTTATTGCAGCCGAGTGACCGTCGCGGCAACGGCAATCCCTGATCTGAAGGTTCGATCGGGTAGCAGAAGACAAGAGACGTGCTGAGAACATCTAACAAAACACGGGCGATCATCCCTCCCTGTCGGTCGGGATCTGCGACAAGGATCGCCCCTACGGTTGAATACCTAAGGAGTTCGTAGGGGCGAAGCTCGTCTTCGCCCGGCTTGTTCAACGGACCCCAAGGGCTGACCACCATTCCGCAGTTATTCTGTCAGAGAGTCTGAAGAGAGGTCATAACAGCGATGCCATTACCCAAAAGACGACATTCCCACACCCGCGGCGCCAAACGGCGCACCCACTGGGTTCTGAAGGCGCCTGAGCTGTCGGCCTGCCCGCAATGCGCCGGGCTGCGCAAGCCGCACCATGTCTGCCTCCAGTGTGGATTCTATGACGGCCGGGAAGTCGTGACACCCAAGACCACCCGATAAACAAACCTGTGCGCGGCCCGCGCCGCCGTGTATCATGGTGACAACCGATGGCTGAGCCGATGCGGACCATATTGTTGGACGCGATGGGCGGGGACCATGGCCCGTCCGTCTGTGTCGAAGCGGCTGTGCAGGCGGTCCGGGAAAGCCCGACGCCGCTGAAGGTGATTCTGGTCGGCGACGAACGTGAACTGCGCTCTCTCTTGGGTCGTTATCACGTCAACGGTGCGCCGGTGGAGATCGTGCATGCCCCCGACGTCGTGCGCATGAACGAACAGCCCACCGAGGTGTTTCGCCGCAAGGACAGTTCGGTCCGCGTGGCGATGCG
>JACQFV010000117.1 GCA_016199865.1 Candidatus Zixiibacteriota bacterium | reverse complement strand
CGATGCTTTCTTTGGCGCGCTTGGTCAGTTCGGCCTGAATCTTCTCCCAGATGGGACGCCACTGGTCGGGGCGGTTGTTGTAGGACGCCAGTTGCTTTTCCACCTTTTCCGGCGTGACACCCAGAGTGCTCAAGACACGCGCCTTGGCCTGATCATATTCCGGCGTGCCGATCGGCATCGTCTCCGCCAAGGTCGCCAGCTCGACATAGGCCTTGACGAACGTGTCAGGGTCGATGTCGTCTTTGACGACCCTGCGATTGTCGGGATTGACGATCCCCAAGCTGCCGTTCAGGTACAGCAACACGACACCGGCGACGGCCGCCACCAGCACGATCACGATCGCAATCCGCCACTTCATCGGCGCCCCATGCCCCAAGCCGGCCACATTCTATTAATATAACACCCCAATGGCGGATCGGCCACGCGTTATTGCGGTGGCTCGCGCGTCTCGTGGTACCCCGGTGGTGGCGATGGTTGCACCAGAATCGACCGCTCCCGTTCGACCCGAACCGTCCCCGGCGGCGCTTTGTGCGGCTTGCGCACATAGCGAACCTCGGCATAAATCACCGGCACGACACCGGATGGGCGGGCGCGGGAGAAAAAGGCGGCGATTTGCGCGGCGCGGACCACCGTTTGTTGGTCGAACTCGGCCTTGCCGTCGGCACGTTTGAGGATCACATGCGATCCAGGCGCTCCCTGAGCGTGCAGGAACAGATCCTGCGGCGCAGCGTGATGCAAAGTCAGTTCATCATTGTCACGGCTGGAGCGTCCGACCCAGACGCGCCAATCCCCGACCATGAATTCGCGATACGGGAGACGCCGCGGCACCGAGCGCTTGGCACGCGTCGCCTCTTGAGGCTTATCCAACCCCAATTGATCCTGAATTTGCTGAACCAAGCCCACGGTCGGCGTGGTGGATTCCAGATTCGATTGGGTCGCCCGCAAACGATCCCTCTCGGCTTCGATGTGCGGCAGACGGGCGCGTGCATCGGCAGCCGATTTGGCGGCTTTGCGCGCACGGCGGTACAGGGCTTCGATGTTCTGCTGCGGCGAGCGCGCCGGATCCAACGGGATCGTCACCTCGCGGCCGATCCCGGATTCCTCCGGCGGGAGGGTGACCTGGACCAATCCCCGCTCGAGCCGATGCCGGTTCGCGCCGAGGATGTCCGCCTGCTTCTGCCATGTTGTGGCCTTATCCCCCTGCGCGATCGCGCGTTCGAGCCCGGCTTGGCGGTCACGCAGTTCGCGGTCTTTCCGATCCACGATTTGTTGCAACCGTCGCCATTCGGTCTGAATGGAATCCTGTTGGCACAGTCGCGTATCCAAGACCGCCATGACAGAGGCCAGGGAGCCAATCACGGCATCCTCAGGAGGTGCCTCCGCCGCTGACACGAGCCGAATCTGCTCCGGATTAGCCGTGTCGGACGGCAGCCAAACGTCGGTGTCGATCTTCACGGCCAGATGCATTGAATCGCGAAGCGCCTCAAACTCCATTGACCATGTTTGGTCGCCAATCGGCTGTCCGGCAGCGGCCAACCGTACCTCGAAGTGCCCTGAAATCGTCGCAGCCAATCTGCCATCAATTCCCCAGAGGCGACGTTGCAGAAACTGGACGAGAGGCGCAGGCGGGTTCTCTTCTCGAAGACTGCGATATTGATCCGGCGTCATCGTCCGCCAGTCGCCCAGACGCGGGGGCTCCGGCGGAGCAAAGCGTGATCCTCTCGCACCTGTGGCGCGATCCGACGTTCCCGGCCGCTCGGTCGGTTCATGCCACGATTCCAGCACCGTTTGGTCGTCCGATTCCAAAAGCCAGATATTCCCCGCCGCACCCATCCAACCGAAGACCAATTCGAGCCGTCGCGGCTCCCCTTCCTCATCTGTCTTTCCCGACTGCCACACAGTTCTCAGCAGCCGGTCTGTGTTCGGAACCGATACGTCAACCAGATGTGCCCCCCGGAGCCGGTTGAATGATTCTGTCTTCGCGAAATGTTCGATGTCGAAGAGATCACCGTGCCGCCCGGACCAGCACAGAATCGCCGTCGGGGTTCGCACTCCGGCGACGAGATACTGCTTCCCCCCGGAGCTGCGCAGGACAAAGAGCACCCGGTCCAGACGTTCATGCCGGTGAATCGACTCCACCGTCGACCCCGCGAGTCGCGCCTGTGCTTCCGCCGCCAAGCGCACCAAATGCCAGCCGATGATCTTCATAGAATCATTGTGTTGAAGGACGTAATATAATCACATTGACTTCCTCCAAACAGAACAAGTTATTAATTAATTCGGCGATTGGCGGCGCCACGATCATGGTTCACAGCATGACAGGGTACGGACGGGGGGAGGTCGCCCGCGATGGGTACCGGGCGGTCTTCGAACTTTCCTCGGTGAACAGCCGTTTTCTGGAAGTCTCCCTGCGTCTGCCACGGGCTCTGGCCGGGCTGGAGCCGGCGCTGCGCTCGTTGGTTGAGTCCCGTCTGTCGCGCGGCAAGATCTACTGCCAGTTGACCTGGGAGCGCACGGCCTGGGCACCGTCGCAGGAATTGAACGAGCCCCTCGCGGATTGGTACATCACCACGCTCCGACGTTTGGGCGCCAAACACAAGCTCTCCCTCGATCTGTCGGTCGGCGATTTGACCCGTATTCCCGACATGTGGATGGCGCAGACGGAAGGTGTCAGTGAGAAGATCGAGGCGATTCTACGGGAATCGCTGTCCCAGTCCCTGGACCAAATGAAAGTCACCCGTCGGACGGAAGGTCAGGCCCTCTGCGATGACATGCGCAAACGGCTGGCCAATGTCGAACGGCTGACCGCGCGGGTTCGTTCATTGGCTGATCTTGTCCCCGCCGCGATCCGCGAAAAGCTGGCGGCGCGACTGCGCGAAATTCTGGGCGATGCCGGCCTCGACCCGCAACGTCTGGCGCAGGAGGTGGCGCTCCTGGCCGAACGGGCCGATATCACCGAGGAATGCGTCCGCCTGCAGGTTCATACACAGAATTTTTCTGCCGCCCTCGATGACGCCGAGGCCGTCGGGCGGCGTCTCAATTTCCTGTTGCAGGAAATGAACCGTGAGGCGAACACGATCGGCTCCAAGTCGAACACGGCGGACATTTCGACCCTCGTAGTGGAACTTAAGGAAGAGTTGGAACGGATGCGCGAGCAGGTGCAAAACATTGAATGAGCGGGACGGCGTTGCCGAGGAAAATGTCGCCTGTGGGATCGCGTTGGGTTGGGACCGAACTTCTGGTCGTGATTTCGGCCCCCTCCGGCGGCGGAAAATCCACCGTCATCGCCCGATTGCGGCAGCGGCATCCGGAGTTCATGTACTCGGTGTCAGTGACAACCCGCCCGCGCCGTAAAGGCGAACGGCAGAATAAACATTATGGATTTGTGACGATGCCGGAGTTTGAACGGATGCGCAAGAAGGACGAACTAATCGAGTGGGCGAGAGTTCACGACCATTTCTATGGCACCCCGCGCCGCAATGTCGTGAAGGCCCGGCGGGCCAAACGCGTCATGTTGTTCGACGTCGACGTCCAGGGCGCGGCTTCCGTGCGACGGGCCTTTCCCGACGTGGTGTCGATTTTTCTCTTGCCG
The DNA here is from genome assembly GCA_016199865.1 of Candidatus Zixiibacteriota bacterium. Taxonomy (GTDB): domain Bacteria; phylum Zixibacteria; class MSB-5A5; order WJJR01; family WJJR01; genus JACQFV01. The sequence continues at coordinate 13,106 of JACQFV010000117.1, read as the reverse complement.
CCGTCATGGGCGATCCTGCGGCAACGGCTCTCGTCGCGGCATTCGGAATCCCCCGCCCAACTCCGTTTGCGGCTCAGGACCGCGCGTCGGGAATTGGCGCGGTCGTCCGAATACCAGTACTGGGTGACCAACGACCGGCTGGAGCGTTGCGTAGCGGATTGCGAATCGATCATCCGCGCCGAAATTCTGCGTCGCGGGCGTCGGAAGGCACCGGTTCAGAGTACAAGGGTGTCGCGCGGCTGAATACGAAATTAGGACCCCGATTCATAGATGAGAGGATAAGATGAGCCCAGTTGATTTGACCGATCACACCCTGCTTGAAGAAGACGGCGAACTTTCGGATCAGACATTCGCGCCCGCACCACCGAAAGTTGAAAAACCCAAGGGGCCGCGGCATCACCGGCGTCTTCTCTCGCTGGAGACCTTGCGGGATCGTGCCAAGAACCAGTACGAGGCGGTCCTGATTGCTGCCGCCCGGGCCCGCCAGTTGAATGCCAAGAAGGTGGCCATGGAAGAAAGAGGGATGGAGGAAGCCCTCGAACTGAAGCGGCTCAAAATGACCACACATGCCCTCACCGAATTGATGGGCGGAAAAATTGACGTTACGCGCCCTGAGACCAGCGCTTAGGGTGACAACGGGCCAAATTCCAGAGATAGCTGCCGATCATAAGCTGTTGCATACAAGAGAGATATGCGAATTATCGGCCGGGATCTGCTGTTCCCGACCGATTTCGCTTTGTAAGCGACCGAAGCCGGGAAATGATGGAGTTCGGTCGGATCGCGCCATCGTTAGATCGCCAATTCTCGTACGCTCTCGGTTGAGTTGGCCTGAGAACTCAACCCGGACAGGCAATTGCCCGATACAAATGTGCGTGTCACCGACCGTTCGTGCACATGGGATGAGTAGCATCCAGGAAACGCCAAAGGGAACTTTACCGGGGGGATCGTAGTTTTTAGAGAGGTCTCCCGATCCAAGAACTGGAGTGTAATTAGAAGATGGCCAAGCAGTTAGTCATAGTCGAGTCGCCCACAAAGACCAAGACCCTGCAACGATTTCTGGGGAATGGCTATGCCGTGGCCGCCACGATGGGGCACTTGGTCGATCTGCCATCACGCAAGTTGGGGGTCGACATCGAAAATGATTTTCAGCCCGAGTACGTGAACATTGAGGGAAAAGACAAGTTCGTCAAGAAGCTGATAGATGAAGCTAAGAAGGCCGAGATCATTTACTTGGCCCCCGACCCTGATCGGGAAGGGGAGGCCATCGCCTGGCATGTGGCCCGTCTACTCAAAGGGACCAAGGCGAAGATTAAACGGGCTTCCTTCAATGAGATAACCAAGTCGGCGGTGACGGAGGGTCTGAAGAAGGCCAGCACCATCGACATGGATAAAGTCAACGCCCAGCAGGCGCGCCGGGTGTTGGATCGCCTCGTCGGCTACAAGATCAGCCCATTCTTATGGAAGACTGTCTGCCGCGGCCTCTCCGCAGGACGGGTTCAGTCGGTGGCGTTGCGTCTGGTCTGCGAACGGGAGGCCGAGATCACGGCCTTCGTGCCGCAAGAGTATTGGACGATCGACGTTGATCTCTACAAGAAGGCCGACCGCAAGAAGTCGCTGTTCACCGCCGCCGTCGCGGAGCGCGACGGCGAGAAAATCGAGATTCAAAACGAAGAATCGGCGCGGCGGATCGAGTCCGATCTCCGGCAGGCATCGTTCACGGTTGCTTCGGTCAAGACTCAGGACAGACGCAGGCAGCCCCTGCCGCCCTATGCCACCTCGACATTGCAGCAGGATGCCGCCGCCCGTGTGCGTTTCTCGCCCAAGAAGACGATGTCGGTGGCGCAGGACCTGTATGAAGGCGTGGAACTGGGTGACAAGGGCTCCGTGGGCTTGATCACCTACATGCGCACCGACTCGACCCGTGTCGCCAAGGAAGCGCAGGATGCGGCCCGGGTCCTGATTTTGAAAGAATTCGGCGAACCCTATTGTCCCGACAAGCCGCCGGTATACTCATCTAAGAAGCGCACTCAGGACGCCCACGAGGCGATTCGGCCGACGTATTTCGATCAATCGCCCGCGGCCGTCAAGCGCTACCTCTCGCCCGATCAGTTCAAGTTGTACACCTTGATTTGGAACCGCTTCCTCGCGTCACAGATGACCCCGGCCGTGATCGAACGGACGACGGTCGACATCCTGGCACAGATTCCGCCGGCAGGTTCGAAGAAATCGAAGTCACACTCCTATACCCTCAAGGCGGGGGCGGAACGTGTCACCTTCGCCGGATTCTTGAAAGTCTATGAGGACGTGACCGAGGAAAACGGGCAGGGCGAGAAGCCCAATGCCCTGCCGCCTCTGGCCGCGGACGATCCGCTGGTGTTCGAGTCCGTCGATACCGCCCAGCACTGGACCAAGCCACCGGCCCACTATTCCGAGGCCACGCTGGTGCGCGAATTAGAGGCGAACGGGATCGGGCGCCCCTCGACCTATGCCCAAATCATCGCGACAATCCTGGCGCGCAACTACGTTCGGCTCGACCAGCGCCGCCTGGCGCCGACCGAACTGGGCGTGGCGGTCAATTCCATCCTCGTCGATGCCTTCCCGGAGTTGTTCAACGTTGAGTTCACCGCCGAGATGGAAAATGAACTGGACCGGATCGAGGAGGGAACGGAGACCTGGACGGAGATCATGCACGCCTTCTACGAGCCCTTCTCCGCTTCGCTGGATTTCGCCACGGAGCGCACGGCCGAGATCAAGGCGTCGCACCGTGTCACCCTCCCGAATCCCTGCCCCGACTGCGGGTCGACGTTGATCGTGCGCTTTGCCCGCAACGGGAAATTCGTCGCCTGTTCGGCTTTTCCCAAGTGCCGCTACACGTCCGACGTCGGCGGCGATGGCGGCGCGGCGCCGGCTGAAACCACCGATCAGGTCTGCGAAAAGTGCGGATCACCGATGGTGATCAAAAGCGGCCGCTTTGGCCGTTTCCTGGCGTGCTCGGGTTACCCCAACTGCAAGAACACGAAGGCGATTCCGACCGGCGTGAAATGCCCGGAGGAGGGGTGCGACGGTCAACTCGTGCCGCGCCGGACCAAGGCGGGACGGTCATTCTATTCCTGCTCCCGTTATCCGAACTGCAAATATGCCGTCTGGGATCGTCCCGTTCCCCGAGAGTGCCCCCAGTGTGGTTCTCCCTTCCTGCTGGCTAAGACCACCAAGGCGCGCGGCGAGCATTTCCAGTGTCCCGCCTGCAAGCACATCGGACTGGCGGAATCGACCGTCGAAGCCGTTCCCGCGTAACGAAGCACTCGGTACGTGTCCGTTTTTGCGGCCCGTCAGCAGAGCATTGTTGATTGATCCGCTCCTACACACATTACACGCCTCATCGCAACAGCGGTTGCGCGTTTGCATGCGACCGGCATACATTCCAAATGTGGACTGGCCCGATTGCCGGGGGAGATGATCCTTGGCGCCGGGGCATACTTGAATGACCAGATAGGGGCAGAGCGTGGCGGAGACATTGTCAGTCTGGTCAGTCCGATTCCTTGATGATCTGGCCTCGGCGAGGCGGTATTCACCCCACACGGTCAATGCCTACCGGCGTGATCTGGGCCGGTTTCTTGAATCGCAGCGGCTTTCGCAGGTACCGCCATCGGACCGCGCCTTTGCACCAGGACGATTGGCCGACTTCCTCGCATCGTTGGCCGTGGCGGGATTGGCGAATCGCTCCATCGCTCGCGCGGCGGCCGTATTGCGGTCATTCCTGGTGTTCCTGCACCGCCAGGGGGCGACGGCGGATGACTGGTCGGAACGGGTGTCGTCGGTCAAATTCACGCCGGGGTTGCCGCGATTCTTGGGCGAGACCCAGATGCGGCAGTGGTTGGACGCCCTCCCCACGGGCACTCGCTGGCAACGTCGCGACCGGTCTTTGATTGAACTCATGTATGCGTCAGGAGCCCGTGTGGCCGAAGTCGTCGCTCTGGACTGGGATCACATTGATCGTCAGAATGGGATGGTGCGCTTGTTCGGTAAGCGTCAACGCGAGCGTGTAGTTCCGATTGGGGATCACGTCACCCGCACACTTCTGTTGTTGGCAGAAAGCAGCCCGGCGGAGGCAGCGGCCGATAGAAAGCCCGTGTTTGTCAATCGCCAGGGCGGGCGGCTGACGACCCGATCGGTCGCCCGGATCGTGCGGCAATCATACTCCCGCGCCGTCGGCGGGCAGACCTCTCCGCACCGTTTACGGCACAGCTGCGCCACCCATCTGTTGGACCGGGGCGCCGACTTGTTGTCCCTGCAGCAACTGTTGGGTCATCAGAGCGTGGCGACGACACAGATCTACACGCACACGACGCCTAGGCGTCTGGCCGAAGTCTATAGCAACGCTTTCCCCGGAGAACTGGGGTCCGCATGAGAGAATCCAACGGCGTCTGGCGTTCAACGACAGTCCTGGGCCTCACCTTGCGCGGCCAGACCGCGATGGGCGGCGATGGGCAGGTCACCTTCGACGACACGATCATGAAGCACACGGCGCAGAAGGTGCGGCGTCTGTCCGATGGCCGGGTCTTGGCCGGGTTCGCCGGCGCCTCCGCCGACGCATTCACTCTCTTCGAGCGGTTCGAGACGAAGCTGGAGGATTTCAGCGGCAATCTGGCGCGCGCGGCCGTGGAGTTGGCCAAGGACTGGCGTATGGACAAATACCTGCGACGTCTGGAGGCGCTCCTGGCGGTGATCGATGGCCAGCATGCGCTGATTATTTCCGGCAATGGGGACGTCATCGAACCCGACGACGGCATCGTGGCCATTGGGTCCGGCGCGCCGTATGCGATTGCCGCGGCGCGGGCCTTGAATCTGCACACCAAGATGAATGCCGATCAGATCGTTCGCACGGCGCTGGAAATCACCGCCGACATCTGTGTGTTCACCAATAAGGACATCACGATCGAGGTTCTGTGACGATGACGGTGCCCGACCTGGCCTTGACCCTGCCCGCCGATCCGGCGAACCCCTCGCCTCTGCGGGAGGAATTGACCCCGCAGGAGATCGTGACCGAACTGAACCGCTACATCATCGGTCAGGACAAAGCCAAAAAATCTGTGGCGATCGCGCTGCGCAACCGCTGGCGGCGCCAGAGGGTCGAGGGACCGCTGCGCGAAGAGATTTCGCCCAACAACATCATCATGATCGGCCCGACCGGCGTCGGCAAAACCGAAATTGCCCGCCGTCTGGCGGCGCTGGCGGGCGCCCCTTTTCTTAAAGTCGAGGCCTCCAAGTACACCGAGGTCGGCTACGTTGGCCGCGACGTCGAATCGATGGTGCGCGACCTGATCGATCTGTCGGTGGCGATGGTCAAGCGCGAAAAGGCCTCGCGCGTGGCCCAGCGCGCCGCCGAACTGGCTGATGAACGCGTGCTGGACATCCTCCTGCCGCCGCCGCGCCGCCCCCGCACGCCCAATGAAACCCCGGATCCCGAGGCGCGCGCCAAATGGGAGCGCACGCGTGGGAAGCTGCGCGCCCAACTCGATGGCGGTCTCCTCGAGGACAAACAAGTCGAACTCGAGACCCCCAGCGGCCGTTTCCCGGTGATCGAAGTCTTTTCCCCATCCGGTATGGAGGAGCTGGGGGTCAACATTCAGGAAATGTTCTCCGGGATGATGCCCAAGAAGACCAAGCAACGGAAGGTCTCCGTCTCCGATGCCCGGCGCATCCTCACCGCCGAGGAGATCGATAAACTCGTCGACATGGACGACGTCATCGGGCAGGCCATCGGGCGTGCCGAGAATTCCGGCATCATCTTCATCGACGAACTCGACAAGATCGCGGGGGATCGTTCCAAGACCGGCGGCCCCGACGTCTCCCGCGAGGGTGTGCAGCGCGACATCCTGCCCATCGTCGAGGGAACCAACGTCATGACCAAGTACGGGATGGTGAGAACCGATCACGTACTCTTTGTCGCCGCCGGCGCTTTCCATATTTCCAAGCCATCGGACTTGATTCCCGAATTGCAGGGGCGGTTTCCCATCCGCGTTGAATTGGACAGTCTCGGCGCGGCGGATTTCATCCGCATCCTCACCGAGCCGCAGAATGCCCTGATCAAACAGTACAAGGCGCTTCTCTTGACTGAAGGGATCAAAATCGAATTCACCAACGACGCCATCGACGAAATCGCCCAGACGGCGCATCTGGTGAACGAACGCACCGAAAATATCGGGGCGCGCCGTTTGCACACGGTAATGACGACATTGCTTGAGGACCTCATGTTCGGGGCCCCGGGCTTGAAGGCCAAGAAGGTGAGCTTTGATCGTCGCGACGTGCAGAAGACATTGCGCGATATCGTCGAAGACGAGGATCTAAGCCGCTATATTCTCTGATCGCCTCTGCAGAGGAGGATCAAGAACGAAAACCTCAGCACCCTTGGAGCGCCTCGTGGTTTCACCAAGCGCAGGACATTCGGGCGAGATGCCGCCGGGCGTCAAGAGCAAGGATTTCCTGCGGATCACCGATTTCTCCTCCGAGGAAATCCGTGCCACCCTCGTCTGGGCCGGCCGATGGAAGGCAGGGGAGACCGTACCGCGCCCGCTGGAAGACCAGGCGGTCGGGCTCATCTTCCATAAGCCGTCCTTGCGGACGCGCCAGAGCTTCGAAGCCGCCGTGGTGCGCCTGGGTGGGCATCCGATGTTCATCACCGACGCGGAAATCCAGCTCGGTGTGCGTGAGTCGATCCATGACGTGGCCCACGTCATGTCGCGCTACCTGGCGTTGATCGTCATCCGCACCTTCAAGCAGTCGGACGTCGAAGAATTGGCGCGCCATGCCGCCGTTCCCGTGATCAATGCCCTCACCGATGTCGACCACCCCTGTCAGGTGATGGGGGACATACTCACGGCCCAGGAGCATCTGGGACGGATCGACGACCTCGCCGTGGCGTTTCTCGGCGACGGCAACAATGTCTTCCACGCCTGGGCGAATCTGGCGGCGCGCATCCCGATGGATTTGCGTTTGGCCACCTCACCCCAGACCTTGCCGGACATGGCGATCGTCGAAAATGCCCGACGGACCGGCCTGTCAAAGATCACCATCAGCCACGATCCGACCCAAGCGGTGCGCGGCGCCGATATCGTCTACACCGACGTCTGGGCTTCGATGGGGCAAAAGGACCTGGCGGCCGAGCGCACGCGCCTGCTTAAACCGTTCCAGGTCAATGCCGATCTACTCAAGGGCGCCAAGCCGGGGGCAATCGTGATGCACTGCCTGCCTGCCGAACGTGGGCGGGAGATCACCGACGGAGTCATCGACGGGCCGCAATCGGTCGTCTTCGACGAGGCGGAAAACCGGCTCTGGGTGCAGGGCGCCATCATCGCGCAACTTCTGGCGCGCCGGGTTCGAACTTGAGTTCATTCTGGAGGAGGTGGGGATGACGATGAGATGGAGCAAGATTGCAGCCGCGGCGATCTTGAGCGCGGTGGTGGGACTGGTCGGCTGGCAGTGTAGTGGGAAGAAGGTCGACAACGCGAAAGAACTCACCGCTGAAGAGCAGGCCGAATTGTTTGAGTCGACCGTGGGCCCCATTGATTCCTTGGGCACCGATCTCTCACCGCTGATTCTGAGCCAGATCGGCGTCAATCTGTGGAATGGAGTCGACCCGGCGGACTTCAAGGATTTTTCGGCTTTCGGATTTGGCCTGTTCGGTATGGGTGGAGGCAAGATCGCAACGCCGGGAACAAGCCATTTCGCCATGCCGAACTTCACTGCAAAGGCGGCATCCGTGACGGGCCGGGGAGAATTAGCACGGCGAGTGCACGCCTTCCTCGAGCAGGCCTCCGTGGAGGAAGCGATCAAGGTCAGTTATCAGAACGGCTGGTGGGTGGTCGACGTCGATACCGCCGTCTCGGAGACCGACTCCAGTGGCAGCGCCTCACTCAGCATCAAGCTCAAGGACTCAGTCCGATTCGAGAATGCGACGGGCAATCCCCGGCCCGACCCCGACGCCACCACCGATCATGTCCGGCATGGTTCGCATCTGGAATTCGGTCTCGCGCTGAACATGGATTTCGACGGCAATCCGGTCGGCCTGGAATTCGATTTCAACGCCGCTTCTGGAGTCTCTGTGGCCGGGTTGACAACGAACACGGCGACAGTGAATGGGCAGGCGGGGATCAATGTCACTACGATCCACGTCGACGGCCAGGTGTATGATTCCACGACTGACGGCAACGTCAATGCCTCCGTCAACGGCACTGCTGGCTTCAACATGGCGTTGGATGACGTCAAAGTGCCCATCGTTGGTTCCGGGGAGAGCCGCACGGGCGGATGTCCGGCTGATGGACTTGTTGCCTTGGGGATGGATATCGACTTGACTGCGGTCAAGGGCAGAGAGCGCGACCACGCCAAGGGGAGTTGGGACCTGAACATCGATTTCGTCGGAAATGGTCAAGCCGACATCAGTCTGTCCGTGGCCCATGGCGACAACATCCGCAGCGCCGAAGGCGTGGTCGTCTGCAGCCCGACCGAGTAGCAAGCCAGATCGCGATTACCCCTTCAGCCCTGCCGCACATTCCATGCGGCGGGCTGTCTTTTGGCGCTTATCTTCGGCTGGCGCAAGTCGCGCCATTGATATGCAAGAAATCATCAAGTACAACGGCTGCTTCGTTTGTGGCGAGGATAATCCCGATGGTTTGCGGATCCGCTTCTTCGCCGAGGGGGAAGAGGCCGTTGCCGAATGCACCGCGCTGCCACGCCATCAGGGATATCCGGGGATCTACCACGGCGGTCTGGTGGCCACGCTTCTGGACGAGATCATGGCCAAGTCCGTGCTGGCCCAGAAGCGCTACACCATGACCGCCGAGATTTCGGTGCGATACAAAAAAGCGATTCCCACCGGTTCGCGACTGCGTCTTGTCGGGCGCGTCACCCGAGTCCATGGCCGCTTGACGGAGACCGAAGGCGAGATTCAAAGCCCGCAGGGTGAGGTCTTCGCCACCGCCACGGGGAAGTATCTGGAAGCCGGATCGACGTTGGGATTGTCGGTCTGAAGATTCCAATCGATCAATCCAAAATTTAGAAGTCGTGCGCGTCACGCGCCCTCGCGTGACGCGGCGCCACCCGAGGCGGGTGGCGCGCACGATCGTGGTCGGGGTATGTTCCCCAACCGTCATCGTGTGCACGGAAAAAAGCCGGGCGAAGACGAGCTTCGCCCCGACGAAAACGTTTGCTTTCAAACGTAGGGGCGATCCTTGTGATCGCCCGCTTTGGGTTTTTCAGCACGCCCGTTGGGCTGACCGGCACGAATTCCATTTGTGCACCAAATTGCAATCTTCATCGTGCTGAGCCCCGTCGCGGACCGACGGACGGCTCTCCTCGGTTCCTAATTCTCTCACAGGCAACATGATGTGGAAGCCCTCCCTGGCGCGCGCGGTGTCGTTCTATGGCACCCCGGTTGCACCTCAGTTTCTCCGGCCCTATCGCGCCGGGGATTGTGAGACTTCGCGCAGTGGCCCAAGCCCGGATCGCTCATGCGCTGTTACTTTTGGGGAACCAACAACCTGCCACACCGCGACCAAGGCGGACGTGGCCTGGCCTGCTTTGCGATTCCCGACTGGGGGGTACAATTTCGCACGGCGCACGAAGGGACCGCTTCCGAATGCGAGTACACGGCACTCTTGTCGCTTCTGCGATTTGTGGGCGCCAACCCCAAGGTGTTCGAGGGAAAGCGTCTGGAAATCCTCTCCGATGCGGCGGCACTTGTCGAGCAGGTCAATCGTCGTCTCCCATCAACGCCGGCGGAGGCCAAGTCGCTGACGCTGGTGCGGGCGTTGCGCGACCGCATCCCCTTTGATCTCTTGTGGATTCCTCCCGATCAGAATCGCGCCATTCAGGGTGTTCTCGGCTTGGCGCCTTTGCGGACCAAGATTCCCCTCGAATTCGCGCCGCACGACCGTCCCAGCCCGCCGCGCCGTTTTACTCCGGACGATCTGCTCTCTTGACGGCATTACGCCGCTCCGATTCGGCACAACACGCCGCGACATGACCTGAAAGGGCTTGTCAAGTAACGGATTGAAGCCGATATTGGTGGTGACGACAGCCGGGAGATGACACCCACCGTCGCCGCATCCACCCTATGAAATCCCGCTTTCGATCAATTGCCTTGTTCGCTTTGCCCATTGGTCTTCTGGGTGTGTCTGGACCCATCCGGGCGGCAGCGATCACACACGATCGGGAGATGGCGTTTGTCGACATCGCTCAATGGACCGTTTTCGGCTCCGGCGGCTGGACGACCGTGCAAAACGGCCGGGTGCGGTTCTTCTCAGCCGACGGTCGCGAAGGGACTTCGCTTCAGTTGCGCGGAAAAGAAGTGCTGGTCAGTCCGGTCAATTCCGGTGTCCTCGGTGTCTTGGTGTATGCCGACCAGAAGCCGAGCGAACTGCGGGTGGTTCAGTTCGACCTCTACGATGATCGGGGGCAGAAACGTCTGTCCTTGAGCAATCCCGGTTTCTCCAACGCCATCGTTTCGCCCGCGGGGAATGGCTTTGTCGGGCTCGTGGGGGCGGACGAATTCCCCACGATGCGCCTGCGCTTCTACGATGCCCAGGGACGCGTGCAAGATTCGCTCACGACAAGAGGTTTCGAGGGCGGTCGGTACGCAGCCGATGGCTCGCGGTTTTTCTATGTGACCGCGGCCGCCGGGTTGTTGGTGGCCTCGCCGCACGGACAGGTTCTCGATTCGATTGGTCGGGTCGAGACATGGGGATGTTCTGCTGACGGTCACATTGTCGCATCATCGCTGGGAAGCCAGTTGACTTTCTACCGCGACGGCCACCGGATGGGCAGCATGACATGGCCCGGCACCGAGCATGTTCGGACAGTCGCCGTATCTGCCGATGGAAGCCAGGCGGCGGCGGTCTCGGCCGGATGGGCCGCGGCAATCCGTCTTGACTCTCTCAAGTATCTCTGGACCCGTCAGACCGACGGCGCAGATTGGAATTTCCGTTCCATCGACGTGTCCGACGGCGGCGACCGTGCCGTCATCGGTCTGGATTATGATCCCGGCGCGGCCAGCGATCAACGGCATACCAAGAGTAAATGCCTCATCGTGGACGCGGCCGGCTCGCTCGTCGATTCCGTGGAAGGCACGCCCCATGCTTGGGGGGCCGCCTACCCTCAGGCCCGCTTTTTACCCTCCGGGAAGAAGATCATCTTCTTGGATCGTGACGCCGCCCGGTGGCTGTCCATTAATCAGTAGTCGGATCATCCTGATTCGAATATCTTCATCAGGCGTGCAGGCGCACGGCCAACCCGTGCTGTGCACGCCGAGCCATGCCGGCCGCCGAATTGACATTGGACGTCGAGGTCTGCTCTGAATGCGGGTTGTGCGTGGCGGTCTGCGGATATGACGCTCTGGTCTTGCGCCCCACCATCCTGGAAATCATCCACAGCGAGTGTGTCCTCTGTGATGCGTGCGTGGTTGCCTGCCCGACTGAAGCTCTGCGGATCGAATAGAACCATCCATTTGTTCACCCGACGCGTTGCGCCGACATGGATCGCCGCTTTGACATCGTTGTAATCGGCGCCGGACCGGCTGGGTGTCTCGCGGCGCTGACGGCGGCGCGCGCCGGGTGCCGCACCCTCCTGGTGGAAAAGCACAAGACCATTGGCGAGCCGCTCTGTTGCGCCGAGGGGATCTCGTTTTGCGGCCTCAACGACAACATTCCCCTGGATCACTCTTGGATCGATGCCGACGTCGAGCGCTGCTATTTGCGCTCGCCGGCGGGACATGAATTGCAGTTCGATCATCCCGACGCCGGATTTGTCCTCTCGCGGCGGCGATTCGAGCAGGGAATGGCCGATCTGGCCGTCCAGGCCGGGTGCGAGTTGGCCACGGGGACTGAGACGGTCGGTTTACTCAACGGCTCCGGGGAACGGTTCCACGGAGTCCGACTTTTGGACGGCCAAACGACATACGATGTCGGCTGCCAGATCATCATCGCCGCCGACGGCATTGAATCGATGGTGGCGCGTTGGGCGGGGATTGACACCACCCTCCCGGTCGAACACCTCGACTCGGCTGCCCAATTTCTTTTCGATGGTGTCCCGGACCTCGATCCGACCCGAATGGAATTTTATTTCGACACGCAATTGGCCCCCGGCGGTTACGCTTGGGTCTTCCCCAAGGGGAATGGGATCGCCAATGTCGGCATCGCCGTGGCTCCGGTGGTGGCTCAGGGGCGCAAGGCCATGCCGATGCTGCGCGAATTCATGCGATTTCGCTTCGGCCAACGCAGCCCCAAACCGTTGAAGCGCACCGTGGGGGGGATCCCCGAGTTTTGCGGACGTAAGTTCATGCTCTCCCGCAATGTCATGGTCACCGGCGACGCCGCCCGGCTTTTGGATTCCATCACCGGTGCCGGGATCGCCAACGCCCTCTCCTCGGGACGGATCGCCGCCGAGACCGCCGTCCTATACCTGCAAGGCGGCCGCGGCGACTTACGGGTCCTGAAGAGTTACCCCGAGCGATGGATGGCCCTGCGGGGGCGGGAGATGCTGTATTTTCTCTGGGCGCGCCAGATCTTCCTGCGCCTGACCAATGCCGACTTTGATGCGATGGTGGCCGCAATGGCCCAAGTCTACAATGGCCAGACCCTCACGGCCATCGATCCGATCGACGTGATCAAACGCGCTTTGCGAACGCGCCCATCGCTGTTGCGATTGGCGCGCCATCTGGTGTGGTGAACTCCGGCTGAAACCCACAAATGAAAACCCCGCTGACGCGGGGTTTTCCACCAATCTGATGGCCTATTTACTGGCTTTTGGCCGGGGCGAGTCGGCGTGACAGGCGTGACTTGATGCGCGCCGCCTTGTTTCTGTGAATGACCTTCTGGGCGGCGGCGCGATCGACCACAGACGCCAGATCACGCAGCGCCGACGGGCGGCTGCTCGTCTCGGCGGTCGACGCTTGGCGGATCGCCAGCCGGATTCTGGATTTGGCGGCGCGGTTGCGGGCCCGGTGCACCAGACTCTGCCGATGCCGCTTCTTGACTGAAAGGTGTTTGGCCACTTTGGAGTTCCCTCGCTTTTCGTCATTGGTCCCTGACTGCTCTGGGACCTATCCTACAATG
>JACQFV010000004.1 GCA_016199865.1 Candidatus Zixiibacteriota bacterium | reverse complement strand
GTGATCGCCGTCTGGGACTGGGGCCGTTACCTCGGCCCGGAGGCCTTGGAACGCGGGGTCGAGGTCTGTGTCTCGTCATGGAATCGGATGGCCCCCAATACCTTCCCGGCGATGGCCAAGTCCGGCGCCAATTACATGAACGCGCAACTGATCAAGATGGAAGCGCTCACCAACGGCTACGCCGAGGGGATCGGGTTGGACGTGTCGGGCTTCATTTCGGAAGGCTCAGGCGAGAACGTTTTTCTGGTCCGCAACGGCGTCCTGATCACCCCGTCTTTGTCCTCCTCGATCCTGCCCGGCGTGACCCGTGACACGGTCATCGCGCTGGCGGGGGAGATGGGCGTGAAAGTCATCGAGGAATCGGTGCCGCGCGAGGCCCTGTACATGGCCGACGAGGTCTTTTTCACCGGGTCGGCGGTCGAGATCACGCCGATTGCCTCGGTAGACAGAATTCCGGTTGGCACAGGTCGACGCGGCCCGGTCACGCGCGAATTGCAGGAACGGTATTTCGCCATTCTCTCCGGCGAGGCGCCGGACCGTTACAACTGGCTCACGCCCGTCGGTGTCCCGCAGCCGAGCGTGGTCAGTTAGGCCTCCCATGCGAGTCGCCATTGGCGCCGACCATCGGGGGTTCCCCCTGAAAGAAAGCGTGAAGAAACGCCTCGAGGCGTCCGGCGTCGCCGTGATCGACTTCGGCGCCAATTCTGACGCCCCGGCCGACTACCCCGATTATGGCCGACCGGTCGCCGAAGCAGTGGCGGAAGGAAAGGCCGATCTGGGCATTACGGTCTGTTGGACCGGGAACGGCATGAACATGGTCGCCAACAAAGTCTCGGGTGTCCGCGCCGCGATGGCGCTCAACCCAGAGATGGCCCGCTTGGCGCGCGCGCATAACGATGCCAATGTTTTGTCACTGGCGGCCAAGTACACGCCCGACCCGGACGCGATGAGCATAGTCAACGAGTTCCTTAAGACTCAATTCGAAGGCGGCCGCCACCAGAAGCGGCTGGACAAGATGGATGCCATCCAGCCGGCTCAAGCCCGGCCATGAGCGCCCCCGAATTCGCCGTCATCCTTTCCACCTGCAAGACTAAACGCGAGGCCGAACTGATCGCCACCCGTCTCGTCGAGGATGGCGCCGCCGCCTGCATCAACATCATTGATAAAGTCACGTCGATCTACCACTGGAAGGGCAAGACCGAGACATCGACCGAAGCCCTGCTGGTCATCAAAACCCGCGCCGTGTTGATCGACCGTGTTGCCGGCACGATCAAGGGCTTCTCCTCCTACGACTGCCCCGAGGTGATCGTCCTGCCGATCCTCGAGGGCTCGGAGGAATTTCTACGGTGGGTTACGGATGTGACGACGCCGGGTTGATCCGCAAGTTCCCAGGGCGTGAGCCCTGGGACTCTTGTCCACGAGGACGTTTATGCGCTATCAGAAGACACCCCACGGATACATGGTCCGTCTGCAAAAAGGGGAGGAGATTCATGCCTCCCTCACGCGGTTCATGAAGGAGAAGAAGTTCGGCGGCGGGTCGGTGACCGGCTTGGGGGCGGTGACCGACGTTGGACTGGGATATTTCCACCTGAACACCAAGCAGTATGACCGGCACGAGTACAAAGACGAGTACGAATTGGTCAGTCTGACTGGCAATCTGTCGCTCGTGGACGGCCAGCCGCTTTTGCATGCGCATGTCGTGATCTCCGGCTCCGACATGGCGGCCATTTCTGGGCATTTGTTTGCCGCGACCATTGCCGTGACCGGCGAATTCGCCATCACCGTTTCCGACACGCCGATGAACCGCGCGCTGGACCCCGAGACGGGGTTGAAGTTGTTGGACTTGCCGGAGGATTTGTAGGGGCGTGCGGTGCCTCGCCCACGGGCGACCCACCGGGTCGCCCCTACGGTCGATTCGAGATTTCCGTGAATCGCCCCCTCATCACCCTCACCACCGATTTCGGCATGGCCGATGGCACCGTCGGCGCGATGATCGGTGTGATTAAATCGATCTGCCCCGTCGCGGAAATCTTCAATCTCGCATCCGACATTCCAGCGCACAACATCGTGCGCGGCGCATGGGCGCTCCTGCAGGCGGCGCCGTTTTTTCCCAGCGACGCCATTCATATCGCCGTGGTCGATCCCGGGGTCGGGTCCGGTCGACGCGGGCTCTTGGTCAACGCCGATCGCGGCACGTTTATCGGTCCGGACAATGGCGTTCTGTCGTGGGCGGCGGCGCGGGGAGGCAATCCCGTCTATCGCGCCCTCGAAAATCCATCCTACCGTCTCGGCCCGATGGGATTTACCTTCGATGGCCGGGACCTGTTCGCTCCGGCGGCGGCACATCTGGCGTGTGGCGTCAGCCCGGAGGAATTCGGTCCGCCGATTCGTGACTCGGTCGTCCTGTCGTGGCCCGAACCGCGGCGGAGTGTAGGACGAATCGAAGGCGAGATCATGGTGATTGACCATTTCGGCAATCTCATCAGCAACATCTCGTTCGACTTGGTCGCGGAGGAGTTCGCCAATTCTCCCGTCGAGGTCACCGTGGCCGGGCGGAAGGTCGGGGGAATCCGGGCCGGATACCTTGGGATCAGCGAAGACGTCGGCGTCGTCGTGAACGGAACGGGGCTATTGGAGATCGCCGCGCCGAGGGGCTCGGCTTCAGCCATGACCGGGCTCAACCGTGGCGCACCGATCTTCGTGACGGCAGGGTCCAAGCCATGAAGTGTCCCTTTTGCGGATTTGAAGAGGATCGAGTGGTCGATTCCCGTTCGGTGCGTGAGGGACGGGGCGTGCGGCGGCGGCGCGAATGCCTGCGGTGCAACGAGCGCTTCACGACCTACGAGTACGTGGAGAAAGTCGAACTGATGGTCGTCAAGAACGACGGCCGTCAGGAGCCGTTCGATCGCGGCAAATTGATCGAGGGGATTCGTCTGGCGTGTAAGAAGCGCCCCATCGGCACCAAGAAGATCGAGGCGATGGTCGACGAAGTGCAGAAACGGCTCTACGCTCTCTCCAAGGGCGAAGTGACCTCCAAGATGATCGGCGAGACCGTGATGGACATCCTGCGCGAGACCGATGAAGTTGCCTATGTCCGCTTCGCCTCGGTCTACCGCAAGTTCCAGGACAAAACGGGGTTCGTCGAGGAATTGAAGCGCATGCTCGGTCCGGACGGGGCGTTGTAATACCGAGTCCAGAGGGCGGCCATGTCTTCCGCAAATTCCCCAATGACGTGCACGCCACCCGCCCTCGGGTGGCGGAACCGGCGCCACGCGAGGACGCGTGGCGCTCACTGATTTGATATCTCGCTCTTGGGTGGACAACGTGCCGGGCGACGGGCGTGAAATGAGTTTCCTCGAGCACTTGGAGGAGTTGCGCTGGCGGCTCATCAAGTCCGTGGCCGCGGTGTTGATCCTGTCGATCGTGGCCTACATCTTCTCCGACCAGATTCTCGAAGTCATCACCCGTCCCATCGATCAGGTCTATTTCACCGGGCCGACCGAGGCCTTCGCCGTGCGGATCAAGATCTCGGTCTTCACCGGTCTGTTTCTGGCGCTGCCGGTCATATTCTACCAGGCGTGGCAATTCGTCGTGCCCGGTCTGCATGCTCATGAGTCGCGAATGGTCATTCCCGTCGTGTTGCTGGCCACGTTGTTTTTTATGGCCGGGTCGGGCTTCTGCTTCTTCCTGGTGCTGCCGGTGGGGATCAAATTCCTGTTGGGATTCGGCACCGATAAACTTAAGCCGCTGATCGCCATCGACCGGTACGTGAGTTTCGTGACCTGGATGACTTTGTCATTCGGGCTGGTCTTCGAGCTGCCGATCATTTCCTATTTTCTGGGCCGTGTCGGCATCATCACCAGCCGGATGCTGAGCAAAGCCCGACGGGTCGCAATCGTCGTGATCCTGATCGTCGCCGCCGCCCTCACCCCCGGCCCCGATGTCTTTTCACAGATGATGCTGGCCACTCCCCTCTACCTGCTATATGAAATCTCGATCATCGTGGTCCGGCTCACGGGGAGGCGGGAATCCGCCTGAGCGCCGGCCCACTTTTTTGATTGACAGTGGGCAGGCGAGGGTGATAATCTGTGGTTGGCTGATTTGTGGTAGCGGCGCCCGGCGCGGGAGCGTCATTGACCGTAAGCTTCATTGATGATTCTTGGTTGCTTGCTTTCGATCCATGCTTCGTACTGAAGACCTATTAGGCGTTCTCAAAGAGATTCGGAGTCGCTCGTACCCAATGGCTCCGTGTGTGATCAATGCGCCGTCGAATGGCGTGACATCCGGTTGCCGGGTCCGGCCCGGCGGCCAATGGAAAGGTGGTGAATGATTTGCCCGAAGGAAGTGTGAAGTGGTTTAACGACGCCAAAGGATATGGCTTCGTGACGCAGGACGGCACCGACAAGGACATTTTCGTGCACTACACGGCCATCAAGCGCGAGGGATTCAAGACCCTGCGGGAGGGAGATCGGGTCACTTTCGAGGTGGTCGATGGCCCCAAGGGCCTGCAGGCGACCAACGTCAATACAGCACAGGGATCAGATGCCAACCGGGCGGTTTAAGCCCGGCGGAACAGACATGTCACTTGGGCAAGGGTGCGTCAACGACGCACCCTTTTTCTATGCCACCCATCTAAGGCATTGATGTGGAGCGTGTTGGGGTCGTGGGTGTCGGACGGATTGAACCGATACTTTAATGTCTTGCCTTTTGCTCCATCGGGCGGAATATACCCTCCCCGACGGTGTAACTGAATTCCGGGAATACGTCGGTCGAATTGGTGTTATATGGATAGACAGGTCACATGTCGACCCCCTCAACCGGCCTGCGGACGACGACCGGCATCGGGATTTCCGGTATGAACGCGACGCGGGCACAAACGGAAACAAAGACAGACCAGGCCGACCAGTCGGTGCTGCCCTTTCTGCCCTGGCAGGGGGATGTCCCGTTCCCCCTTGGCGTCGTCTCCGATGTCGTCCGTTCAGTCTACAGTTTGAATGTTCTGTCCCGCGCCGAGGGGGAGCACCCGCTTTTTTGGGTCGCCCGGGCGGCGGCGGAACCGGATCGTCTCCGCGCCCGTGAAGCGCTCCCGAACATGGGGGTCGTCTGCCGGCTTTTGTCATCCCGCCTGTTGGGACAGGGACAACTACGCGTCGATTTTGAAGGTCTCTTCCGGGCCCGTCTCGGTGATCTCGTCGCCACGGAACCGCTGGTGCAGGTGCAGGTCGAACGGATCAACGATCGCGACGGCAACGTCGATTCTACACGCGAAAAAGTCGACACTTGCTACAATCTGCTGCTGACCTTACTCGAGCAATCGGGACGTTATCCTCTGGATCTGGCGCGACTGGCGGAGGCCTCCCGCGACGCTCCCGGCCGATTCGCCGACCAGATCGGCGCCGCTCTGCATGCCAGCGAGGAAGCCAAGTGGCGGTTGGTGCAGATGACCTCGCCGGCGGAACGGCTCGATTCTTTGGCGGAACTTCTGCGCGGCGAGATTGCCGATTCGGAGCATTCCACAGTCCCCCTCAGTCAATCGGGCGCCGTGGGCCTGCCGAGTCCACGCTCGCGAGTCGAACGGGCCGACCGTCGCCGGAGTCCGGATCGCGCCGGATGGGGTTCGAATGAGCTCGACGGTATGGCAGAACAAATCGGGCATGCCGGGTTGCCCGTGGCCGTGGCGCGCCGTGCCCGCAGCGAGTTGGAACGCCTGCAGCAGATTTCCACGGCTTCGGCCGAGTACACCGAGATACGTAACTACATCGACTGGCTGATCCATATCCCCTGGACGGCCACGGCGCACGAACGCACGAACATCGATGAGATCCGGCGCGTCCTGGAGGAGAGTTTCTACGGCCAGCGGAAGGCCAAGGATCGGATTTGCGAATATCTCTCGGTCATGCACCGTACCGGCCATCCTGCACCCAATGTGCTCTGCCTGGTCGGCGCCGCGGGAATCGGCAAGACGTACCTGGGGAAAGCCGTGGCCAAAGCGTTGCGCCGGCCCGTGATCACGCTCAATCTGGGCTTGCTGCGTTCGGAAGGCGTCCTCAAGGGGAATCGCCGCACCTATCCGGGCGCGATGCCGGGGCGGATTCTCAGGCAATTGCGCGCCATCGAAGTCGCCAATCCCGTCTGTCTCCTGGAAGAGGTCGATCGGCTTAGCGCCGAGGACAGCCGCCCCGATTTGTCGGCGATCGTCCTGGAGATCATCGATCCCGAAAACAACCGGGATTTCGCGGATCACTACATGGAATTTCCCATCGATCTGTCGCGCATCCTGTTCATCGCGACGGCGACCGATCAGGAGGATATTCCCGAGATGATCACCGAGCGGCTGGAGTTCGTCGAACTGCCCGGGTACCTGCTCGAGGACAAAGTCGAGATCGCCTTCAAGCATCTGTGGCCGCGGCAACTGGCGGCGCATGGCCTTCCCCCCGATGAATTCAGCGTAACGGTGGCCGCCGTCCAACGGATCATCCGTGAGTACACGCTCGAAGCCGGGCTGGGGAATCTCAACAAACTTTTGGAAGTCATCTGCCGGAACCTGGCGGCGCAGCGGGCGGGGGGCCAGCGCGGGTTCGTACGGGTCGGCGCCCAGCAGATCGAAAAGATGCTTGGAACGCCGGTCTTCATTCCGGAGAAGGCCGAGACCAAACCGGAGATCGGCGTGGCCATGGGCGTGGCCTGGACCCAGACCGGCGGCGACATCATGCTGATCGAAGCCCTGAAAATGCGCGGCTCCGGCACGGTCATCTCCACCGGCTCGCTCGGCGAGGTGATGCGCGAGTCGATTCAGGCGGCCCACTCCTACGTCCGTTCGCGCGCCGATTGGCTGGGGATTGCCCACACCGATTTTTCCAATCACGACATTCACGTGCACTTCCCGTCGGGCGCCATCCCCAAGGATGGCCCCTCGGCCGGAATCACCATCTCGGTGGTCATCGCGTCGGTGATGTCGGAACGGCCGATCCGCAACGACTTTGCCATGACCGGCGAAGTTTCGCTGCGCGGCAAGGTCCTGCCGGTCGGCGGGATCAAGGAAAAGGTCGCGGCCGCCCACCGGGTCGGCATCCACAAGATCATCGTCCCCCGGCAGAACGTGAAGGACCTTCAGGACGTCCCACGGCGCATCGCCAAGGAAATGACCTATGTCCCGGTCGAAACGGTCGACGAGGTCTTTGCTGCTGTCCTTCTGGATTTCGACCCGGCCAAGGCCAGTCTGGAAAAACTTCTGCGCATGGAGATGGTGCGCAAGCACGCCGGTCGCCGTTCCCGCCCCCGTCCCAAAGCCCGTGCCCGGGCCAAACCGCGCGCGAAACTGAGTCGGAAGCGAGCGCGTGGCCGGAGCCGTTGAAGGGTTGTTCTCCGCAAATCGATCGTTGCCCCCAATCGATTCCGCTGTTTCTTACCGGCCGTCCCGGTGGCACAAGTTGCCGGGTAGGAACGGCCACAAACCATGAGCAACGGGAGGTCACGGGTGCTCGGACGGCTTCGGATTCTGGGTCTCATCGGCGGCGCGGTCGCCGGCATCATTGCAGTCTCCAGCGGATTGGCAGCGCCGGACGCCCCGGACCCCATCATTCAGGCCATGCACAGCGAACTCTCCCGGTCGTCGGCGCGTCTGCATCTGGATAATTTCGAGGCGCCGTATTTTATTTCTTACCGGCTCACGGATCTAAAGACGGTCGCCCTCCACGCCACCTATGGCGCCCTAACCTCCTCCGGCGGCGAACGCTATCGGGCACTGGCGGTCGACGTGCGCGTCGGTTCGTACAAAGTGGACAACACGACCGACGATGAGTCGGTCTTTTATAACCCACGCAACGATGATTCCTATCAGTACGAAAGACGGTATGCCGCCATCGAGAATGACACGGCGGCGCTCCGGCAGGACCTGTGGCTCCTGACCGATTACCGCTACAAGCAGGCATTGGAGCAGTTTGTTGCCAAGCGCGGCGGCCAGATTCAGAAGGTCGAGAAGCCCGACAATCCCGACGATTTCTCCCCGGCGCCGGCGGTCAACGTCATCGAACCAATCGACACACTGGCAATCGACCGCAAACGGTGGGAAAACATCGTGCGGGCGATTTCGGCCCGTTTCCGCAAAGATTCGCTCATTTATGATTCGGACGTGGATTACGTGGCGGTTGCCCAGACCCGTTATCTGCTCACCTCCGAGAAGACACAACTGCGCACTTCGATGCACAACTACTCGCTGTCGATTTCGGCGGAAGCGCGGGCCGACGACGGCATGCCGTTGACCCTCGAGACAGTCTACAAGTCGCATCATCTGGCAACGATGCCTGATTCGTCCTCACTGGCCCATGCCGCCGATTCCTTGATTGATCTGCTTTTGGCCTTGCGTCTGGCGCCGGTCATGGAGCCCTACACCGGACCGGCGATCATCCGCCACGGCGCTTCCGGGGTCTTCTTTCACGAAGCGCTGGGGCACCGTCTGGAGGGGCACCGGACCCGTCGCGAAGCTGAAGGACATACGTTCAAAGACAAGATCAACACCCGCATCATCCCAGATTTCCTCACGGTGGTCGACGACCCGACGTTGACGACGGCCGCCGGGACGGAATTGTATGGCCAGTACAACTACGACGAAGAAGGAGTCAAATCGTCCCGAACTTTATTGGTGGACAAGGGGATTTTGCGGAGTTTCCTCATGTGCCGCACACCGATCAAGGGGATCAACGTCTCCAACGGCCATGGACGCGCCGACATCTGGAGCGATCCGGTCAGCCGCATGGGCTCTTTGTTTGTCTCAGCAGATCAGCCGGTGAGTTACAACGATCTCAAGGCCAAACTTCTCGATGCCTGTCGCAAAGGCGGCAAGGAGTACGGATTGGTCTTTGAGGACATCGCTTCGGGGGAGACCAACACGTCATCCTACGGCGTCCAGACACTGCGCGTGCGGCCCCGTGTTGTCAAGAAAGTCTATGTGTCCGATGGCCACGAAGAGCTGGTGCGCGGGGTGGAACTGATCGGCACTCCGCTGGCGGTATTGGAGAGCATCCAGGCGGCAAGCGACGATCCCGGCGTCTTCAACGGTGTTTGCGGCGCCGAATCGGGGTGGGTTCCGGTGTCGGCCATCGCGCCCAGTGTATTGATTGGCGAGATCGAAGTACAAAAGTCGGATCGCAACCTCAAGCGCGGCCCGATTCTGCCGCCGCCGTTGCACGATCCGGGGAAGTAAAATTGAATCCCGCTGATGGCATGAGAAATTCTGACGACAGGCGACCGCGAACCATGATGGCGACCCTGGAGGCCGAGCCTGCGACGGCGTGAGGCAGGGCCGGCGGCACGGCCGGTCGACCTCAACGCCTACGGGAAACGTGTCGCCGTGGCGGAAGTCGCCTCGATGGTGCGCGCCCGGTTCGGCCTGACCACCGAGCGGTTTGACTCGTTGGTCAATCTGCCGACCCAGTGAGACAAGACAACCCGTTCAAGCTGCATCCCAGGATTTTCCCTTAAACGTTACAGCGTTCGCTGCGTATTTTTGTTGGAGAGAAGGGTTTCCGCCTCCCCTCATATCCCACCGGTGGAAACCAATCGAAGGATTGGCAAGCCCCATTTCGTAACATCAAGCCGCGTTGCCGGGATTATTTCCCTGCCGCGGCAAATAAGATCGAGAAGGCCTCACATGGGTATGCGCCCACCCGCAGCACAGGTTTCGCACACATTCGCCGGGAGGTCGGTCATGCCCAAGCGCAAAGTCACCCCCTACGTTCGCGAACGGGAAAAGGAACTCTGGAACCTGTATGGGTTACAGGGTCTGGCCCCGGAACGGTTTCTCCGCGTGGTGGGAAGGGTTCTCGACGGCCGCTATCTGGTGTTCCGCTCGAGTCTGCCGCCGCGAAGCCCGATCTGAACACCTGCGCCGATTGGTAGGGCAGAGTCCGCCCAATCACAGATTCTTCCACTTCCACGGGTCACCGTGGGAATATCCCCAGCAGCGGCCGGTAAGTAACTTGGGCACTGGTCGGAGTGACGCCGGTCGCGCGGTTGGGTCGGCACCTCCGGCGTGTCCTTGATTGACCATCGGCTTGTCCATGACCTACACTGGGTCAGGGGGAGTATGGGACGCGTGGCCAAGACGAAGACGAGACAGGGGAGTACCAGGGCGTTGGTGCTCTGGGTCCGTGCTCTGCTTGTTGCGCCACTCACTCTGGCTTTGTCCGCGCCGGCACATTCTGCCGGCCCCGGTCCCCTGGTTACCTTACGCCTTGATTTGGGGCAACGCGATCTCTTTGATCGCGCGGCGGCGCTCGGCTTGCAGTCCGTCGATCGCCAGGCGAACGTCTTCGAATTGCCGGCTGACGCGGCCGTCCTGGCATGTATTGATGGCGCCCATTTGTCGTTTCAGCCGCTCGACGACACCGATGCCATCACTCCCAGGTCAACCACTCACTTGCTCCGCTATGAAGAACCCGTGGCTGCCGCGGCGAGGGGCCAGTTCACGGCCGATCCCATTCTGGATTCGATAACCCGACGGCTGTCAGTCGATTCGCTCGTGGCGTATGCAACACGGTTGGAACGCTTTCAGACACGGTTCACCTACACCGATTCCAACCGCGCCGCCATGGATTACTTGATCGCCAAGTTCCACTCCTTCGGATACACCGCGGCTCGCGCCGACACGTTTCTCGTCTCGGACACCAAATTCGGGCAGGGCACGGGGCAGGCGCACAACGTCATATGTACCAAAGCCGGGACCCAGGAACCCTCCGACGTGGTCGTGATCGGCGCCCGCTACGACACGAAAGTGACCGACGGTGGCGATCCTCTGATTTTTGCGCCGGGTGGTGATCGCGACGCGTCCGGCGTCGCCGCCGTGCTCGAAGCCGCCCGAATCCTCTCCGATCTGCCCACGCGCAAGACGGTGCTCTTCGTCGCGTTCGGCGGTGGCGAACAAGTCGAAGGGGGCTCGAATGAGATGGCGGATGCGTTCTTCAACGGTTTCGACCCACGGAAATTGAATGTCGTGATCGACGTCGATGCCATCGGCTTTACCAACGATGGCCAGCCCGACTTGAACGTCGATGCCGACGCGGAATCGTTCGGGTTTGCCCGTTTGGCGGAGCGGATGGGGCTGGAGCACACCTGGCTCAAGCCGCACTATCAGAATGCCGCTCCGACCTCCGACTGGTGGCCGTTCGCGCACTTGGGATACCACTGGATCGATCTCAGCGAGGGGGATGCCAACAATGCCCACAATACGGAGTCGGACCGCGTCGCCAAGCTCAATCCGCGTTACTGGGCGGAGGTCGCCAAGATCGCGGCCTTGACGACCTTTATCGTAGCGGCCACCCCGTCGGCCGTGGAGTCACTCACGGTTGCCGACGTCGGCGATGGCGCGTCCTTGCAGTTGCGTTGGGCCCGGCTGAAGGGCGGCGATATCGCCTGGTATCGTGTTTACTGGGGGTTGCAATCCGGCGATTATGATCGGTCGATGGACGTGCCCGGTGCCGCGACCGGCGCCGTTATCGAAGGCCTCGCCGAAGGAACTCCATACTTTGTCAGCGTCACGGGGCTGACCACGGCCGGGCGCGAATCGTCCGTGCAGCCCGAGGCCCAGATGACGCCCTTGCGGTTCCCACGCATGCCGATAGGGGTCTTTGCCAACGCGGATTATCGCCGGATTGATCTGACCTGGGACGTGCCCATCGAACTGGACGTGAACCACTATGAGATCTGGCGCGGTGCCGATTCCAACTCATTGGAACCCATTGTACCGTCATGGCCGGATCATCGCTGGTCGGATTCGCGCGCCGGCGGGCAGATTCAATTCTACCGTGTTCAGAGCGTCGACAACGATGGGAATTCCAGCGGCATGTCCGCCGCCGTGTCGGCGCGGGCGGCCGTCTTCGACCGGGGATTCCTGCTCCTGGACATGTCGGATCAGGGATCGGGGGGACCGGATGCGGCCCAAAGGCAGGCGATTTATGACAGCATGTTCGTGGCGTACCCCCACGCGTATTACCGTAAGGAGAGCGGCAAAGGGCTCGACAAATCGGCACTGGGGCAGTATCGGACTTTGGTCTGGCTCAATGATTCGCCCTCCAAGAAGGTCTGGCCCGCCGAATACTGGACAGTTCTGAATTGGTACCTCACCTACCACAACGACCTCGTCATGACCGGCTGGCGCACCGTCGAAGAGATCGCCAATTGCAGTGGACTCTGCCTGCAGCGGGAGGGCAGTTTTCTTCACGACCGGTTCGGCGTCGGGAGCATCTATCCTCTCGCCGCCATCGATTGCAACGGCGCGCACGGCGCCGAGGGATTCCCCGATCTGGTCTTTGACACCGCCCGCGTCCCGGCGGAGTGGCATGGCCGGCTGGGTTTTCTGTGGGGGATGCAGGGAGTGGGAGGCGCGTCGGTTGCCCTCACCTACGATTCCGAAACCGACAATGCCGACCGCGAAGGATCGCCGATCGGAGTTCTCCGAGACGGTTTGAGCAATCGTTTTGCCTTCATCTCTCTACCGCTCTTCTACGTTCGGACTCAGGACGCCACCGCGCTCATGTCCGCACTGGCCGACTGGCTCGGAGTGCCGTCAAAGATTCCCGGCGACCTGGACGCCAACGTTTCTCTTGACGTTCGCGACGTTCGACGGGTCGTCGATGCCGTCTTCCGCCATGTCATTCCCGTCGGCGGACTGGAGCAGGCCGACCTCAATGGCGATTGCACGGTTGACATCCTCGATGTCGTAGCGATCGCCAACTACGTCCTTTTGGGCGAGGGTGAGTTGCGGAGCGGGTGCAGCCGGTAGGGTGCTGTTGAAAACCGGGCAGACAGGAATGTCTGCCCCACCAGATCCCGGGTAAGTCGTAATCACTTGGTGGCGCAGACATTCTTGTCTGCGTTCATTTCCCGCATGAGAGGGTTTTTCAGTACCCCCGACAGGCCTGTGCTTCGCATTCGTCTCAGCGCCGCGCCAGGTGCTCCAACGTCTTCGTCAATTCGGCGGCTGACTGATTTTCCAGCGCCCGAATCAGGCCATCGAGCCGACGGCCAAATCGCCTGAGAATCCGGGTCTGCTCCCGGACATTCGCGGAAAGAAAACCGGCAACCATAGTCGGTTCAGACGCGGCGACTCGCGTCAGTGATTCCCATGAGCCGCCACGGAGCGGGTTACCTCGTTTGGGGGCATTCGCAAGCCCATCGGCGGCGAATGCCAGCACATGCGGCAGTCCAATGGCCAAAGCGGCGAAGCGATCGTGCTCCTGGGCGTCCATTTTGATCGCCGTTCCTCCCAGAAGTGTGATCAACTCACGCGCGTGTGCCACGCAACGGCTCCGAGGCGCCGTCGTGCAGTAGACAATTCGTCGGTCCAGAAACAGATCGGGTGTCGCTGCATCCCACCCACGCCTTTCATTTCCGGCCAGCGGGTGCAGTCCGACGAAATCGAACAAGCCCTTGTACCGAGCCGCAACCCGCATGGGCGCCGCCTTGACGGTACCGGTATCCAGCACCGTCAAGCGCTTGCCTGCACGGTGGCCCCGTGCTTCCGCCGCAACGATGGGAAGCAGCCGAAGAATCGCCGGCACCGGCGCCGCGAGAATAAGCAGATCACTGGCGCCGACGATGTCACGTATGGATTGCGCCCACCGGCAATGCGTACGGGCGCGGCGGGCGAGTACCGAATTCACATCGTAGCCATACACTGTCAGTGTGGGCCGATATCTGCCCAGACTCTGCACTATCGACCCGCCGACTTGCCCGAGCCCGATCACACCCACGGTCCGTCCCTTGAGTAAGAGGGGAGACACGGTGGAGCGTCGTGGGCTGGATTTGCGGCGGATCGCCATGGCCGGCGCCTGTTATTGGCCCGCGAGATCGGGACGCAAACGCGCGGCGTCGCCGAGATAGGCGTGATGAATCTGACGATGAGTCAGATTCGTCTCGACGTGCATAAGCACACGGATCACCCGCGGCATGCCGCCTTGGACGGCGACTTCCTGGGCGTCCAGGAGGGGGATATGCGTCCATCCCATGGCGCGCGCCGCCGCCGCCGGATAGTCAGCGTCCAGATCGACCGTGGCCGTCAGGAAGATGGAAATGATGTCGTCCGTCGCGAGGTTGTTGGCCTCGACCATGCGACGCAAGAGCACACGCGTGCCTTCGTCGATCGACTCAACCGTGTTGTCCGGCACCTGAATGGCGCCCCGTATACCGCGCACCGCCATAGTCGATTTTCACCTTCTCTGGGTCATGATCCGTCAGTCCAAGAAGTGCCAGTCGATGCCAAAGCGCAGCATGCGACCGGTGTACGGGTACCCCGCCTGGGTGCGGTAGGCGAACCCGGCCACATTTTGCATCAGGGCATAGAACGTGAAACTCTTCATCGTGGCGGAACCCGACAGGTCGAAGCGAAAGACATGGGGTTCGGTATACAATGTCGGCACAATCCGCCGGTCGGCGTACCACCACAGCCCGATGGCATTGAGGCGCAAATCGACTTTGTAGCGAAACTGGGGCGCGATCCACGAGAGAATCAGATGGGCCTTGTGGGGGTAATACCCGGGCAGACGCTCCCCATCGAGCGTTGCGGCATACTTGGCGGCATACGCAAAATCATAAACGATCTTGCGCCATAACGGCCCGTATGCGCCAATCGCCACCCCGACGGTCCGGCAATCGCCGCCGGTCGGTCGCGCGTGGTCATGCAAGACCGGCGCGCCCAAGAGCGTGTCGATGAGCAGGGTGTCATCCCAACGGATGTAGTCTTCCACGTACGCCGCGTAGGTTTCGATGCTCAGGTGCTGCCGCGACGAGTCGGCAGAGTGTGCCGCGCCCCAGCGGACGCTCAGGGCATTGGTCCACTGGGCCGGCAGGTCGGGAGTCCCCGACTCCGAATAGAATACGCCGCCGGTCGATCCGATGAGCGCCACCGAATCGGTGCGGGGACGGTTCCTATCAAAGAGCGTCGGCAAGGTCCGGGTCCGTTCCACTCGCACGACCGGCAATGCGGACGAATGTATACCGGGTGTCAGTACGACAGTCGCTTCCGGAGCCAAAGGATCGGTGTCGCCGTTGGCGAGCCGGAGGCGCGAAGTTGCGCTCCAGCCACCGGCCATCGTCCACGTTTTCCCCGCGGCAGCCGATGCCAGCCAACGGCGCGGCCCCGCGTTGTCAACGTTTAACTCTTCCAGATCGAGATTTCCGTCGAGCAGCCACCCGCGCCATTCGTTTGTTCCCCATAGAGACCATAAGCGGTCGCGGCTGTGGATGTGATATCCCGACGGCGCGTCGTTCAAGTCCTGCTTGCCCGATTGCATGGTGAGACCGGCCGTCCATCCCGCCCCGTCCAGCGCCGGGCGGTACAGAGTTGCCTCCATTTGCCATAAGAGGTCGTCGCGGTCCGGATGGACTGAGTCAAACATCTCCGGTGTCACGACCATGGATTTGTCGCGAAACTGCGTGAACCGATACGACCAAAATGTGCCGTGGCGCGCCGGACCAATCGCTTGAAGATCGAGGTGGCGCAACTTGCGATCATCCTCGACAAATCGGCCGTCGCTGTTGAGGAAGGTGAAGCCCAGGTCGATTCCGATTCCCTGCCGGAAGCGGCGCCGGAACATCGCCTCGGAGTACGTGTCGGCGAAATCGCCCTGGCGCACAAAATACGATGAGCGCGGCTTGGGGCCCCACAGAGTGTCGTGCTCGAGTTGAATCTCTTCGCCAACGTGATACTTTTGGAACGCGAATGACGGCACGATGCCCGGGTCGAACTGGGCGCGCTCTGGAAATGACAGCCGTTGCCACTGGATCGGCCGTCCATCGACCAGCCAGTCGCCCGCCCGCTCGGCCAGCCCCCAGTGGGTGTAGAAACGGTTCTCTCCGGCTCCCGGCGCGTCATCGACGTCATAGCCGGGGAACAAGGTGAGCCAGTCGGCCAGATCGCCGGCGGCGACGACCTTGGGATCGGGCATTGGCCAGTCGGCTCCGGCGATGGCCCGCTCGTATTCTCTGCGGATTTCACTTCGGGCGGTGAAGGGCGGATAGAAAGGACGCGATGTGTCCGAGGAGGATGTCTTGACTGTCGGTGTCACCGATGTATCTGGCAGAGGACGTACAGTCACAGTCGCGGTCGAATCGTAGACCGCGGCAGAATCGGGGACGGCGATCTGACCAGCCCATGCATGGGTCCCGAAGGCAATCAAAGCCAGAAGCGTGGCTGCAATGGCGGCCCGGATGGCGATCAGGTCGCAGAGGGCTCGACGACCGCGTGTGCAGGCCTCATGAGCCATCGCCGCAGAGTCGGAAAGATCGTCAGGAACAGCAATGCATTTGATGCGACATGGACCGCCGCAAAGGGGAGACCCGCCAGCAGGACCGGCCAGAAGGGTCCGATCGACAGCGCGTAGGCCAGATTGGTCACGGCGTCGAAAAACAGAGTCGCCAGGACTCCCGCGAGAATGGCCGGCAGCCGCCCATCGCGATGGGCAAGATGGTCGGCCAGAAATCTGGTTGCTCCTCCGGCCACGCCTGCTCCCGCCATGCCGATGATCTGCGCCATCCAAACGGGAACAACGGCGACACCAAGGGGATTGAGCGTCGCATAGACGACCTCGCCGGTGGCTCCCACCAGGGCGCCCCAGATCGGGCCATAGGCGTATCCTAAAGCGAAGAACACCAACGTCAGGGGTTCCAGGCCGGGGATCGCCACGAGCGGATATTTCAGTGCAAACGCGGCGGCGACGAGGCCGCCGCTGCGCGCCAGCCGCCGCAGCGAGGGATTCATCGACCGTTCTTGATGGCGACTTTGATGACTTCCCGTTTGTCGCCGATCTGCACGAGCGCCAGATAGATGCCGCTGGCCACGGTTCGGCGCGCGTCGTTCGTGCCATCCCAAGACAGCCGCGCGAGGGTTCGCCCCTTCTCCTTGTGCATCGGATCGCCCGTATCGCCGTAGTCGGGCCCGCGCACAAGCTGGCCATCGATGGTGAAGATTTGCAGCGCCACCGGCACCGGATCGGCCCGCGCTACATCGATTTGGAACGCGGCATCCCCGCCGGCGGAGAGATCGAGGGGATTGGAATAAACTTTCTTGATCGCCGTGGCCGTCACCAGTCCACTCAGAGTGTCGCGAACCTCAAAACTGTAGGACAAGGCGCGATCCAAACGTTCCTCTTTGGGATCCTCCTTGAACGGGGAGGCGATGACCAGCACCTGATCGAAAATGCCCCAATCGGCAAAATTGATCGGTCCGCTGAGGATATCGCGGGTGAAATGCACCACGGGTTCGGCCGTTCCCCGAATCCCCGCCGTCACCAGCATCCACTGCTCAAAATCGCTCGGCCGGTGCGGGGTCACGAGAATGTGAAACGTGGTCGGCGTGTCGGAGGGCGGCGGTCGAAACGCCATGTAACTCGCGGCCAATTCGTCGGTGTTATGCGGAAATCCGGTCGCCGAGCTGGTATCGGCAACGGGATACTGGTCATAAGGGACCAATTGCGAGTCCACATACTCCGGGTAGAACGCCCCCTCACGGTATCCCCAACTCGCCGCCCGGGAGCCGGTGAAGTAATTCCAGACCAGAAACTCGGCCCACTCACGATCGAACGACGTGCCCTGTTCGGACAGCGCCTGCTTGAAGGCATCAAACGTGTTGAACCCCGGTGTTTCGCCGCAAATCTCCCAGATCCGTCGCAAGATGGTCTGGCCAAATCGCTCGGTCAGAAATTTCCCCCAGATGACCGACCCATACGGATGAAGCTGCTCGTTGATGCTTCCCTCAAACAGGCGCAGTGACCACCCAGGGTAGGAGAAGAAAAACGGCAGGTAGAGCCGGTAATCGTTCACGTCGTTGAAGACGATGTCCTCCATCGTCACGGCCGACACTTCGAGCCACCAGGACTGCAGACGCTGGTTGCGGAATTCCGCCTCCAGCGCGTCATATCCGCCGAACTGGCAGCCGTGGTGAAATTCATGCGCCACGGTGACCGCCATGGCATCAAAGGGGCGGGTCTCATATCCGCGCAGTACCGAGAAATCCGGGAGTATTTCCATCCAACTGGTCGCCAGCACCGACTCTTGGGGTGAACGGGATATCACCGTGTCCGGTATGGTCTGGCCGTAGTAACCGGATGG
>JACQFV010000122.1 GCA_016199865.1 Candidatus Zixiibacteriota bacterium | reverse complement strand
GCCGTTGACCGCGAGTTCGACAATTCGGCCGATGAAACAATCACGGAGACCGAAGCCGCGTTCCAGCAGAGTTTCGTGGCCATGTCGGGTACCATCATCCTGTCTTTGCAGATCGTCTCGTTCATGGTGGCCGGGATCATTCTTCTGGTGGCGGCCAACACCATGGCGATGACCGCGCGCGAGCGAATTTCCGAATACGCGGTTTTGAGGACGCTGGGCTTCGGCGGCGGGCGCATACTGGGTCTGATCGCGGGGGAGTCGGTGCTGATCGCGGGACTCGGAGGTGTTGTGGGGATCATGCTCTTGTTTCCGGTGCTGCACGTGGTCGCGACTTTTCTCAGGGCCTATTTTCCGGCCTTCCCGATCGATTGGCGGACCTATCCTTTGTCGGGGGCCGTCGCGTTGGCGGTAGGGTTTATGGCCGCGATTTTCCCGGCGTGGCGGGCGGTTCGTCTGCCGATCGTCAGTGGCCTGAGGCGGATTGGGTGAAAGGCAGCAGATCTGGACAGAACCGATCCATTCGTGTTTCATGTCATTCTGGGCCGTGTAGCTCCGGGAGCGAAACGGCGAAGAATCTGAGGTGATTTCATCTCACAGGAGTCGTCTGGACAGCAGATTCTTCGCTTCGCTCAGAATGACCGCATCGGGTCTGTATCGGATTGGTACGAGGGATTCGCATGGGACTGCTTCTCGGTTACACGTTGCGCAACCTCTTGGTCCGCAAACTGACCACGATCCTGACGGTGGTCGGTCTGGGGCTGGTGGTCTTTGTCTTTGCGGTGGTGATGATGCTGGCGCACGGGCTGGAGGTGACGCTTGTGGCCACCGGCTCGGAGGAGAACGCCATCGTCGTGCGCGACGGCGCCAACACGGAAACCGTGTCATTGGTGCTGCGCGACCAGTCGGGGGTGATCAAGACACAGCCGGAGGTCGCTGTCGCGGCCGACGGCACGCCGATCGCCACCAATGAAATCGTCGTTTTGATCAGCGCCAGCAAGCGCCGCAACGGTGATACGGCCAACGTGGTGATTCGCGGCACGACGCAGAACGTCTTTTCGTTGCGACCGAACGTCCAGCTGGTCTCCGGGCGCATGTTTCAGCCGGGGACCTCGGAAGTGATCGCCGGTCGGTCGGTGTCACGCAATTTCACGGGATGCGGCCTGGGTCAGCATGTCACGTTCGCCAAGCGTGATTGGACGGTCGTCGGCCTCTTCGACGCTGGCGACTCGGGGTTTGACTCGGAACTGTGGGCCGACGTCGAACAGGTGCAGCAGTCGTTTCGCCGCAACATCTACTCGTCGGTCACCGTGCGACTGAAGGACCCCGTCCAGTTCGAGGTCTTTCGCACCCGGCTTGAAGACGACCCGCGCATGACGGTCGACGTGAAACGCGAAAAAATCTACTACGCCGACCAGTCACGTACGACGGCGACGTTTATCCGGGTGCTCGGGATTTTCGTGTCGGTGTTTTTCTCCTTCGGCGCCATGATCGGCGCCATGATCACGATGTACGCCGCTGTGGCCAACCGTTCCGTTGAGATCGGCACCCTGCGCGCCATCGGGTTCTCGCGCCGACGGGTCCTCGTCGTGTTTTTGGCCGAGTCGATCTGGCTGTCTTTGCTGGGCGGCGCCGTGGGGGTGCTGGCCGCTTCATTCATGACCGTGGTCACGGTGTCTACGACGAATTGGGACACGTTCTCGGAATTGGCCTTCGGGTTTGCGCTCTCGCCAGGCATCGTGATCGGATCGTTCCTGTTTGCGATTGTTATGGGGCTGCTCGGCGGATTTTTGCCCTCAGTACGGGCGGCGCGGGCGAATATCGTGACATCATTGCGGGCGACTTATTGAGTCTCGTATAATCCAGTGACAGCGGGTCAAGAGAAGAGATTGGTGGCCCACAGCGTGCTGTGGGAGGATGGTTCGGGCAATCCCACCGCAAGCGGTGGGGCACCCGGCATGTCTCTATATTACGCGAGACTCAATAGACGTTATTCCGCCCGCTACCACAGGAGAATACCGGATGTTGGATGATCGTCGGCGCGTCACCGTGAAGGAAGGGATGGCGCGTTTGCCCGGCCCGCTGGGAGCCCGCTTCGTGCGCGTCTTCGAGCACGGCAGTCTCGTGGCCGAAATCTATGCGCCGCTTGGGAACGATCCGCAGACGCCGCACACGCGGGATGAAGTTTATGTCGTGGTTCAGGGCACCGGCTTTTTCCTCAACGGTGCGAAGCGGGAACCGTTCGGCCCCGGCGATTTCCTGTTCGCCGCCGCCGGCGAAGTTCATCGCTTCGAGGATTTCACCGACGACCTGGTCGTCTGGATTCTCTTCTACGGCCCCGAAGGCGGCGAGATCCACGCTCCGCGGCACGCGTAGCCGCCACCGACACAGTCCCATGTGCGGGCGCGCGCACCTGAGTCAACTCCGATATCGACGCTTCACTCCGATTGGCAAACTACCGATCTTGCTCCGATGAGCATCGCCCGCAAATGCACCAAGATTCTCTGCACGCTGGGTCCGGCGACCGATCACCCGTATGTCTTGGATAGGATGATCCAGGCCGGCATGGACGTGGCTCGGCTGAACATGTCGCACGCCGACCATCGCGCGCATGGCCGCCGCCTGCGGCTCCTGCGGGCTGCCGCCGAGCGAGCGGGCAGGCCAATCGGCGTCTTGGCCGACTTGCAAGGTCCGAAACTACGCGTCGGCGATCTGGGCGCGGGCATCAATCTGTCGCGCGGGCAGACGGTTCGCCTCGGCGGAGGCAGGCCGTCGGGACCAGCCACGTGGATTCCGACTCCTTTCCGCCGACTGAGCGCCGAAGTCCGTTGCGGTGATTCGGTCCTCCTGGTAGATGGCGCGATCGAATTGCGAGTGCAGGAAATTCAGGCCAGCGCCGTCGTCGCGCGCGTGGTCACCGGTGGACATTTGGGCTCACATCAGGGGATCAACCTGCCGGGCCGGGCATTGTCCATTCCCGCCTTCACGCCAAAGGACCAAATCGATCTGGAATTTGCGCTGAAACATGACGTCGATTTCGTCGCGATGTCGTTTGTGCGTTCGGCAGCGGACGTCCAACGGGTCCGCCGGGTGATGAAACGCGCCGGAACCGTGCGCCCCATCATCGCCAAGATCGAAAAGCCGCAGGCGCTGGCGGACATCGACAACATCATCGACGCGGCCGATGGGATCATGGTGGCGCGCGGCGATCTGGGGGTTGAGTTGTCGGTCGAGAAAGTCCCGGCGGCGCAGAAGATGATCATCCAGAAGTGCGCCCGCGCGGAAAAATGGGTAATCGTCGCCACACAAATGCTGGAATCGATGATCGAACATCCCAGCCCGACACGGGCCGAGGCCTCCGACGTGGCGAACGCGGTCTATGACGGCGCCGATTGCGTCATGTTGTCGGCCTAGACATCCGTGGGGCGCTATCCTGATCTGGCAGTCAAGACGATGGCGAAAATCTGCACCGCCGCCGAGAGTTCCGCCTGCTTCGGGTTGGGATTCCGTCGTGTGCGCCGGGAGGACCGTCCCCCCGACGGCACGGTCGGGCACGCGGTCATCGATGCGGCGCTGTTGCTTCTGGCCGAGTCGGCCGCCACGGCCTTCTGGGTGTTCACCCGGTCGGGACGCACCGCCCTACGCGTTTCCAAGCAGCGCCCGGCCAAACCGGTCTTTGCCTTCACGCCGCATCGGGAGACGTTGCGGTATCTGAGCGGACTGTGGGGCGTGACGCCGCTCTACATCCCGATGGTCCGCACCACCGACCAGATGATCGCCACGGCCCAGCGCGTGATTCGTTCACAGGGTCTGGCCAAGTCGGGCCAGGACGTGATCTTACTCGTGGGTCACGCGGTTGCTTCCGGCGCAACGCACATCATCAAAGTGCATCGGGTGGGATAGCGATCAGGCAGTAAGGAAATGC
>JACQFV010000003.1 GCA_016199865.1 Candidatus Zixiibacteriota bacterium | reverse complement strand
TTCTGGCCGATCGCCAACTTTTCGCATTGCCACTTTGTGAAAATCCATGACACCGGCTACCCATGGCCCGCGGACTGGGATTTCATCGCCAATCCGATGGATGAATTGCAGACCATCACCGATACGACGCCCCCCTATTTCATCCCAGTCAACGATGAGGGGGACCTGGCCTTCGCCGTGAACAACAGCCACACCTATTTCGCCCCCGGGACACCCGTCTCCGGTCCGGTCGACATCATTGCCCGTGTCCAGGACGAGGTGGCCTCGACGACCTGGTCGGTGACTCCCGACCAGATAAGCTATGAGATCCACAACGACACCCTCTCGACCGGCGAGATCGTCTCCTTCGCCTTCACCGGTCACTTGTTCTGGGAGGACAACGTCAATGTCATTTATCAGGACGACGCCACCTACAAGAGCTACGGCGACTACAATACGCGCGCCTTCTATTTCATCGTGACCAACACCGATGGCGACTCGGTGGTCGAGGCCTCGGACGCCGACCGGGCCTGGCAGACGCAGAATTTCAACAACGGCGCCTGGTGGGTGCGCGTCACCGCCCGCGATCACGGCGGCAACGTGACGAAGGACAGCATGCAGGTCGTCACCGCCAACTACTTCTCCGTGGCGGGGACCATGGGGTTGTGCGACGGCGCGCCCGACTCCTCCGGAACGCTGATCACCGCCCCGGATCTGCCCGGATCACCTTTGACCACGACCGATGCCCGCGGCCGGTTTGCCCTGAACGGCGCGATCTTGGGTGCGACCCACCTGCGGGTGTCGCGCCCTGGATATGCCACTCTCGACACGACGTTCTCGGTCCCGTCGGCGCCGGTCGTCTCAGAACTGGGATTGAACTACAGACTTGGCGACGTGAATCACGATCAGGTCTACGATGTCCTCGACGTTGTTGGCCTGATCGGCGTGGTCTTCCGCGGTTCGACACAGCCGTTGGTGCCGTACTGGTCGGGAGACATGGATTTCAACCGCGTCTATGACATTCTCGACGTCGTGCAACTGATCGGTGTGGCCTTCCGCGGCAACCCTGACCCGGGGCCGCCGCCCTGCGAGCCGTAGGATCTTCGAACAGAATGACGTTACGGTGCGGGTCAGCCCTTGGGGCGTGTTGAGAAACCCTCTGGATACCCAACGTGAGGAAGTGCTGCCACACGTCCTCGTGTGGCAGCCCATTGTCATTCACGGCGTCACACGTCCTCGTGTGACGCCGTGGAGCGGAGCGAGAAATGGGGCTTTTTCAACAGGCCCTTGGGGCTGACCCTCTGCCCTCATGACATCTTCCGTCAGCCCAAGGGCTGACCGGCACAACCGGAAGTTCATTGGGTTAGAAACTCTAAAGGGTTTACCCTGAAGGACTGACCGGCACGAGACTTCGGAAGACTCAACGGGTGACACCGGCCTTCAGGCCCGCGCCGTTCCAAGGATGGAACGTTCTCCCCACGGCTCTGAAGAGCCGTGGCACATATTTGTGCTCCCGCACAGCGGCGCGAGAAGCAACGCTGCCTAAGCGACAACGGGATTATTGTGGAGGGCTCGGCGGCACCGTTGTGGAATCGGTAGACCCGCGGCCGCGCAGAGCGCCGACGAGCAACGCCACGCCGACGACAATCATGAACAAGGGCCAGACGCGACCGATGCTGGGAATAATCCGCATGTTGCTCAAGAGGAAAATCAAACCGACTCCGGTGACAATCAGCCCTCCGGTCATCGACGCACCCCGTCCCCGCATGTGTCGCTCCGAATCGCTCATCGTCAATGCTCCCATCCGCCCATCGCGCAACGGATCTACAAGATATCTGACGGCTCCATGATCGCCAAGATTCGAAATACTCGCGCTGCCGTGTAAATTGTTCCAAATTCGAACTTCTCCCGCTCCAAGCCGGATTCACAACCGATTCTGGGTGAGCCAGTTGGCCCAGAAGATTGGCGGCGTCTCGGCAAATGATTCGGCTGCATTTTGCTTGACACGGCTATCGGATTGTGATACTTCGACTTGTCAAAGTGACGTGAATTGACAACGAGGCGTTGACACAAAGGCAGGGTGAGCGATGAACATGTTGTGGGTGGGTATCTTGCAGGCCGCTATTGCGGCGATTTTGTTCTTTTGGGCCTTTCGAAATCATGAACGTTACTGGACTCTGGGCTTTCTGGGATGGCGTAAAGTCTATGCCGGTTTGGCTCTTTTCCTCCTCAGCGCCTTCCTGACCATTGTGGCGAATTGGCCCACGGCGTTGCCCGGGGGCTTGGCCTCGCTTTCTCACGGCATCACGTTCTTCTCGGCGATTGACGCGGCATTGGGATTGGCGCTGGTGCTGGCCGGATCGATCGAGCGGCTGCGCGATCTGGCCGAAGAGAGGCATCGGCTTGAGGAAGTGCGGGCGGGGTTCGATCTGTTCGACACTCTGCGCGACGTGGTTGGCGGCCCCTATGCATTCCTGGAAGTTCTCGATTTTGCGCTGAAGGAAATGGTGCGGGCGGCGGGTGTCGCCACCGGCGGTTTGTGGCTGCACAGCCCAGCGGGCAACGAGTGGGTGTTGACCGGGGCGGCCAACATGTCCCAGACATTCCGCCGCCAAGTCGAGTCAGTCAAAGGGAGCGGCACCGGCTTTGATCGTCTGGCGCGCCTGCACAAGGCGCATCTGTTCTCCCGTCCCGATGAGATCCGGCTGTTTTTCCCTGAGTGGGAGGCGGCCGAATACCGTTCGATTCTCGGTCTACCACTGGTCACCGGCTCGGTGGGATCGGCCGAGCGCCGGGTTCTGGGCGTGATCGTACTCGCCGACCCATCCTCCGACTGTTTCGACGACGACCGGGCGCGTCGTCTCCACGCCGCCGCCGATTATATCGCCGCGGTCGTCGCGGAGGGACGTCTCCATCGCCAACTGGAGGCGGCGCAGAAGCAGATCGAAACCCAAAGACTTGAGGCCGAACGTGAGCGGCAGGAGACCGAACAGGAGAAAGAATCCATTCGGTCGCGATCGGAGGGCGAACGGCGCGCGGCCGAGGATGACCGGCGGGCATTGATCGGCGTGTACGAAGAGCGTCTCG
This sequence comes from Candidatus Zixiibacteriota bacterium, assembly GCA_016199865.1. Taxonomy (GTDB): domain Bacteria; phylum Zixibacteria; class MSB-5A5; order WJJR01; family WJJR01; genus JACQFV01. Next base: position 2,266 of record JACQFV010000003.1, on the reverse strand, counting down.
GGGCGCTGCGAACGCAGACGCAGGAGGAGCGGGGCAAGTCCGAGGTCGAGTACCAAAGCCGGCTCGCGGCCGAGGCGGCCCGTTACGAAATGCTGCAATCGCAATTGCAGCAGGCGTTGGATGCACAGGCGCGACTGCAGGAGTCGCTCGACTCCGAACGGCGGCAGTCCATCCTGCAAGCGCAGGAGTGGCAACACCGGCTGGAGTCGGCGCAAGCGGTCTTCGAGCGCGAACGCGGCGAACGCGATGCCGCCATGGGGCAGTTGCGCGACGATCTGCTTCGGCACGAGGACAGTATGCGGGACACCGTGCGTCGGCACGACGAAGCCGTCCACTCGCTCTCCAGTCAGCTGGAAGAAACGCACCGGGCCGCGGCCGATGAGCAGCGGCGTTTGCGGGAGGAACTGCGTTCCTCGCAATTGGAGCGGGCCGATTTTGAACGTCAGGTCGCCGCCGAACGCGACGAGGAACGGCGACGCGCCGATGAGGAAGTGACGCGTTATCAAGTCCTGCTCGATGCCGAGCGCGACAGAATGAGGCGGACGGCGGAAGAGCACCAATCGGTATTGCAGGTGATGGAGGGTCAGGCGTCGGCACGGGCCCAAGAAGCCGCCACTGCCCAAGCCATGCTCAATGACACCCTGGCCGCGCTGATGGCGGGCGATCCATCGAGGGAACTCTTGGAAGCGATGCGCAGGCAGTTGCCCGACACATCTCTCTGGTGTGTTTGGAAACATCAACCCGGCGGTGCGCCTGAGCTCTTGGCTCTATATGATCGCTACGGCTGGCGCGAACGTGGCTCATTCCCTCAACTGGCTCCATGGGACTTCGAACTTGAGTCACAGAGATTGGGTGAGGCCATCCGACTGACTGATCGCGCCGAGTGGGCGGCGATGGAGGAAGAATGCTCTGAGCCCCAACGATTGCTGTGGGACGATTACTGGGGATCCGGTGTGAGACCCAGCTGGGCCATCGCTTGGGCGTGGGGATCTGACTCCGCCGCCGAAAAGGGCTGGGTCAGCGTCTTCGGATTCGGCGATCATCCGGTTCCCTCGCAAGAAGAGATCGAACGTCTGGGACTGCTGGCTCAGATGGTTGGCGTGTCTCTGAGAAAGCCGCAGACACCGGCTCCCGAGGTTCTTTCCGAAGGAGCGCTTCCTTCACCCGTTGAAGATTCAGACGACACGCTCTCGGAATCGGCCGCCGCCTCGCCGGTCGACTTGCACGCCGCGATTCTCTCGTGGGTGGGTCAGCAGGAGCGCGATGAATGGCACCTCGATCTGGGAGCCCGTCAGCTTCCGATGGTGGACGGCTCCCGGTTGCATGAAGTTCTCGAATCTGCGCGCGATCACTGCCGGCTGGGCCATGATGCCGGTGTGCGCTTGTCCATTCAGACGCTCTCACTTGACGATGCGGTGATTCTGCGTGTCTGCGATCTCGATCCCGATCAGAACCCAATGCCCCAGACGGTCGCATCCGACGAGCGGTCTCTCTCCGTCGAGGGTCTGGCCGATCAGCCGATCACGTCCTCTTGGTGGCTGGATGGACAGGGGCGCAAGGGGATGGAAATTCGATTCGAGACGGAGGCACGTCAACCCGTCCGTACCGAAACGTCGTCCCCGGAACCGTCGCATACGGCCGCATCCCTTAAGATTCTCATCGCCGACGATGATCCTTCTTTTGGAGAACTTCTCAGTGGCCTGCTGGGAGCGATGGATCACGCCGCCGAAGTTGCCTTCACCGCGCAGGATGCGTATCAGACCTTCGTCCGGGGTGGATTCGACGTCGTCGTGATCAGCGCGGACTTGCCGCAACAAACGGGGCTGGCATTGGCCGAATGGGTCAAGTCCCATCGGTGCGATACCCCTGTCATCCTCGTCACCGGCTCAGCGCCTGACGAAATTCTCAGCCAACCGTCCCATTGGGACCGCGTGTTGGAAAAGCCATTTTCTTTGGACCGATTGCAGGAATGTCTGGAGTCGCTGGCCCTGGGCCATGAAGCCCCGGCGGCGAATCCGGTCGAACCGGTCGCGGGATAGCGCGGCGGCGTTCGGCTACGCCTGATGGCGCTCCGCCTGTTTGCGCCGCATGAATCGTCCCGCTTCGATGTGGGCGCGTCGCAAGGGCTCCGGGATGCGATATCCGTGGCAGCAGCGCAGTGTCTGCTCGATCGTGCCCAAGAGATCGATCCGATGACCCGGTGAAATGAACACCGGGTTCGTGCCTTCGCGCGTGCGCAAGGCCACCCCCGGCGCCTGCGGCGAAT
>JACQFV010000124.1 GCA_016199865.1 Candidatus Zixiibacteriota bacterium | reverse complement strand
CCCGCCGCCTGCGCCACCCGTCGGGCCGCTTCGATTTCCCAGTGATGGCGCTGGCCATAGTCGATCGTGAGCGCATGGGCGGCATATCCTTCCGATTGGCAGATCGCCAGGGCCACGGCCGAGTCCAGGCCACCGCTCAAGAGCACAGCGGCATTGTCACGAGTGCTCATACGCCGCGCGCCACCGGGTCCCAGATGTACTTGTGCATCTGCAGTTGAAAGCGCGCCTCCAGACGATCCTGCAACATCCAGTCGGCGACGATTCGCGGTTCGATGGCGCCGAAGACCGTCGAGATCAAGACAAGGCATCGCTGCGGCAGTTGATGACGTTCCATGATCTGCCGGGCCCAATCGTAGTCGGCGCGGTCCCCGATCACGAACTTCACTTCGTCCTTCGCATTCAGGTGCGCGATGTTGTCCCAATCATTCTTGTCGCATTCGCCGGTTGACGGGCACTTGAGGTCCATGATGCGAATGACGCCAGCGGGGAGAACGTTGATCGGCTGTGCGCCGGAGGTCTCCACCAGTACGATCTTGCCCTTCTCCTGCAGCCGGGCGGCGAGGGTGACGCACCCCTTTTGCAGCAGGGGCTCACCACCGGTGATCTCGACCAATCTGACCTCGTGGCTTTCCACCTCCTGAACCACGTCGTCAACCGAACGCCGCTTTCCCTCATAGAAGGCATACTCGGTGTCGCACCATGTACAGCGCAGGTTGCAGCCGGTGAGCCGGACGAAGACACAAGGCAGGCCGGCATGGGATGATTCGCCCTGCAGACTCACATAGATTTCGTTCACGAACAGATCGTGCGCATCCGGCTGCATTCGATCAAAATACCGATTGCAATCGCTCGGAACAAGACGCGCGCCGTCGCTGGGGACTTGCATCCCCGCCCCAAATCCTCTACTCATTCCAACCATGGCCCGGCCACGTGTCTCAGCCGGGGGCGGCTTGGCCGCTCTCCTCTATGTTCTGCGCAAGGGCAAGGAGGCCGGTGGCCTTCTGCCGCTCTACCGGCGGCTGCGCTCGAAAAACGTCTGCAAGACCTGCGCTTTGGGGATGGGCGGGCAGATGGGCGGGATGGTCAATGAGGCGGGGCATTTTCCCGAAGTCTGCAAAAAATCGGTGCAGGCGCAGGCGGGGGACATGGCCGGGGCGATCCCGGAGGGTTTTTTCCAATCGACTCCGATCGCGCAATTGGCGCGTCTGACGCCCGCAGAATTGGAACGGCTGGGACGTCTCGCTTTCCCGGTCATGGCGGAGCCGGGCGACTCGCATTTTCGCCGCGTGGGCTGGGATGCCGCGCTGGATCGTGCCGCCGCCGGCTTGCGTCCCGCCCAGCCGGAACGGGTTTTCTTCTACTCGTCGGGTCGTTCGAGCAATGAAGCCGCCTTCCTGTTGCAGCTGGTGGCGCGCGCCTATGGCACGGCGAACATTCACAACTGCTCCTTCTATTGTCATGCCGCCTCCGGCGTGGCGCTCAGCCGCGCGGTCGGGTCGGGAACCGGCACGGTTGCCCTCGAGGATTTGGCGCAGGCCGATCTGGCCTTGGTGGCGGGCGCCAATCCCGCCAGCAACCACCCGCGTTTGATTACCCAGTTGATCAATCTGCGCCGTCGGGGCGGACAGGTCATCATCGTCAATCCGCTGAAGGAACTGGGGCTCGTGCGTTTTCGTGTGCCCTCGGACTGGCGCAGTATGGTGTTCGGTTCGACGGTTTCCGATCTGTACCTGCAGCCGCAGGCGGGCGGTGACGTCGCCCTGTTCAAGGCCCTGTTGAAGGGTGTGATCAAGCGGGGAGGAATCGACCGCGAATTCATTAACGCGCACTCAACCGGGTGGGACGAGGTCGCGGCGGACGTGCAGGCCGAGTCCGGGGACGAACTCTCAGTGCTCTCCGGCGTACCCAAGCCCCAGATCGATTGCGCCGTCGATCTTCTGGTGAAGGCCCGGCGCGGGATTTTTCTGTGGGCGATGGGCTTGACCCATCACGCCCATGGCGTCAACAACGTTCTGGCCTTGACCAACCTGGCCTTGGCGCGCGGCTGGGTGGGCAAGCTGGGATGCGGGCTTCTGCCGATCCGCGGGCACTCGAATGTGCAGGGCGTGGGGTCGGTCGGGTTCACGCCTGCCCTGAAGGAGGCCTTCGCCGTCCGGATGGAGGAAATCTACCGGATTGCGATTCCCCGCCAGCAGGGGCAGGACACCTACTCGTCGATGCTGGCCGCAGCGGAGGGGCGTATCGACGCGGCGGTTCTGCTCGGCGGGAATCTTTTTGCTTCCAACCCGGACCGCGAATGGGCGCAGGTTTCGCTGCGCCGGATCGGGCTCTCCGTCTCGATCACCACCAAGCTGAATGAAGGGCACATTCATGGACGGGGAGAGACCGCGGTCCTCCTGCCCGTTCTGGCGCGGGATGAAGAGTCGCAGCCCACGACCCAGGAATCGATGTTCAACTTCGTGCGGCTCTCCGATGGCGGCACCTCGGCTGTCTCTGGGGAGATGCGTTCCGAAGTCGAGGTCGTCGCCGCCTTGGCCGAACGGATATTGCCTCCCGGCGGGTTCGATTGGCCGGCTTTACGGTCGCACCGGCATTTGCGGGAACAAATGGCGCAGGTCGTCCCCGGTTTTGCGGCCCTGGGCGAGATCGACCGGACTAAACGCGAATTTCAGATCGCCGGACGAACCCTGCATGAACCCGTCTTCTCCACCCATGACCAGAAGGCGCATTTTCAGGTGACACCTCTGCCGGATTTCGCCGTCGGACCCGAAGAGTTCCGCCTCACAACGATCCGTTCCGAAGGCCAGTTCAACACCGTCGTCTATGAGGAAGAGGATTCGTATCGGGGGAACAAGCGCCGCGACGTCGTGATGATGTCGGCCGCCGATGCGGCGCGTCTGCAACTGCGCGAGGGGGACCGGGTCGTCGTGGCGACCGACACCGGCCGTCTGACGGTGTCGGTGGCGTTGATCGACATCCGCCCCGGCACCATTGCCATGTATTACCCTGAGGCGAACGCCCTGGTGCCACGCCGGATCGATCCCGATTCGAAAACTCCGGCCTTCAAGTCGGTGGCGGCGCGAATGCGGAAAAACGCATGACCTTCCGACACGTAGACTCTCTATTAGAGTGGTTCCCGAAGGAAGGCAGCTCTCACTGTGGAGGCCAGGCGTCCCCGCCTGGCCGTTGCTGCGCCGGGCGAGGACGCCCGGCGTCCACGGACTTACGAGTCGACATATTGGAGGGTCTTATGGGTGCAAGCAGCGCACTCAGCATTCTTAGACGAAGAAGCAAAGAGGTGGGTGCAGAGCACCCACCCTACGAAGAGAGTTCGGCTCGAGTTTCTGCCGGAGATACCGTATAACGACATGAGGAGTCAGCGAAGTGTCTGAGCCGGTACTGAACAGCATCGTTCCGACGAAATACTGGCATGCCCTCGATGACGGGCGGATCCAATGCGACGTCTGTCCGCGCGAGTGCCGGATGCATGAAGGGCAGCGCGGTTTGTGTTTCGTGCGGGCGCGGCAGGACGATCAGATCGTGCTCACCACCTATGGGCGTTCCAGCGGTTTCTGTGTCGATCCGATCGAAAAGAAACCGCTCAACCACTTCCTGCCGGGGAGTTCGGTTCTCTCCTTCGGCACGGCGGGGTGCAATCTCACCTGCCTATTCTGTCAGAACTGGGACATCAGCAAATCGCGCGAAATCGACACCCTGGCGGATGCCGCCTCACCGGAAATGATCGCCCGCGCCGCCCGCGAACTGGGATGCCGGAGCGTGGCCTTCACCTACAACGATCCGGTGATCTTCATGGAATACGCCATCGACGTCGCCATCGCCTGTCGCGCCTTGGGGATCAAGACGGTGGCCGTGACCGCCGGGTACATCTGTCCGGAGCCGCGCGTTGAGTTCTATCGGTACATGGATGCCGCCAACGTTGATCTCAAGGGATTCACCGAGGAGTTCTATCGCAACGTCTGCGGTGGCCGACTGGAGGCGGTCCTTGACACTCTCGTTTATCTCAAGCGCGAGACGAACGTCTGGTTTGAGATTACCAATCTCCTCATACCCGGTGTGAACGACACCGAAACGGAATTGGAGGAGATGACGCAATGGGTGATGGCGAACCTCGGCCCCGACGTGCCCATCCACTTCACCGCCTTCCATCCCGATTGGAAGATGATGGACCGGCCGCGCACGCCGGAATCGACTCTCTCCCTGGCGCGGCGCATCGCGGTCAAGAATGGTTTGCACTATGCCTACACCGGCAACGTGCACGACGAACCGGGCGGCTCAACCTACTGCCACGGCTGCGGCGGTCGGCTGATCGGCCGGGATTGGTATCAGATGACCCAGTGGAATCTCACACCCGATGGTCATTGCCGGTCGTGTGGGGCGCTTTGCGCCGGCGTGTTCGATGGTCCCCCCGGCGACTGGGGCGCCAAACGGTTGCCGGTGCAGTTGCGGGATTTTGCGCCCGCGTGATCTTCACTCCCAGCTGATCCAATCCGGGTTGATCTTTTGAGGCGCGGACCCCCCGCCTTAGTTTCAGCGGGAACGGCTGGCCCTGCTGTTCAAGAACCCCTGACAGTATGACTGCGGACGATCATTTAGAGGAAGACGTGCGCGTCACGCGTCCTTCAGGGTAAATCCTGCAGGATGAACCCTCGTGTGACGCGGCGCCACCCGAGGGCGGGTGGCGCGCACAGTCCTGTCTGCCGTCCTGCCAGATCTTTCTGTAAGACTCCCTACGGGCAATTCGTCGGATAGGGATTGCAGGCGCAGGGGTGGCAGAAGTTCCGCGTCGTGCCGCGGAAAGCGACGTCGATGAACAGAACCACGTCCAGAATGTCCGTGACGCCGTTGCAGTCGACGTCGGTGCGGCCGCCGGGAGCGTGGGGGCAGGTGCTGTCGATGATCGCCGCGCTGCCGCGGAAGGCGATGCCAACGACGGCAACTACGTCGAGGACGTCGGTGACGCCATCGGCCACGGGATCGCCGTGGAAGGGGCAGCCGATCTGATCGGGATTGGCGAAATACGGGCAATTGTCGCCGGCGTCGCACACGCCGTCGCTGTCGGCATCGGCGTGGCCATAGGCGGAGAGGTCACTTTCGGCAAAGTCGCCGGGGAGGCCGTTGCCGCGCGACAGTCCCGTCAGACCATCATGGGCGTCAATGCGCAGGAACGTGATCGCGATCTTGCCGTCGAAAAACATCTCGATCTGGAAACTATTCGTGTCGCCGGTGATGTCGGTTGTGAATTCCGGGACATTCTGCCAGGTGACCACGGCGCGGTCGGCCAGTTGCTTGCGCGAGATCGTCCCTCCCGTGGGGGGGGCCAGATCATCGTACAGAGCCGAGATCCGCGGCCGGGGGGAGAAGTGCTTGGCCAGGGTCTCGTCCCAATCGGTATCCCCGCCCCCGAACGTGATGTAGCCGTTGGAACCGACATAGAATGACGTGTAACTGACCCCATACAGACTCACGTGCGCGCCTCCCGAGAGCGAGACCAAGGATGAGGCGTCATCCGCCAGATTCATGCTCGTTCCCCCCGATGGGTCGGTCGGGAATGCCGCCGCCGGATCCGTGCAGGCGGCATAGAAATCGGCGGTGGCGTCGGGCGTAAAGGTGATGGTTTTGAAGTTCAGGTCGTTGTCGCCAGCGGAAAACAGCTCGGTGAAATAGTCGGGTCGGCTGGTTGTCGTGAACGTGTAGCAGGCGCCGCCGTTGTCTTGGGCGCTGGTGTTTCCGGCGGCGTCGGTGGCTTCGACCGAATAGAAGTACTGAGTCTGTTGCCGCAGTCCGCCGACGGGGGTCAGATGCGACGTCACGCCGCCCGGCCCCGTCGCCGTCTGCAGCAGGGCGCCGCACGATGTCCCGTAATGAACCAGGGCGGAAGACGGTTCGTCAGTGTCGAAGGCAATCGAGGCCTGTACGCCGCCGATCACCGGGGTGTTGACGTTGGTGATCACCGGTCCCACACAGTCCACGGCGGCGTTGTCGGTCGCGACGGCCGGTTGGCCGGTGCCGTCGTCGGCATCGTTGTAGGTCGCCGTAATGGTCTGGCCGTGCGCGACGTCCAATGTCCCATTCCCTCCCGAGGCCCCACCCGGAGCGATGGGAATCGTTCCGACGAAGATGCCGGAATTGGCCGGGGACTCCGTCAGATTCACGCTCTCCAAGTCGCCGCCCGATGTGCCGGCGCTGACGGTGTGCGCGCCGCTATTCTTCAGGTCCAGATCACGCAGTTCAATCTGCGCCGTGCCGGTGCAGGCATAGGACGTCCGGTCGAGGGTGATCTTTCCTTTCGCGAACACCAGTTCGGGCACAAACGCCGCAAACGAGGTCGATTTGCTGATCTCTTCGAAGACCAATCCGCCCCCGGTATTGCCGGAATTGGGAACCACGTTGGAACGCGTGCAGCCGCCGCTTGTGACAAAATCGGTGGCGCCGCGCACCAGGATTCCCTCGATGAGCTGGCTGTTCAATCCCAGAATGGGCGAGCCGGAATTGCCGCCGTAGGTGTCGGTATTGGCCTGAAACCAGGCCGTCGTGCCGTTGGCGTTTTTCACTTCGGCGCCGTCGGCGGCCTTCATCGGCAACGTGATCCCATGGCCGACGACCACCAAGGGATCGGCGTTGCTCACCGTGCCGGAGTGCCGGATCGGCAGGGGATCGCGCCCCGTCACCGTGCGATCGAGATGCAGAATGCAGTAATCCAGATCACTGAACTTCTGGCGGTCGATGATGCCGCTGCAAAAGTAAACATTGGCGGCGGGCACGACCGTGACCGGGGGTGTGGTGGCGTCAATCTGGACAAATCCAAAGACAAACACCGATGACAGACAATCGCTGCTGTTGTTGATGCAGTGGCCCGCCGTCGCCAAAATATTGCTTCCGACCAGAAAGCCGGTGCAGAATCCCAGTTCCAACTGCCCGGCAAACCGTTCGCCGACGCACAGGGGAAAACCGTTCTGTGTGGTCCAGGGAGTGGTGGATAGAGTGTACGTGCCGTTGCCGTTGTTGGTGATTTCACTCTGATCGATCACCGCGCAGGTGGCGTTGGCCACGGCGAGAACGGCGGGATCGGTCACATCGTAGATGTCCTTGCGGTCGTCGGTGCCGTAGATGACCTGAACGCCGTTCCCGGTCGCCGGCGTTTCCAATTGGCCCCGGATTGTGCCGTAGACGCGATTGACGTAATCGCGGCGCTCTTGAAGATTCATTGGGCCGGTCGGGTCCCCGTCGATCACGGCCGGGACCTTCTTGAGGTCCGTGGTGGTGACGGGTGGAGGCGCGACGGGAGCCGATGCCCCGAAACCGACATAAGCCGCCATGGCGATGGCGCCGACGGTGATCATCGTCCGCACTGGCCTGCGCATGGGGTGTTGGTGGACTCTCGTGTCGTCCCGGTGGTGAGGTCAGGATCGGTCGTCCGGTCCTGCCCACAAGATAGCCAACGGGGGTAACTTGTCAATCGGTATTGGGATGGCCGCCACCGGTCAATGTCCCGCTGATCCCACGGCCCCACAACCTCCTACACCATTATCGGCAGGAAGCCGACAGTCGTTGTTCGCGCTCTGAGGTCGTGAAGACTTAAGCCCTTTAGAATCTCTAACAGAATGACCGTCACCGTGCGGGTCAGCCCTTGGGGCGTGTTGAAAAACCCTCTGGATACCCAACGTGAGGAAGTGCTGCCACACGTCCTCGTGTGGCAGCCCGGCAAGGCGTCACACGAGGACGTGTGACGCCACTGCCGTGGAGCGGAGCGAGAAATGGGGCTTTTTCAACAGGCCCCTGGGTGAGCGGCTGGCTTGGGGCTGTATGTCGTCAAACCAAAGTGGACCATTGTGCCCATAATCCATTGGTCCTTGCATAAATAGTGGAAAAGTCGACGCTCTTGGAGCGGTGCAGCCAAAATCGGACACGTAAGGGCTCTTTGCTCAGACGTGTTCTTGGTAGATTGGTCTTAGCGGAAAGAGCAGCCGATCAGCGGAGCGCGTGTCACCTTACGGCTCCCCCTGCCACAAGGCCGGGTTGATCATGATCTTGTCGGTGTCGATTTCGGGGGGGTGGTCCATGGCGGATGAGTCGGGGAACAGAGTCGCCAGAGAAGCGAGTTCGGCGTCGGCGGTTTCCTCGGAGGACTCGGGAACGGTCTCCGT
>JACQFV010000002.1 GCA_016199865.1 Candidatus Zixiibacteriota bacterium | reverse complement strand
CCCATGCCCCCCACCTCCTACCGCGATTTCCTCAATCCTGAAGTCGTCTCCCGGCTCAAGTCGATGGAGATGAAGGCGCGGCTGGTGGTCGAGGGGTTCATTACCGGGCTGCACAAGTCGCCCTATCATGGCTTCTCCGTCGAATTCGCCGAGCACCGCCAGTACATGCCCGGCGACCCGATCCGCAACATCGACTGGAAGGTCTTTGCGAAGTCCGACCGGTACTTCGTGAAAGAGTTCGAGGAGGAGACCAATCTCAAATCCTACATCCTCTTGGATGCCTCCCGCTCAATGCAGTACACCTCCGGAACGGTGACCAAGTTCACCTATGCGGCTCAGCTCGGCGCCGCCCTGGCCTTTCTGATGCTCAAGCAGCGCGATGCCGTTGGACTCGTGGTGTTCGATGAGAAAAGTCGAACCGGCGTCCACGACAGACGCAGGCGTGGCCCTGCATGAGATGGCCGACCGGATCAAGCGGCGGGGGCTGATCATTGTCCTGTCGGACCTCTTCGATGATCCTTCGCTGGTGTTGGCCGGGCTGAAGCATTTCCGCCATCGCAAGCATGAAGTCCTGGTCTTCCATGTTCTCGATCCGGTCGAACGCAACTTCGATTTTCCCGCCGAGGCGATCTTCCGCGACATGGAAACGGGGGAGGAGATTTCGACCTTGCCCTGGCAGATCAAGGCCGAATACCAGCGCACCATCGGCGCGCACATCGACCGCTTTCGCCGAGAATGCCGTGATGCGTTCGTCGATTACGTTCCCATCGATACATCAGTGCCTTATGATTACGCCCTGTTCTCGTACCTGGCCAAACGCGAACGGCTGTATTGAACGTCTGGAGTGTGGGTTCCCGAACTGTATGCGTTGATTGGTAGCGCAGAGCACGACTCATTAGACAAGGGGCTCAAAGCCCATTGCCCGCTCGGAGTGGGTCGCGGTAGAGACTATGGCAATGAAGACGGCATCAGCCACAAAGAAAATGACGGCACCGACGAAAGGCGCCGCGCCCGATCCGCTGGTTGGCTCCCACATGTCCATCGCCGGGGGGACATTCAACGCCATCCTATCGGCCGAGACAGTCGGCTGCCGCTGCGTGCAACTCTTCGTGAAATCATCCAATCAATGGCGCGCCAAGCCGCTGACGGAAGAGGAAGCCGCGCAGTTCGGCGCCGAACGAAAACGCACCGGCATCGGTCCGGCGGTGGCGCATTCGTCGTATCTGATCAACGTCGGCTCCCCCGATGATGCACTCTACGAAAAATCGCGCGAAGCGCTCATGATCGAGTACCAGCGCTGCGTGCAACTGGGGATTGAGTATCTGGTGTTCCATCCCGGCGCGCACATGGGGTCGGGGATCGATGCCGCGATCGGACGCATCGCCTCTGCCATGGATTGGGTGCTGGCCAAAATCCCCAACGGGAAGACTTTTCTGCTCCTGGAAACCACGGCCGGCGCCGGGTCGCACGTCGGCTCGAAATTCGAGGAACTCAAATCCATTCTCGATCGCCTCGACGGCGCCGATCGCGCCGCCGTCTGCCTCGACACCTGCCACATCTTCGCCGCCGGCTACGACATCCGTACCGAGAAGGCCTATCACGAGACGATGAGTCGATTCGACAGCATCCTGGGACATTCCCGGCTCATGGCAATCCACTGCAACGATTCCAAGTATGATTTCGGGACGCACAAGGACCGTCACGAGCACATCGGCAAGGGCTATATCGGCGCCGAGGGGTTCGGCTGCCTCATGCGCGATCCGCAACTGGCCGGTGTTCCCAAGATTCTGGAAACCCCCAAGGACGAAGACGGCAAGTTCGACAAGATGAACCTGGCCCTGCTGCGCAAACTGGCGGCGGGTTAGAAAAGCGACTCATGCCTGACCCCAATGCCCGCGCTTCATGGTCCATTCACGGTGAGCGTTCACGGTGAACCGCGATCGCACTGCCTTGACTCTCCTCGTCTGTGCGACACTATTGCCATGTGCCGTGACATCTGCGCGGGCCGCCGAGGCCGACAGCATTCCCGGTGTCCAGATTCGCATCGCCGTCTTCGAGGTCCTCGATGCTGATCCCCCGCAGACGCAATTGATCGACTCCTTGGCATCGGATGTGCGATTTGGCCAGGAAACGACCCTACGGGCGGGAAACTTCGTCCTGTACGTTACGGCCACGCCGTCGCAGCCGGGGTCGGTGCATTTGTCCTATGGGATGTTCACCGGCGGCGCCGCGCCCGACACGCGCTTTGACAACGCATCAGTGGAGTTTGACACGCCGTTTGTGGTCGAGAACATCCACGGCAAGGGTAAATCGAATTTCCGCGCGTTGATCTTCGCTCACGCGACTGACGTGCACCCGACGCCCGGTCCCCATCCCGCCGACACGACCGGCTGGAATGTCACTGCCTCCGAATACTATTTCTTCTATCTGCCGGCGGGTCCGCTTCCCGAATTCCGCTTCCTGCCGTATCGCCAATTGCTCGACGGTGAATGGGGAAAGATCAAAGACAGCTTCAACTTCAGCGCGCCGGGGCGGGTGAATTACTATGTTGTGGAGGGATCATCCGACGACTTCCCCTTCGATCCCCGTTTCCAGTTTGGCGTCGATCCGGCGCGCAACCGCGTCGCCGCCTGTTTCGACCGGAAAGCCCGCGGCATCGACGCGCGGGCGACAATCATGGTCGGTTTGTACCGGTGGTGGGGATATGCACCTGACCTATTGGTCGTCGGCGCGGCGGGTCTTCTCACCTTCGCCGATTACGACGTCAAACGCGACCGGGAGGCAGGACATGCGATCCCGCTCGACTCGCTGGTCCGAACGCTCGACTTCAAGCGGCATGACGCCCGAATCGCCTCACACCACGCCGCATCATTCGTCCGTTGGCTCCTTCGCACTCGCGGCTTCGCCGCTTTTCATGAACTGTACGACAAATCAACCGACCTGTCGTTGCAACGGGCCTTCTGGGCGGTGTACGGCAAGACGCTCCGGGAATTGGAGCAGGAATGGCTGGGGTATCTCAAGGGACGTACCTTCACGGCGCAGGAGATTTTTGATTACGCGGAGCGGGCGCGATATTACGGTCGCTACGATGAACGTCTCGCCCTGTTGCACCAGGCGGTGTCCGTCGCAGGGCATCTGGTTCCTGACTACCATCTGGCGCTCGGGCAGGCCCAGGCCCAACTCGGTTTGTGGGACAGCGCGGCTGCGACATTCCGTCAACTTCTCGATCTCGCACCCGCCAATCCGACGTATCAATGGTCGCGGGCCGAGGCGCTCTGGGCCGCCGGCGACACCCTGGGCGCGGTGAGTGCCTACGAATGGTCCCGCTACCTGGATGCGGATGACCCCCGTCCCTTTCTCCGTTTGGGGGACTGGCAATACCGCCAGCGGCGCATCGATTCGGCGGCGTCGCTCTGGTGGCACGGTTTGAAACTGGCCAAGGGACCGAGGATGGCGAATGAACTTCTGTTACGGCTGGGGCGGTATGAACGCAGCCATCGCAACGGCAGCGACACAGCCCGGGCCCTCTTTGCGCAGGCCTGGCGGCAGGCGGAGGAGATGATCGACAACTCCCCCGGCGACCCGGAGCCGTGGATGATGGCCGGCGAGGCGATGTTGGGACTCGATTCGACCGGGGCCGCCTTGGAACGCTTCCAAGCCGCTGCGTATTATGCGCAAGACCCGTTCAGCGCAGGGCGCATCGCCTGCGACATCGGATTCTGTTATGATCGAATGGGACGACGTACGGACGCCGTCCAACAATACGAGAGCGTCCTGGCGAGTTTGGCCACCGACGCCGACAAACACACAGCGCGATACTATGTCAACAATGTCTATCGCTGATCCGGCCAGTGCGACCATGCCGGGCAACCTGAGATGATATGAATTTCCTGAATTCCGCATTCCTGGCCGGGCTGGCGGCGGCGGTGGTGCCGCTCTTGATCCATTTGCTCAACCGCCGCAAGGTCCGAACAGTCGATTTTTCTTCGGTGATGTTCCTGCGTGATCTGCGCAAGACGCGGATGCGCCGTTTGCAGTTGCGTCGCTGGCTGCTTATGGCGATCCGGACGCTCATGATCGCGTTTGCCGTGCTGGCCTTTGCCCGCCCGGCGATCAAGAGCAGCGGACTGGCCGCATTGGGTTCACGCGCCCGCACCAGTGCAGTGATCGCCCTGGACCGTTCGGCTTCCATGGCATTGGAAACACAGAACGGCACCGCCTACGAACGCGCACAACGGCGCATGGGAGAGATTACCGCTCTATTCGGAGAAGGCGATCAGGCCATGGGGCTGCCGTTTTCGGGAGAATCTGCTCCGAAGGTTGACCCGCCGACTGCCGACTTCGCCGGAATGACACAACGATTGAAGGCGCTGCCGGTGGGATATGGCGCTACTGACGGCGGCGCGGCTCTGGGGGCAGCCGTCGGCGCGCTCCAAACCTCGAAGAATCAGAACCGCGAGGTGTATCTGATCACCGACCGGCGTCGTGAGGGGTTTATCCAGACGGTCCCACCGCCCGCGCCAGCCGACCGTGCCGCGGTCACGGTGTTTGTCGTTGATGCCTCGGAACCGGGCGGGATCGATCTGGGAGTCACCGGCGTGCAGCTGGCCAACCAACTCCTT
>JACQFV010000116.1 GCA_016199865.1 Candidatus Zixiibacteriota bacterium | reverse complement strand
CAACCGTACGGGTTCAACAGACAGGGAGCGGCGGTCCAGGCTCCCTAACGGGCTCGTGGCCCCAGAGGGTATCGGCCTGCCACTCCCCACAACATCCGCAATGTACAATCCTCCCAACATACAAGAGGGTAGGGTGAGGGGGATCGATGGGCATCCTACCTCCCCGCCGCCTTCTCCTGCCCGCCCTGCAGCGCCGCTACCATCGCCCGCAACTCGGCGATCTGGGAGCGCAATTCCTGATTCTCGGTTTTCTGTTGCTTGTAGAGCGCCTGAATCGCTGCCAACGCAATGCCGTCGGCATCGATGGTGGTTATGTGTTTGTCGTCCTCACCAACGCGGAACGCTGCATAGAAATCCTGCGCCATCGGACCGATGTGGCGAATTGACGGGTCTTGTGACTTGTAGTTCCAAGTTGCAACAGGGATCTGCGACAACCTGAACAGCAGGTCTTCGCCGTTCACTGGCTCGACATTTGCCTTCACGGTGCGATCGGAGATCGATGACCACGATCCACCACCCGCAGCAACTTGTACGCCGACTACCGGGCTCACACCGGTAACGAACCTCACACCACCCGTTGCGCGGGCAGCAAATTCATTTGCATTCGTAGATTGGAAGATGCTGTTCAGGCTGTCGGCCCAAATAAACGATCCGGCATGCGCCGCCAGAACTTCGGCGTTTCGTCCCGCCGCGAAGGCATACGAGGCACGTATGATTATATCTGCACCGCCAGGGATGGTGGAGTAACGGGCGTTTGTGCGTATGCCGTGAACACCCCCGCCGCCGATGGTTGAACCATCTGCTCCAGCTGAGATGTGGTTCCCGATCCCGCCGCAGACAGTGCTTGCATAAGGCGTTGCTTGGTTTCCATCCCCTCCTCCTACAACGCTCGTTTGGCCGCCCGCGACACAGCCCGAGCCTCCAGCAACAGTGCTGGCCCATCCGCTGGCGTGATTACTCCAGCCCCCGCCGACGCTGGTGTACTGGGTGTCTGCCGTATTACCGCGTCCACCTGCCGCCGCTGCGTACTCTCCTCTGGACACATTAAAGCCTCCCCCGCCCACGTAGGAGTAGTCACCCTGAGCCGAATTGGAATCAACCGCCGCGTCGCCGCCTCCACCGCTCACTGTGGCATACAACCCTCGAGCCTTGTTGAACCCACCCCCTGAGACATTAGCACCTTGCCCGCCTGCCGTATTGTTGCGGCCCCCGCCCACCGCACCGTAGTCCCGGCTTACGGTATCCTCCCAGCCCCCTGAAGCAGTGCCTGCATAACCCGAGACGAGATTCTTATATCCTCCACCAACTGCCGCGAGTGTTGCGCCAACGTCAATGACGTTTTGCTGGCCGCCGGCAATTGTGCTTGCATCACTAGTGGCAGAGTTCTTGGTTCCGCCGGAAACAGTTGAGCTAGCACCGTTCGCTGCATTTAGCAGTCCTCCGCCGACCGCCGAATATGTTCCGTTAGCAGTGTCGTTGAGCCCACCGCCAACCGCGGAGAAGTTGCCGGAGGCGGTATTACTCGCACCCGCTATGAAGGCATCAGTGCCCGTGTTTACGTGTCCCACGCCGATGGACACCTTGGTGACAATCGTCCCGCCGGTGGCGCCATCGACCGTGGCCGGCCGAAACGCATAGGCGACGGTCGCGATGCGCGTTCGCGGTGTCATCTCCGGGTCGGGACTGACGGCGGTACTCAGATACCGGTCGGGTCCGCTGAACACCGCGTCGGTGATCGGGGTCACGCTTCCCAAGAGCACATTGAACAGACCATCGCCATTGGTGGTCACGCTCTGCACTTCCGTCCAGATTATCGATCCGCCAGCTGGGACAGGGTAGATCGTGAAGGTGACCGTAAACATCCCAACCTGTGGCGTGCCGCCGGGGTTCTTCAGTACCCCCTGATAATTGACGAGCGACGGCACGGCGGCCGGGGTCGTGACCGCCCCGACGGTGAACAAGGCGCCGAGAATGATCAGGGCGCTGGTGAAAAGCATGTTGCGTCCCCAAGATGGGATCTTCGAGCTGCGCATGGCAGGCCTCCTGTGGGTCTTTGGTTTTATTCCTGACTGCTGCTCAATCCGAGAGAAAGTGCCTCGGGCACTCTAAACATGCCCGCCAATCTGCCGAAAATCAACCGATTTTATCAACATCCTACAGTCTCGCCGGGCAAGGGGCCTTTGGCCCCTTGTTTACCCTCGTGATCGTGAAAGTGTGTGGCGCTCCCTCCCCACGCGGTAAACAAGGGGTTTTAACCCCTTGCCCACTCGCCATTTCCCCACCTGGATGCGACGGACGGCGCTTGACTTCGCGGTTGCCGATCTCCTAATTGCCGCCATGTCGGGGCTGTAGTTCAGCTGGGAGAACGCTTGACTGGCAGTCAAGAGGTCACGGGTTCGAATCCCGTCAGCTCCACAGAGATTGGACCGAGGGCCCCGCCTGAGGGTGGGGCCTTGTCCTTGGAGCGTCGATCAACGTGAACCATTCCCTCATATCCTTCCCTCACCTCGAAGATTCCGCCCAGCGGGGCCGACCCTCTCCCTCCGGCAGGGTCCCGAGCATCGCGAGGGAGAGAGGTCGGTCCCGCCTCCGGCGGGACCGGGTGAGGGCCGTAAGATCAGGACTGTCATGCTGAGCGACCGGAGGAAGCGAAGCATCTCTATAGGCCGGTCCGGTGCCGCACGTTACCCATAAAGATCCTTCGCCCCGCCAGAGAGCGGCGGGGCTCAGGATGACATTAGGGTTACTTACCGGGGACGATTTGTCGGATGTCCTTAAGGTCCTCTGACAAAATGAAGATGGGCAATCAACAAAACCAGATTGTGCGCGTCACGCGCCCTCGCGTGACGCTCTGACGCCACCCGAGGGCGGGTGGCGGGCACATTTCTCTGGTGGATGGCGTTGAGTGTCATTCTGTTAGACTCTCTAAGACGAACTTCAGACTGGTGCTGTGATGCTCGTCCTCAACTTCCATCGCGTCGAATCCTTCACCGGCTTTGAGATCACCCGGCTCAGCCCGGCGCGCTTCCGGATGCTCATGGACATTCTGGCCGATTCGCGGCTGCGGGTCGCGCCGTTGGGCGCAGAGCCATTGGCGTCGTCATCGGACGTCTTAATCACATTCGATGATGGATTTGCCTCAATCGCCGAGCACGCACTGCCGCTCGTGCATGAACGGGGATGGGGCGCCATCGTCTTTTTGGTTGCCGATGCCGTGGGGACGCACGATGATTGGGATGTGCGGCTCCTGGGTCGCCGAAGGCCGATGATGAGCTGGGAAGAGGCGAGACGATGGTCAGAGGTGGGAATCGAGTTCGGATCGCATTCGCTGACCCATGCCGATCTGACGGCCCTCTCGGAACGGCAGATGGCGCAAGGGGCAGGGTACGACGCGGCGTTTGCGACGGACGCGTCCATTGAGGACGGCGTCGACCGCTATGCGATCCCTAGGGTTAACGTGCACAATCTGATGAGCACATTTCAGTATCGTTCGCTTCTGAGAGCGGCATCGCCTGCGCAGGGTCGTCGAGATCGCTGGTTCGGGCAGGGGAGAAGCCGCCTGTACACATCGTTGTCAGCGGGTAGCGCCGTCGTCGGCAATTGGCGACGACAATCGCACGAGGTGGGCGGAGCCCACCCTACCAGAGTGGAAGTGTAGGGCGGGCTGTGCCCGCCGCTTTGACGCATGACCCCACGCGAAACGGGAACTATATGATTGCAGAGATCAAGAACCTAAATCAGCACGCCGGCCAGACCGTCACCGTGCGCGGCTGGCTCTATCAAAAGCGCTCCAGCGGCAAGGTCCGCTTCGCGGTGATGCGCGATGGCACTGGATATCTGCAGGGAGTTCTCGCCCAGGGGACAGGTTCGGATGCTGCCTTTTCGGTCTTCGAGCAATTGACTCAGGAGTCATCGTTCACCATGACCGGCATCGTGCGCGAGGAAAAACGCGCGCCGGGTGGGTACGAGATGACCGTGACTGACTTGGGCGTCATTCAAATTGCCGGCGAATATCCGATCACGCCCAAAGAGCATGGCCCCAGTTTCCTGATGGACAATCGGCATCTGTGGCTGCGTTCGTCGCGGCAGCATGCCATCATGCGCGTGCGCAATGAAATCGTGATGGCGATCCGACAATTCTTCTACGACCGGGGGTTCATCCTGATCGACACGCCGATCTTGACGGGCGCCATTGGCGAGACCGCGACGACGTTGTTCGAAACCGAATACTTCGATCTGGGGAAGGCCTACCTGGCGCAGACGGGCCAGTTGTATGTCGAAGCAGCGGCGATGGCGCATGGCAAAGTGTATTGCTTCGGCCCGACCTTTCGCGCCGAAAAATCGAAGACGCGCAAGCATCTCAACGAATTCTGGATGATCGAGCCGGAAGTCGCCTTCAACGACTCTGAAGCGAACATGCAATTGCAGGAAGATTTGATCTGCTACATCGTCACGCGCGTTCTCGAACGATCCCGTGCCGAGTTTACGGTGCTGGAGCGGGACACGTCCAAACTGGAGCTGGTGAAGCCCCCATTCCCGCGTCTGTCGTATGACGACGCCATCGCCCGTCTGCGCCGGGCGGGAATGACGATCGAATGGGGGAATGATTTCGGCGCCCCCGACGAAGAGAAACTCATGGAAGAGTACGATCGGCCGCTCTTTGTTTTCAATTGGCCGACTGAGTGCAAAGCGTTCTACATGAAGCGCGACCCCAATCGTCCCGACACCGTCCTCTGCGATGACCTGTTGGCGCCGGAGGGATACGGCGAGCTGGTCGGCGGCTCACAGCGTGAGGATGACTTGGAACTCTTGCGCGAACGCATTCGCGAGCACAAGTTGCCGCTGGAATCATACGAGTGGTACCTGGATCTGCGACGGTACGGTTCGGTGCCGCATGCCGGATTCGGCCTGGGCTTGGAGCGAACGGTCGCGTGGATATGCGGGTTGGACCATGTGCGCGAGACCATTCCGTTCGCGCGGACTTTGGGGCGGTTGTATCCGTGAGTGGCGGC
>JACQFV010000121.1 GCA_016199865.1 Candidatus Zixiibacteriota bacterium | reverse complement strand
TCGGCGCCCCAGACACAGCCGAACAGCAGTGTCACCAGCATGAGATTCGGCGCATAGACCTCCGCCCGCACTGCCTGCATCCACAAAGTGTAGGTGCCGGCCATCGCCAGAAGCGACATGGTCACGGGAGCAATGGCCTCCCAGCGGCGCCGGGGCCGCAGCTGTTGCGCGGCCAGTTCGTACCACAGGTAGGCGAGGAAGGCGAGGGCGACCGCCGCGGACGCCGCCGACAGGAAATTCACCCGATAAAAGACGTCCCCAAACGGCGTCAGGGTCATCAGGTGCGCGACGATGACGTAGAGCGGAAAGCCAGGGCGGTGCGGAATGCCGAGAATGCCCGCGTTCGCGGCCAGTTCGCCGGTGTCCCACCAGAAAACCGTTCGACACATCGTCGCGACATAGAGCGCCAAACTCAGAATGAACACAGTGGCGGCCAGAAGCCAGCCCGTCGAGAGGCGCGCTTCCCGTTCATCGCGGGGTGACAGCAGGTTGCTGGGCGAGATGACAAACCGTTGTGGGTCCAGAGAATGCTCCTCTCGCGGCGGTCAGGCAAAGTGAGTCCCGTCATATCCTTATCGGCATATTGCCGGGAGGGGTTTGCCCACGGCTCCCGCCGGACGCGATCGACATTGACGGTTGGTGCGCGCGGTCATAGAATCCGATGGTGATGGCCTTGATTCGCGCCGAGCCGGCGGTGTCATGATGATGGACAGCCGTTCCAAGATTAGCTCCGGGAGAGGACAGTTTCGATCCCGACCCGTCGTGGCGACAGTCCTTCCGGTCGTCGCCCTGTTGATCGCTGTCCTGCTTGTCTGGGCATGGTGGGGGGTGCGCACGGTGCGTCAGACGCTCGTGGCAGAGACCGACCGTGATGCCCGCGCCCTTCTGGAATCGGTGATGATGGCCTCGCAGTACTCGATCACCACAGCGTCTCTCGTCGATCAACTGGAGCAACAGGCGCGGTTGTCCCAAGCACGCACTCTCGCCGCCGCGATCGCTGCCCATTCGCCCCGACTGGCCGATCTGGCCGGACTGGCGAGCCCGGCCGATGCCGATGGGATGACGGTCTGGACGGGCCGTCATTCACAGCTGTCGTATCCCCCGGAATTGGCGTCGGTGCTGGCCTCTGATTCGAGTGTGAGCCGAGTCATTTCGGAGGGGATGGAGGAGGAATCTTCCCTCTCGGCGAGCGATACGGTCAGCCAGGCGCGGTGGATCGGCGCCGGTGTCCCGACCTTGTGGGGCGGGATTATTCTCTGGGATCGCGCCTCGGAAACGACTCCCCGCCCGGCGCTGGGGGGTATCGGTGAGTTGATTCAGGAAATCGGGCAAAAGACGAGCATCAGTTATATCTTGTTGCAATCGCCTGATGGGATTGTGTTTGCATCCCGTCCGCTAAAGCCCGTCTTGAAGCTCGCCGCCGACTCGTTTCTGGTCACGACTCTCGAGGCGGAGTCGACCGCGACCCGCGAGCTGGATTTCGAGGGCACTCATGTGCTCGAAGCTGCTGCGCCCTTTCTCTCTCCTGACCTTCCCGCCGGGGTGCTGCGGGTGGGCATGAGTCTGTCCGCGGTGGCGGCCGCCCAGAGCCGTCTGGCGTTGCAGTTTGGGGTATCGGCATCCCTTCTCCTGTTGCTCTGCGGCGCCTTCTTTGCCGTGTTGCTCACCCGTCGCTCTCTGGCCGATCTGGGCCGAACTTATCACCGCGTCGAGACCTTGACCGGGCATGTTCTCGATTCGATCGATCAAGCGGTCGTCGCCGTCGATAAAGATGGTCGCGTCACAATCCTCAATCCGGCGGCAGAGAGACTTCTGGGATATGACGCGACCGCGTCAACGGAGCAGCCGTGGGAACGTTCGCCGGATAACCCGGATTTTCAACTCTCCCGCGTGAGCGAGGGTGGTACGCCGGTGCGCGATCAGGAAGTCCGTGCGAAGACGCCCTCCGGCATGCGCGACTTGGTCTACACGACCACGCCAGTAGTGGCGGCTGATGGATCGGGAGAGGGGGCCGTCAGCATCATTCGTGATGAAACCGACGCCCGGGCACTGGCCGAACAGGTGCGCCGCTCGGAGCGTTTGTCGGAGATGGGGCATCTGGCGGCGGCAGTGGCGCATGAAGTCCGCAATCCGCTCAACGCGATCGCGCTGGCGGCCCAACGGCTGCAGCGGGAAGTGAAAGATGCCGGAGCCGTCCGACTGGCGGGAACATTGTGGGACGAATCCAAACGGCTCAACACGATCGTCGATGATTTTCTGTCTCTGGCCCGCCCCTCGACTCAGCCCAAGACCCCTGTCGACTTGGCCGCGGTGGTCCAATCCATAATTGAGATGGCCCGATTGGAGGCAGAGAAGGCGGGGATGGAACTCACCTCCGATCTGTCCGGGCCGCATCCGATGCGCGGTGTCGCCGACGAATTGCGCAAGGCCGTCTGGAATATCATTGTCAACGCGCTGGTCGCGACTCCAACCGGGGGCCGGGTGCGGGTCAGTCTCCAGCGCGACCATGATCGTTCCCGGCTGCAGGTTTCTGACACGGGCCCGGGAATCACACCGGATGACCTGCCTTCGGTTTTTCAGCCCTGGTTTACAACCAAGAGTCACGGAACGGGCTTGGGTCTGGCGATCACCCATCGTATCGTGATCGAGCACGGCGGGACAATCGACATTCTGTCGCCTCCCCCGGGTGAAGCGAACGGAACCCTGGTGACGATCAGTCTGCCGCTGGAGTTGACGACACAGGATACAGGACAGGACGCACAATCTCCGTAGGGGCGATCCTTGTGATCGCCCGTCTGCGGACGAACCCAACATTGTCCCCGACGGGGTTGAGTACGGATCATGACAGGTTTGACGTTTCTGAGCGCGGGGGAATCGCACGGTCCGCAACTGACCGGCATCCTCGAGGGTCTGCCCGCGGGGATGGTGATTGATTTCGCCCGCCTCGCTGCCGATCTGGCCGAACGTCAGAAGGGGTTGGGACGTGGCGGTCGGATGAAAATCGAGCAGGATCGCTGCGTGATCACAGCCGGCGTGCGCCACGGCCGCACGCTCGGCTCCCCGATTGCCTTTCACATCACCAACCGGGATTGGGAAAATTGGAAATCGGTGATGTCGGTGACGGTCGAGAGGCCGGAACCATCAAGTGCTCGTGAGTCAGAACTGTCGTCTCCGCGCACGGTGCCCCGCCCCGGCCATGCCGATTTGGCGGGAGCGCAGAAATATGACTTCGACGATCTGCGCAATGTCCTGGAGCGCGCCTCGGCGCGCGAGACTGCGGTGCGGGTCGCGGCTGGGGCGTTGGCCAAGATGTTCCTGAGTTGTTTTGGCGTGGAAACGGCTTGTCATGTCATCCGCATCGGCGCCATCGCCCTCAAACCGGTCCCGTTGCCGGTCGCGGCGATTCGCGCCCGCACCGCCCTATCCGACGTGCGCTGTGTCGATCACCAAGTCTCGGAAGTGATGCGCGCCGAGATTCGCGCCGCCGCGGCCGCGGCCGATACTCTCGGCGGCGTCGTTGAAGTCGTCGCCTCAGGGGTCGTGCCGGGGCTGGGGGATCATACTCAGTGGAACAAGAAATTGGATGGCCGTCTGGCGCAGGCCGTAATGTCGGTTCACTCCATCAAATCGGTGGAGATCGGCGACGGCTGGGCACAGGCAGCCCGGCGCGGTTCGACCGTGCATGACGAAATCCACTACGACGACCAGCGTCGCCCAGAGCGCTCCGGGTTCGTTCGCAAGACCAACCGCGCCGGCGGGCTGGAGGGGGGGCTGACCAACGGCGCCGATCTGGTGGTACGCGCCGCCGCCAAGCCCCTGTCGACTCTGAATAAACCCCTGGCATCGGTGGACATTCACACCAAAGAAGCCGCGGCGGCCTTCGTCGAGCGATCCGATATCTGCAGCGTCCCCGCGGCAGCCGTCGTCTGCGAAGCGATGGTCGCGTTGGTGCTGGCTGATGCGTACTTGAGCGCGTTCGGCGGCGGCGGGCTCGATGACGTGCGCCAACGCTGCGATTTGTATGTCGCCCGTCTGGATCGATTCGGGCGCACATGAACGGTGTCGCTGATCATCGATTCATCTTGCAGGGTTGTATCAGGGGGATCATACTGGCAGCGGATGGAGGCGAAACGCGTGTTTGAGACGACACTGGTGGGGAACCAGCCAAAAATCTTCGATGACCCGGCGCGCCCCAATCTGCGTCTGGCGCGCAACCGCTTCGACAAAAAGGCGCTGTCGGCTGAAGAACTGGAAGAAGTCACGCGCGCGACGATCCAGGCCACAATCGCCGATCAGATCGACGCCGGATTGGATCGCGTCACCGACGGGCGAATCCGCTGGGATGATCCCGTTACGCCCTTCGCCGCCGCGCACGATGGCTTCGCCATCGGCGGCCTGATCCGCTACTTCGACAACAACGTGTACTATCGCCGCCCGACTATCGATGGGCCGGTCCGATTCGTCCGCTCCGCCGTGGCCGAGGATTTTCGCCTGGCCCGACGGATGACCGATCGGCCGCTTCTGGCCTCAGTGTGCGGTCCGTATTCGCTGGCCAAATTCTGCACCGACCAGAACTCCAGCGACGGGGCACTGCTGACTGACTGCGCCCGCCTTGTCCGCGGCGAACTGGAAGCGCTGGCCGCGGCGGGCGCCGACTGGGTGCAACTTGACGAACCATTTCTCGGCCGCACGCCCAGTGAAATCCACCGCGCGGTCGAAACGATTGCCGCGGCGACACGAAACGTCGGCGTGAAAACATTCGTCTATATCTACTTTACCAACATTGCGCCGATCATCGACCGACTCTGGGACCTGCCGGTCGATGCCATCGGCGCCGACTGCGCGACGGCTCCGGGGAATTTCGAGGCGTTGTTGCACGGTCCGCGCCACAGGGGACGGGGTTTGGGAATCGTCGATGCCCGCACGACACGGCTGGAGACCACCGAGCGACTGACGGCGACTTTGGATCGCCTGATCGCTGCAGGTGCGGCCGATTGGCCCAGTTGTTTCATCACGCCCTCGGCGGGATTGGAGTTTCTCCCGCACAAGAACGCCATGGCCAAAATGCGCCGACTCTGCGAGTCCGTAAGGCAGGTGACGGGCGCCGTAGCGGTCGGATAGGACGCTCAACCCATGTTGGAAACCACCAGCGTTGGATCATTCCCCAAGCCGGACTATCTGGTTAAAGCGCGCGCCGACCTCCAGAAGGGGACATTGTCTCGGCCCGAGTTGGTCCGACTGGAGGAGCAGGCGACCCGCGAGTGGATCCGCTTCCAGGAAGATATCGGCATCGACATCCTCGTCCACGGCGAAATGGAACGCGGCGACATGGCGGCATTCTTCGCCGAACGGCTGGACGGCTATGGAATCTCCGGGCTGGTCCGGTCGTATGGCAACCGCTACTATCGCAAGCCGATCATCGAGTCGACCCTCGTCCGGCCGCGCCCCTTGACCGTGGAATGGCACCGTTGGGTGCAGTCTTTGACCTCCCGGCCGGTCAAGGGAATGTTGACGGGGCCCTACACGATGTGCGACTGGTCCTTCGACGAACACTATGGCTCGCGCCGCGAGGCGGTACTGGCGCTGGCGGCGATTGTACGGGATGAGGCCCGTGATCTGGAGGCGGCCGGGGCGCGCTATATTCAGATCGATGAACCGGCGATCTCCACCCGGCCCGATGAAATCGATCTGGCCATTGAAGCCATGGCGGTCGTGACCGATGGGCTCGCGGCCACGACGATCAGCCATATCTGCTACGGGGATTTCGCCACGATCTACCCGCATATCCTGTCGTTGCCGGTCGACGTGCTCGATCTGGAATTCGCCAACTCGCAATTCGCCAATCTGGAAATCTTCCGCCGTCCCAAGTTCACCAAGATTGTCGCGCTCGGCGTGGTCGACGTGCACTCGCACGTGATCGAGACCAAAGATCAGATCAAACAGGGAATCCGCCGTGCTCTTGATGTGTTTGACCCCGAATTGATGTGGATCGATCCCGACTGCGGCCTCAAAACCCGCACGCCGCAACAGGCCAAAGACAAGATGAAGGTCATGGTCGAGGCCGTGCGGGAGATCAAGCAGGAAATGAATCTGAATTGAACCATCCGTAGGGGCGTATTGCCATACGCCCCTACTACTCATGCTGTGGACACCGCTCGCACCCGCACGAATCATCCTCTCTTTGCCCGCCTCAACGCCGGACCGATTTTGGCAGATGGCGGCATGGGGACGATGCTCTACCAGCGGGGCGTCTCCTTCGAACGCTGCTTCGATGAACTGAATCTGTCGGAACGCGCGCTGGTTCTCTCGGTCCATCAGGAATACCTAGCGGCCGGGGCGCGTCTGATCGAAACGAACACATTCGGCGGCAACCGGACCCGTCTGGCGCATCATGGTCTGGAAGGCCGGGTGCGGGATGTCAACTATCATGGTGCGAAACTGGCGCGCGAGGCGTGCGAGATCGAAGGCACAGATGCGCTCGTCGCCGGTTCCATCGGCCCCTTGGGGAAAAATCTTGCGCCGGTTGGACCGATAACCCCCACGGAAGCCCGCGCGATCTTCGCCGAGCAGGCGGCGGCCCTGATCGAAGGGGGCGTTGATCTGTTCATCATCGAGACGATCTCCGATCCGGCGGAAATGGCCGAGGCGATCGCCGCGGTTCGTTCCATCTCCGATCTGCCCATCATTGCCCAGATGACCTTCACCGAAGAGGGCATGACCCTGACCGGCAGGACACCCGAAGAGATCGGTCGATTTCTCAATGACGCTCCGGTCGACGTGATCGGCGCCAATTGCTCCGTTGGTCCGCAGGGAATGCTGGAAGTAATTCACCGGCTGGCACAAGTAGTGACCAAACCGCTGGCGGCGATGCCCAATGCCGGGATGCCCCGTCTGGTCGATGGCCGTTTCGTCTATGCCGCCCATGCCGACTACTTCGCCGGATTTGTCGGGCCGTTTCTGGCCCATGGCGTGCGCATTCTCGGTGGGTGCTGCGGCACGACCCCCCAACACATCGCCGCAATGGCGGGGGCGCTCACCACGTGGGGGAGAGGTCCCTCGAAATCAGAGGCGCAGGTCACCTTTGTCTCCACGCCCCAGCCGGAGCCGACTCCAGTCGATCTATCGTCTGCGCCGCGCTCGCGATTCGCCGAGAAACTGGGTAAACAGTTTCAAATCTCTGTTGAGCTCGATCCACCCAAAGGGACTAATCCTGCGAAACTCCTGGAGGGCGCCCGGCTCTGTCTCAAGTGCGGAGTCGATGCGGTCAATATCGGCGATTCGCCCATGGCGCGGGTGCGCATGAGCGCCGTGGCCG
Source organism: Candidatus Zixiibacteriota bacterium (assembly GCA_016199865.1). Taxonomy (GTDB): domain Bacteria; phylum Zixibacteria; class MSB-5A5; order WJJR01; family WJJR01; genus JACQFV01. The sequence continues at coordinate 691 of JACQFV010000121.1, read as the reverse complement.
TGGCGGCTCTGATCGAACGCGAGATCGGGCTGGATGCGATCCTGCATTTCACCTGCCGCGACCGCAATCTCATGGGTATCCAATCCGATCTGATCGGCGCCCATGCCCTCGGCATCCGCAATGTCCTGGCGATCACCGGCGACCCGCCTTCGGTCGGCGACTATCCGCATGTCACCGGCGTCTACGACATCGACGCGATCGGGCTGACACGGGTCCTGGCGGGGTTGAATGAGGGGAGGGACTTCGCCGGCGCTTCAATCGGCAAGCCGACCAATTTCGCCATTGGCGTGGCGATCAATCCCGTCGCCGAGGACTGGCCCCACGAACTGGAGCGCTTCCGCCAAAAGGTGGAGGCCGGGGCACAATTTGCCTTCACTCAACCCCTGTACCGGATCGATCCATTGGTACGGTGCCTTTCCGATCTCAAAGCGTACCGCATACCGATCTTTCTGGGTCTCTTGCCCCTGATGTCATTTCGCCATGCCTGGTTCATGCACAACGAAGTCCCGGGAATCGTGGTCCCCGAAGACGTGCTTGAGTCCATGAAGGCCGCCGGAGAACAGGGGGCCGATGTCGGAGTCGCCATCTGCCGTGACCTCTTGGAGAAAGCCCGATCTCTTGTTGACGGAGTTTATCTCATGCCCTCATTCGGACGGTACGAGACATGCCTGAGGGTGATTGAAGGATTTGT
>JACQFV010000115.1 GCA_016199865.1 Candidatus Zixiibacteriota bacterium | reverse complement strand
GTTGATCCGAGCGTCCGCTCGGAGGGATAGGGCAAAGACCAGACCGTCGGACGGCCCGCGGGGTGATGCCTGTGGGCCGTTTTGATTTGGGCTTGATTTGAGGCACGGTGCGCGTATCTTTGTCGTAACAGGCCGTCATTGGCCCAACCGCGGAGCGCAGAGAGTCTGGGTTGAATGAAGCGGTGGATATTGTTGGCGGCGGTTGCCGTTGGTCTGTTGGACGGCAAGGGTATTCGCGCGGACAATTCCATCGTCGTCGAATCGAAGTGGGTGGCGCCCGGCGCGACAGACGTGGAAATCGGTGTCTTCGTCAGTAACGCGGCCCCAATAATTGCGATCATCCTGCCACTGGAAATCCGCTCAGCCGCTCCGGGGGTATTCATCACCGACAGTCTTCGTTTTCAGCTTGTACCGGGCAGTCGCATTGACAATAGCTCGCTGGGTTCTCGGGGGGATCCGTGTGCCGGATACATCCACGATTATCAATTCGGATCTCCCGCCGGAGTTCAGTGCAGTGGCCCAGTTTCCGGCACATATTCCGGCCAGAGCCCTTCCAGTGTGGACTTCATCAGTCCCGATGCAGTATTGTGGGTTTCGGTCAGCAACCTCGACGTTGACTTCTGTGGATTGGCGCTCGAGCCCGGGGCGGACCCGCCTGGCACGGCCAACGCCTCTCTCCGATTCCGATTCAATGTAACGTCAACACCGGGCATATTCGAGATCGACACCTGTTGTGTCACGCCGGCGAATCACCTGTCTTTTTTCGACGTGTACCTTACTCCGATACGCCCTGAGTTTACCAAGGGCACGATCGAGATTGTCGATTGCGACGGTGTGACGGACATCGCGGACGTCATTCGCATGGTCAACGTGGCCTTCGGGGGGAGCCCGAATCGACACAGTTTTGCGACGCCTGCGCGCGTTAGACGCACGACGGCTCTCCATTTCACACGACGTGCGGGTGGATGCCGTACGTCCTCGCGTGGCGAAAGAGGGCGCCGGACGGGGATTCATCTTGAACTACGCCAAGCGCCCGCAAGTCGATACAAGTGGGCGACTCGTTCGGTCGGGCTGACAACGATGGCACTGACTGCTTACGGTTTCGATGATTCCAGTGACGTCTCCGGCGACGTGCCGAGAACCGACTGAACGAAGGCGAACCGATGCCCGGGGCGGGCCTGCAGGATGATGACCTTCTTGACCGGATTGCGTGAGGGACCGATCGTGATATGCCCGGTGACCCCCTCCTGACGTGCGCCGAGGAGCGCCGCCTTCATCGCGGCCGGGCTTAAGTCAGTGGCCTGCTCCGCCGCGGTCAGGATCGTACCGGCGGCATCAAACCCCAGCGCCGATGAAGTGTTGGGACGGCGACCGTAGCGATCCTGAAAAGTGTCGACGAAACCGCGCACTTTGACCCGTTGCACTTCGGCCGAAAAATGCGAGGCGATGTAGGCGCGCGACTTGTCGTTGATCGCGTCGCCGGCGATGTCGAAGAGTTGATCGGATTCCCAGCCATCCCCGCCGAGAAACGCGACGTCCAACTTCTCCCGCCGCGCCGCCGCCATGATGGCTCCGGCTTCGGGATAGAACCCGGAGACGAAGATAGCGTCTGCCTTTTTTCCCTTGAAGACGCGGATGGCATCGTCAAAGACGGTGTCCCCGGCCGGATAGGACATTTGAATCACGATCTCCCCGCCGAGCTCGGTGAAGCGGTCATGGAAGTACTTCGCCAAAGAGGCCGTGTAGTCGTGCTTCTCCTCAAGGAGCACGGCCACTTTGCGCACACCCAGCTCGTGGTAGGCAAATGTGGCCAGGGCGTTGCCCATGTCGGGGTCGAGGAAGCAGACGCGGTAAATCCAATCGCCGATGGCGCTGATCGCGGGATTGGTCGCTTCCGGAACCACGAGCGGCACGCCGACGTTTTGCGCGGCGACCGCGGCGGCGGCGGTGACCATCGAGGTGTTGGAACCGACGATGGCGATCGGCGAGAAGTCGCGCACCAGCGTCCGCACTCCCTCGGCCGCAAGGATGGGATTGGAGCGATCGTCGTAGACTTGCAACGCGATCGGCCGGTTTTGGATTCCGCCCTCGGCGTTGGCTTCGTCAACGGCAACGTTGAGTCCGGCCAGGCACTCCTGCCCGAAGGCGGCGTCACGCCCAGTCAGGGAAATGACCGCACCCAACACGACCGGGTCGCCCGAGGGTGCCGCGACAATCACGGCCGGAACCGTCAGAAAACCCAAGACTATCCAGAGTGCGATCAGGATCGATAAAATTTTGGAATTGCCATACCCGCGCGGATTCATGGGCTGCCTCCACGACATGCATCTCCAAAATCGCCCGTCGGGAAGGGCGGCGCAAGGAGATTTTTGGGGCGACATTCGGGAATGACTGTCGATCAGAACCAGTCGTCCATGTACGGAGTTGCCGCGGGGAATGCCGCGGACAGGAGTACCGGCGCATCGCCGCCCAGCGAGATATCTTCGGCGGCTGCCAGATCGGACGCTGAACGTCGACCGGAGTAGAGCACAGCCAGGGTTTGAACGTCGGCGCGGGCACGATTGGGGAAGCGACGCACGTCAGCCGCGCGGCTCACCCTGGCTTTGCCATGCTGCCAACGCACGCGCCAGTCCCCGTCGTTCCAGGGGCTGGTCGGATCGGCCCGCAGGGTGAAGACGACGTCGCCGTTGAGATCATTCGGGTAAGTCCGTTGTTCGAGGGCGCCTTTGAAATCGACCAGTTTGAGCATCATCTTCGGCTTGAGCACTGCTTCGATCTGCGGGTCAACCAGTCGCGCCTGCAAAGGGACATCCGGGGGCATTCGCCAGTTGATTTTCGGCACCTGGTCGCGGTGGCCGCGCAGGAACTGGAGGATGGCGTCGAAGGCGCCGGCTTCCGACCAGACCGCCTGCACGACCAGAAGTCGCAATTTCAAGGTGGCCTCGTCGCGGCCGAGATTGGTAATGATGAACCCCTTCGGCTCCCGACCGCGTTCGACCAGGTAAGTCTGGCGAATCCCATTAGCAGTCCGCAGGTAACGTACCCGCCAGTAGAGGGCGTCGCGCCGCACTGTGCCCAAGTATCGCGCGCCGTATTCCTGATGCAGTCGTTCCAAGAGCGGCCATTCGCGCTCGGCATCGATGGGGCGCAAGACGTACTTGCGGGTGTCGCGCCGGGCGATCTGTTCGGGCGCGAAGAGACAGTCATGATGGAAGAATGCATCGCCGTATCCCATGCGCGCATAAAACTCATGCTTGAAAGGCATCAGGACGGCCAAGGCGCGACCATCCGCGCGCATCTGACGATGGGCCCGGGTCATGAGCATTTTGGCCAGCCCGTCGTTGCGATGCTCGGGCGCCGTCGCCACCGCCGCCACGCCGCCCATCGGCAGGTATGAGTCGCCAACGCGCATCTGATACGGGTAGTACCATAGCCCGGCGCAAAGCCGGCTCTGGTCGACAGCCACCCAGGCATGGTCGAGAAAATTCCTGACCCATTCGCCATAAACCGCACTCCCCTCCGGCGTCATCCAGAAGCAATAGCGGCATAGGGCCATGTAGTCATCCATGTCGGCGCGCCTCATGGGTCGGATCGTGATCATGGAGCTCTCCGGGTGACGTTGGAGACGTTCATGCCGTCAAACTGAGACACCGAAATGGCGGTTGCCGATGGAGATCCTTCGTTTCACCGCCGCCTCTTGGCGGGGATGAGCTCAGGATGACAGTGTTGGTACTCGACGTCATTCAAAGACTCGAGACATCAACCCGTGGAACCGGGGCCAAATCAGGAGATACTTACCACGGTCTACCAGGGTGGCGGTTGTTCCGTGCCCAGCCCCGGGCCGAGCAAAACCGCATTCTCCAGAAGCCGCTTGGTGCCGTGGAAGTAGGCGCGGAAGAATGGCTCATCGGCAAAGAGAATGATCTGCCCTTTACCCACGGACTCGCGCGTCGCGTAGGCGGTCTTGGCCCAGCGTTCCCGCGCCTCCGGCCACAGGAGCCCCGACAGACGCATCTGCGGCGCATCGGCCAAGCGTGCGGCGACCGCGACGGGGTCTTTAGCGACCAGAGCGTTCGAGGTGTGCAACATGGCGCTCGCCCGCCCCCCGGTGCCGAAGCATAGCCAATGTTCCGGATTCAGATCGAGCCGCATGATGACCCCCTCCGGTGCGAACAGGCGCGCCCGCGCGTCGGTGCGCTTGAGCGAATCCAGATCCGGTTTCTCCCTGCCCTTGTCATCTTTCTTGGGTACCGACTGGGGAGCGCCGCGCCAGACGGCATCGGTGTCCACCGTCGCCGTGAAGGCGGCGCGGGTGTCGCGATAATCCTGATCGTACTGGGGGAGTTTATCCAGCACGGCGCCCTTCTCGCGCGCGTCGGACAGACTGTTCGCCGAGTCGGCGCAGAAAAAGGCGGCATCGCCGACGGCGATCAATGTCCCCCCCGCCTTGATCCAGTCCTTCAAATGGTCGATCCCACCGCTGCCCATCCGCGATTTCAAATTGCCGCCGGACGGCAGAACCAGCACGTTGTAGGCGGACAGATCGTAGTTCGACAACTGCGAAATTTCCAACAGGGATTGACGGATTCCCAACTTGTTGTCGAGCAGATACCAGTCAAATCCGCAACTGGTGAAATCCAGTCCGCTGCCCATGAACAGACCAATCCGCGGCGACCGGAGGAGCACAAAGTAGTCGGAGCCCAGATCGGGGCGGGTTGAAGAGTGATTGCTGGCGGCGCCGATGATCTCGACACCGGTATTCTGTGCAATCTGGGTCAGACGCTGGGGCAGATCGGGGGCATTCTCCGTCCGGCGTAGGAGAAGTGTGCCGGCGGCGTACGAGGCATTCTCATACACGAATGGTTTCGTCGCGGCGTGCACCTGCAATCCCATTTCAAGCATCTGGGTGAGCGCCACCATGCTTTGATCATCGAGGGTTGTGAGTAAGAACCCATAGGCCGCGTCGGGGTTCTTCAGGCCTCCCCCCGGAGCGGGGGCCGCCGTCACCGGCTCGACGCCCACACTGGGACGAGCGGCGGTGTAACTGACGTCGAGATCAAACCCCTCGGCCAGGGACCAACCCGAGACTTCATACAACTGGGTGCCGTTTCCCTTTTCCAGTTCGCGGCGCTCTTTCTCGAGAAACTCGGGCTTCAGATGCGGATCAAATTCCAACAGGGCGTGCACCAGAAGTCCCTTCGGCTGATCCAGCGAAATCAGATATGTCCCGGCGGGAAAGTTGCGGCTTGACTTCTCGCCTTGCGACGATGTGACGCTCGCTGAGAACGCCGCCGTCGTCTTCTCGATTTCAACTTCGCGTCCCAGGAGTGAGGTGAGGAACTCGCGCTCGCGCCCGGGATTGCCGGAGGGCGCCAGGATATACGCTCCGCCATTGGCCCGCGACTTGCCGGTAACGACGTCGGAATAGAACCGGGCAAAATCGGCCAGCAACTCGCGCCGGTGGGCCGCCGTGGTGCCGAGATTCGCGAGCGAACTGACCGCCTGCTGGGCGACGGCGCGCGCGTACGTTTGGACGGTGCCATCGGCCCGTTTCACACCCGAGCCCGCCACGCCCGACTGTTCGTACAGGATTGATACCGTGCCAATGAAGAGATCCCACGAAGAGTATCCGGGATACCATTCCTCATTCCAGTCGCCCGTGTAATAACTCCAGCCATGCCGGTCAAAGGCCGCGCCCTGATCGGCCCCGAACGTGTCCCACCATTTTCGCAAGGTCGGCGTGATGTTGGGATTCATCGGTTCGCGCCCCGGGGAAAACAGGTAGGTGCTCTGCGAGCCCATTTCATGCGCGTCGACCGCCACCTGGGGGTTCCAGTGGAGCATCGCCGTCACCCGCGCCTTCGTCTCGGGATGCACCAGAGGCAGCCAGTCGCGGTTCATATCGAACAGGTAGTGATTGGCGCGTCCCCACGGCCAGAAGCCATCGTGCTGCAGACTTTGACCGTCGCGGTTGGGCACCCGGCCATTGAAGGCAAAGATCGACGCCAGGTAGCGCTCGCGCCCGTCGGGGTTTTGGATCGGGTCAATCAACGTCACGATGCTGTCGCGCACGGCGCGGGTCGCCGGATCGTTGCACGCCACGAGGTGATAGGCCACCCAGAGCGACGCATCGACGCCGGAGAGTTCACCACCGTGGATCGAGTAGGCCAGCCACGCAATCGCCGGCGTCCGGCTGACGATGTCATGGAGATTGGCCACGGTTCCAGAGGCAGACGGTTGCGTCAACGATGCTACTGCCGTGCGGATTGACTCTTTCAATGAGATAGTAGAGCGGCCGTCCCTCGTGTGTCGCGCCCATCTGGACCAATTCCGCGCGGGGCGAGAAGTCCGCCAGGGCGCGCATGTAGCGGATGGCTTCGTCGTAGTGCACGGGGCGTGATCCCAGCGGAAAACCCAAGACCTTCTCCGGAGTGGGAACGGCTGGATCGTAGGCGGCATCGGTGAAGAAGTTATCCACCTTGCCATCGCCCAGCTGGGGCAGGGTCGGGGGCGTTGCCTCCGCCGACCACGCCGCGTGGACGCCTAAGATTCCCGCCAGTGACGCAACGATAATAGACGTCGCGACGATGAAATGGATGATTCCTATTCCACGATTTCGCATGGCACGATTCCCTTCAGCTGCACCCGTGTTAATTCTCTTGCCTCGATCCGCGTCAATAGCAGCCACGGCACGGCGCGCAATATTGCCGTCTCCCCTTGTCGGGATCAACAATCTTCAGTGGCGCTCCCGCATCGCGCCCGTAACGGAAACATCAAGGGGCGGCCCGATGGCCGCCCCTTGTCATCAATCTGAGCAAATACAATTCCCTTACGGGTTGCCGGCATCCACGAGCTTGATCTCGCCCAAGTTCAGGCCCTTGATGCCATCTTCGATCCTAGCCCGGTCGCCGACGACGACGATCAGCACGGCGTCGGGATGTAGATGGTCCTTGGCGGCTTT
>JACQFV010000108.1 GCA_016199865.1 Candidatus Zixiibacteriota bacterium | reverse complement strand
TCCGAAGTACCTCGACATTTTTCGCCACGCGGAATTTGACACCGGCTCTGTTCTTGTCCACCGTGTCGTGTTCCCAGCCGATTCCGGCGAAACAACTTCTCGAGCGCATGATCCGGCCGCGATCGTGAAGTCTGCATCGTCGCGACGGGTCTTGCCGGACTTGCTGCCACGCTCACTCGGTTTCATAGACCACAATGTCGTCTCGGGCACGGAGTACCACTATACCGCCACGATGACGAACCGGCTCGATCTGGAAAGCCAGCGGGCTGACGAGAAGAGCGCCATGCCGATGGCTTTCGACCGGCGTGGGATCATGATCATCCACTATTTGGGGGGGCTGCATCGGACTGAGCTGGACACCACGATTGGGCTCTACGTTGATTGGGCTCGATTTCAACGGTTGGATACGATTGTATTCGCCCCTACGCCCTATCCGAGTCGTGTCTACGATGAGTGTTCACTTCAGCGACTCTCCCATTATCGGCTGGTCGTCATTGCCTCGGATGTCACGGAGGGCGTCACGCCCGTCCGTCCCCTGACAGATTGGTTGTCCAAATACCTGGCTGCCGGTGGGCGGTGCGTGTTCATCACCCGAAACCTATCAAGTCCCGATGCGATGGGGGGGATCCCGCGGCACGTGCTCGGCATCGAACGTACCTATCACGAAAACGGGGTCTATTTCGTACCTGATTCCTCGTTTTCCCATGATCTTCACCCCCTACACGTCCTCTTCGCATCAACGCAGTTTAGGGGAGCTCAGGCGCACTCTGCCTCCTACCCTGACCTGACGGTAGACAGCGCGCGCGTGTTCAATGATGCCGTGATTTACTCCGCCCAGCTCCTACATCTGCCTATCTACGGTGGCGGATACCTGACCGAAGTCGGCGCTCTCGATTCTCTCGAAGCCGGAACGGAGGTTCTGTACACGTACGAAGCGGGTGTCCCGGACACGTCGTCCTTGCAAGGTCTGCCCGTCGCCGTCAAACGGGTCAGTGATGCCGGCCAGGCGATCATGTTCAATTTTCCACTCTGGGCGATGGCGGACCACGAGGCGGCCTGGCACACCCTCAGCGTGGCCGCCGCCGATCTGGGCTTTGACACACTGACCGCTGAGTCCGCATCAACCAACGAAGTCAGCGCGATGCTGCACTGGCTTTATGGCCGAGGCAGTACAGTTCCCGATCCGTTGTGGGATGTCAACCATGACGGTACGGTCGATTTGCTCGATGCCATCCGAAGAATAGACCGTCTTCGTTGTCCGGCAAAGTAGGGTGGGTGTTTACACCCACCCTTTTTTTCATCGCCGCTGCAGATATTTGTCGAACCAGCGCAGGATCTGCTCCAGCCGGGCCATGCGACGGTCGGGGCGGCCGTGGCGCGACAGGCCATGTGGCTCTTCGGGCCAGCGCACCAATTCGACCGTGCGCCGCAGCACCTTCAGCGTGATGTACAATTGCTCCGCCTGCTCGATATTGCAGCGCCAGTCGTGCTCGGAATGCTCGATCAGAAGCGGCGTACGGATCTTCCGGGCGTACGTCAAAGGCGACATGCGGGCGTATCCCGCGGGGTTTTCCCACGGGTTGCCGTTGAATTCACGGCTCCAGTCCCATCCCAGATCGGTGGTGCCGAAAAACGATCGCAGATCCACGACCGAACGCTGAGTGACCGCGGCCTTGAAACGGTTGGTGTGGCCGACGATCCAGTTGGTCATGTATCCGCCGTAAGAGCCGCCCGTGACGCCAACCAATTTGGGATTGATATAGCGCTGGGCAACGAACCAATCGGTGCCGGACATGATGTCTTCATAGTCGACCGTCCCCCAGCCGTTGACGATCGATCCCGACCAGGCCGCGCCGCGCCCCTGCGAGCCGCGGGGATTGGTGTAGAAGACGACGTACCCGCGCGCCGCCAACAGTTGCATCTCATGAAAGAACGTGTACCCGTACTGCGCCCGGGGACCGCCATGGATTTCGACGATGCCGGGATAGCGACGTCCGGTCCGGAACTGCGGCGGCTTCAAAACCCAACCCTGCACCCGATTCTTGCCGGTTGAATTGAACCAGACTTCCTGCGGCTTGGAAACATGGATAGTCTTGAGCCATGCACCGTTCAGATCGGTGATCAGCCGCGGCGTAGAACTCTTTTTGGAGAGATCGATGACGGCAATTTCGGCAGGTCGCGTCTCATTGGAGATGATCGCCGCCGCGCGTTGTCCTTTACGACCGAAGGCGAGGTCCATGATATGCCACTGGCCGCGCACCGCCCAGCGGGGGGCGCCGCCACGCGCCGATAGACGCGCCACCAACGTGGCGCCGGTCTGGGAAGACAGAAAACTCAATTCGCGTCCGTCCGGCGACCAATGCGGCGGGATGATCTTGAACCCTTCGCCGGTGTCGGTGATGGTTTGATCGGAGGGCTCGCGGTCGTAGCGCGGACAGAGGTCGCGCGCCGCGGGATTGCCCGACGTGCCGACCACCCAGACGTGATAGGGAGTCACACCCCACGGGCCATCGGGGTCGGTGTGGCCCAAGTAGACGATCTTCTGCCCATCGGGGGAGAATTGGGGTGAATCAACCGGCCCTTCCGGGGTTTTGATGCGGCGGATCGGTCCACCCTTGATTGGGACCAGATAGAGGTCCTGTCTTAGCGGGTCGCGGTCGGGGTCGGGCCGGCGATTGGTGGTGAAGGCGATCCATTTCCCATCCGGAGAGACAGTCGGGCTTGTCTCGTCGAACCGGCCGCGGGTCAACTGCCGGCCCTTGCCGGTGCCGACGTCGAACGCCCAGACGTGGTACCCGTCCTTGGGGAGGAACCCCTCGCCGTCAAGGCGATAGAAAAGCCGTGTGATGTGGCGGTAGAGCGGGGCTTCACGTGCCGGGGGCTTTCCCTTCTCGGTCGTGGCCGTTTTCCTGTCCGGTTCGCCGGTGAGCGGCGGATCATTGGCGCGGAAGGCGCAGATGATGGTCTTGCAGTCCGGCGTGAACGACAGCCAGGCAAACGCGCCGTCCTTTTCCACCAGCGTTCGGGCTTCGCCGCCGTCGACCGGGAGCAGATGAATCCCCGGATGTTCGCCGCGCCGGGAGACAAAGGCGATCTGTTGACCGTCCGGTGAGAAGACAGGATTCGAATCGCTACGTTCCCCAAAGGTCAGTTGCCTCAGGTCTCGGCCATCGACCCCGCAACGCCACAAGTGCGAGTAGTACTTCTTGTTATCGGGTGCCGTTGTTTCCACGGAGAAGACGACATGCTCTTCATCCGGGGAAAGCGCGAGCGTGCGAAGGAACTTGATCCGGGAGATATCATCGATCCGGATCGGACGGCGGGTTGGACGTCGGGCAGGCACAGGATCCTCCGTGTCGGGTGCTCCGCCCAAGCGGAGCCGCAAGCTGGCCTTCATGGTCCAGCCACGGGAACATACAGGGCCGCTCCCAGAGGCGACAGCGGAAAGCCGCCGGGGCCGGGAATGGAAGGGCTTGGCATGGGTATATGCGGATGGTATCTTGCGGTCCCGATCTGCCCCGGCTGGCCGGGTCAGTGGGGGTGCGTGCCGCAATGACTTGGGGGGTCCGACCTCACGCTCAGCCGCCCGGCGCGAAATTTGGCGGCCCAAACCATCGTGAGAAACAGCCGATAAGAGCAAAGCCGGGATGCTTCCCGCCGGTGCCAACGACACGTCCGTGACGACGGGGTTTGCTCATGACGAGACAGTGGATCCCCAAGGTGGGCTTCGGATCTTTCCGTTCGCAAAACACCAAAGGCAGGGAGAACAAATGAAGGGACTCGCACGCATTCTGGGCGCCATAGCCATGATCGCGGCCGTGTGGAGTTTGCCGGTCACCGCCCAGGCGGCCCGGCTGGAGACGCGGCTTGAGCAACGCATGCAGACGGCGGGGCCGGACGAATTTCTTTCCGTTGTGATCCGTCCGGTTGGGACCCTCTCGGGCGCCGCGCTCAAGCGGCAGGTGACGATCCGCTACGCCACCCGCGCCGAACAACATCGCGCCGCCGTCGAAGCGTTGCAAGCGACCACCGAGCAGACTCAGCCGCCGATTCTGTCGGCGCTGAGTTCTGCCCAGTACCGCGGGCGGGTCGATCAGGTCAAGGGATTTTGGATCGACAACGTCATCACGGCCGAGATGACCCCCTCCGCGATCGCCGAGATCGCCGGCCGCCCCGACGTCGAGGAGGTTGTCCTCATGCTGCCCGTGACATTGGTCAAGCCGGTGGTCCCTCCTGTTGCCGACGCCACCTCCGTCGAAGCGGCGGAAGACGTCGAGCCGGGGCTGAAGGCCATCAAGGCCGATTCCCTCTGGAAACTGGGGTACACCGGCCATGGTCGCCTGGTGGCTTCGATTGATACCGGCGTGGACGGCAAGCACGTGCTTCTGTCGCCGAAGTGGCGCGGCCACAATGGCGGCAGCGTGCGCGAGAGTTGGTTCGATCCGGTATATGGCGACACACTGCCGCGCAACTACTCCGGAGATGGGGCCACGCACGGTACCAATGTCATGGGGATCATGGTGGCGGTTCTGCCCCTCAGCCCGAGCCACTCCGATACCCTCGGGGTCTGCCCGGATTGCCAGTGGATCTCGGCGGCGGCGATCAACATCCCCTGTCCGACAGTGCCTGCTGCGACCTGCTCCAACCTGTTTGACGCGATGCAGTGGGTGGCTGATCCCGACGGGGACCCGACAACCGAAGGCGATGTCCCCGACGCCGTCGCCAATCCCTGGGGAGCGGAAGTCGTGGACCCCAACAATAGTTGCGCGGACACGCAGGTTGGATGCAACGAACTTTTTTGGAATGCCATCGACAACATCGAGGCGGCCGGGGCGGCGATGGTCTTCGCGGCGGGCAATGAGGGCGATTGTGGACTGGGGACCATTCGCAATCCGGCGAACCGTGTCAGCAGTGAGACCAATGCTTTCGCCGTCGGCATGATCCGGACCACGGGGCTGGTTATCGACACGCTGTCGTCGCGTGGCCCGTCGGACTGTGGCGCCACTTCAATCAAGCCGGAAGTGGTGGCTCCCGGATACTTGATTCGCACGACCAATCCCAGCAACGGTATTGTCAGCAACGCCTATGGAACGTCGTTTTCGACCCCACATGTCGCCGCGGCCATCGCGCTCCTGCGCGAATACAATCCGAATGCCACCGTCGATCAAATCAAACAGGCGCTCTTGGATGGCGCCCGGGATCTGGGTTCACCCGGCCCGGACAACGTTTATGGGCATGGCCTTCTGGATCTGATGGGAGCGATGCGCGCCCTGCCGCCGAACACGCAGCCCTATCTGACCATCCGGCGCGATTACTATGTCCGTCCGGCGCCGGGCGCCCAGGGGAGCATGATCATTCTCTTGCGCTCCAGCGGCACGCCCGCGACGAACGTGAGCGTCACCATGTTTTCCGCCGATCCGCGCCTGACGGTGATCGATGGACAGGCGACGTTTGGAGATCTGTCCAGCCCGAGTGGAATTCAGAACGTCGAAGCCGACACATCGGGGAATTTTCTCGATCCCTTCACGTTCACGGTGGCCGATGACGTCCTTCCGGGAGAGCGTCTCGCGGCACAGTTCAAGATCACGGCGGGCGGGGGATTTGATCGGACGGTATATGGTGCGGTTCAAGTCGGGCCGGCGCAGAACGCCGATCTGTTCACCCATGACGCCGGCAACTTCCGCCTGACCGTCTCCGATATTGGCACGTTCGGACTGGAGGAGGACAATCTCTATCCCCACAAAGGCGGTGTGGGCTATTACTACGGCAAGAATCCCGAGGACCCGACCCAGACGCTCTTCGAAGGCGCGTTTCTGGTCGGCAACGATCCGTTTCATGTCTCGGACAATGCCCGCAATGCCTCCGGCGTTCCCGATGTCGATTTTCAGGTCGATCCGGGCGGCCGCATGCAGGTCATGGCGCCGGGGCCACGATACCCGCAGGAGACACGCGCCGCTTTCTCCGATGCCGAGGCCGAATTTCCGCTGGGATTGTTCATCGAACAGCACACCTGGGTGAGCGACCAGCCCGATCAGGATGACTATCTGACCGTGGAGTACACGATCCACAATCGTTCGGGAGAGACGATCACCGGCCTGCGCGCCGGGCTGTACTTCGATTGGGATTTCCCCTGGACCGGAAACGTGGCCTCGCTCGACACGGGCGGGTACAACGCCACTGCCGGTGTGGGCTGGATGCGCAATCACGACGAGGCGCGCTTCCGCGGCCTGGCTGTCATCAGCCCCATGGGTCCGACGTCCTATCAGGCGATCAAGAATTACGACGTCATCTACGACGGTTTTACCGATGCTGAAAAGTGGGACGCGCTGTCGGGCGGCTTCGCCCAGTCCGTGCCGGACACGACCGGCGATGGATCGCATCTGATCGCCACCGGGCCATTCACGATCGCGCCCGATTCGGCGGTCAAGGTGGCTTTCGCCATCATCGGCGCCACCAGCGAGGATGATCTGGTCACCTCCGCGCAGACGGCGCGGTCCAAATATAACGCCGGCGCGTTGACCTTCGATCCGGCCGCGATGACCTTCACCGGTGTCGAGAACGGAACCGATCCCGCCTCGCAGGACCTTCATCTGGCGAACGCGACCGACGTCAGCGTGACCTTCGACGTCCAGCACGAGCCGTCATGGGGCAATCTCGACAAATCCAACGGCGCGATCCCGGCCGGAGGATCGCAGGTGATCTCGGTCAGCGCCCATATCGGCACGCTCGCAATGGGGACCTACAAGGACACGATCGCGATCACGACCTCCGATGCCTTCCTGCCGATCATCCGCGTGCCGTCAACGCTCGTGGTGACCTCCGCCTCCGCCGGTGTGGCGATCGATCTGAATCCCTTCAACCCTGCAACGGGCACGTTGAAAATCAATCTCGATGAGCCGGCGGGGCACTTCACAGAGGCCAATGTCTACGACTTGGCTGGGGAGGAAGTCCGCGGTATCGACCCGAAGGACTTCCCGGGCGGCCATCTCGAATGGGATGGAAAGACAAACAAAGGTAAGATTGTTGCCGATGGTGTCTATCTTTGCCGTGTGGCGTGGATGACCGCCGCCGCCGCGACCAAGAGCAAGACTCTCAAGATCGCCGTGAAAAATGGCGGTATGACAGCGTCGACAGAACAGATTCACGGCAACGTGCGTCGATTCACCGATGAACTGCGCGGTGAAATGGCCCGGCTCGGCATCGCGGCCGATTCCGTGACGGTCGTGGCCGTGACCAAGACCGTTTCACCGGAGTTGATCGCTGCCGCGGCCGACGCGGGCTTCACGGATTTCGGTGAAAATCGCGTTCAGGAGGCAAAGACCAAGATCGCAGCCATCAGAACCGCGACTCCATGCCGCTGGCATTTGATCGGGCAGCTCCAGACGAACAAGGCCAAAGATGCGGTCGGTTTATTCGACCTGATTCAATCGGTGGATCGACTGGAATTGGCGCGAGAACTGGACCGGCATGCGGCTCGTATCGGGAAACGTCAGGACATTCTCATCCAGATGAACTCGACCGCCGAATCTCAGAAATCAGGATGCGGCCCCGAGGCATTGGACGATCTGGCCGGACAGATCGCGGCGCTGCCGAATCTGCGCATCATGGGGCTGATGACCATCGGACCATTCATTGACGATCCGGCGCCGATCGCGCGCGCCTTTCGATTGCTGAGGGCGGGATTTGATCGCCTGACCGGAACCGATCTGGGCGGTGGGCAGATGCGGTATTGTTCCATGGGCATGAGCAACGATTGGCGGATCGCCCTGGCCGAGGGCGCCAACATGTTGCGGATCGGCCGGGCGATTTTCGGTGAGCGGAAATGATCATTCAACCGCCGGTTTAGGGGCGTATTGCAATACGCCCCTACGATTCATCCCCACGAACCCCTGTTTTTTCGCGAGTTCTGTCAGCATCTTGTAGTTCGTGGCCCTGACCTTGGTCAGGGTTTATGAAAACCGCACAGTCAGAGAAAGGACAACGATGCCCGATTACCGCACACAAATCGACGAAGCCACCGCCGCCATCCGCAAACAAACCAATGCCGAGCCGTCGATTGGCATCATCCTCGGCTCGGGTCTGGGACAATTGGGTAAGGGGATCGCCGTCGAAACGAGCGTGGGGTATGAATCGATCACGCACTTTCCCCGCTCCACGGTCGAGTCCCATGCCGGGCGGCTGTTGTTCGGCAAGTTGGGCGGCAAAACGGTCGTCGCAATGCAGGGGCGGTTCCATTACTATGAAGGATATTCA
>JACQFV010000109.1 GCA_016199865.1 Candidatus Zixiibacteriota bacterium | reverse complement strand
TGGATCTCGCCATCGCCGAGGCCTCCGGCCGTCAGTTCATAGTCAAAGCGGGGGGAGAGGCGGTCCAATGCATCGGTGTTCCCGACCGCGGCTGGGGAATCGCCATCAAGATCGGCGATGGCGGCGCGCGGGCGGTCGGGCCTCTGGTGATTGATCTCTTGAGGCAATTGGATATTCTCGACCCATCGGCCCTTGCCGGCCTCGGCCCATTGCGTTCCCCCCAACTGCGCAATCATCGCGGGACTGTCATCGGTTCAGCCCGTTGCGTGGTCGGATTGGCGCGGGATTGACCTGAGCAAAACGCGTTGCCGCCGGCCCCGGGAAGCGGTAATTTCACTCCGGCTGGAACTCCACATGTTGGGAGCGATGAAGTGCCGCATTCCGTCGACGACTTGAACCCGTCCGCCCATCCGATCGAGCCCTTTCGGATCAAGGCCATCGAACCGATTCACGCTCTGTCGCGATCGGAGCGCGAGAAGCGCCTTTCGGACTCCGGATTCAATCTGTTCAACATCCGGGCGGAGGACGTTTACATCGATTTGCTCACCGACTCCGGCACCGGCGCGATGTCGGATCGGCAATGGGCGGGGCTTCTGCGCGGCGATGAATCGTACGCCGGGTCGCGCAATTTCGTGCATCTCGAAAAAACGGTCCGCGAACTGACCGGGTATCCGTATGTGATTCCCACCCACCAGGGGCGGGCCGCCGAGCATCTGTTGTTCTCGGCTCTTCTTGATCCGGGCGACTATGTCGTCTCGAATTCGCATTTCGACACCACGCGCGCCAATGTCATGGGGCGAGGCGCCTTTCCCATCGACCTGCCCGACCCGCACTGCGCCGACGTTGATGATTCTTATCCGTTCAAAGGCGACATCGATTTGGAAGCCCTTGCCCGGGTTTTGGACCAGCACCGCGACCGGGTCAAGTGCTGCCTCTTGACGATCACCAACAACACCGTCGGTGGCCACCCGCTCTCATTAGCCAATGCGCAGGCCGCCCGGCGGATCGTTGCCGATTATGGCGTGCCCTTGTATTTCGATGCGGCGCGATTCGCGGAGAACGCCTGGTTTTTGTCGCAACGGGAGGAGTCGCAGAAAGGGAAAGCGATCACTGCCATCGTCCGGACGATGTTCGAGATCGGCGATGGGTGCATGGTGTCGGCCAAGAAGGATGGGCTGGCGTCGATCGGCGGGTTTCTGGCGTTCCGCGATGCCGAGCTGGTACGCCGGCTCAAGGAACTGATGGTGATCGTGGAGGGCTTCCCCACCTATGGCGGGCTGGCTGGACGCGACATCGAAGCGATGACGTTGGGCTTGGAAGAAGTGACCGATCCGGCCTATCTATCCTATCGCGTCGGCCAGGTCAATTGGCTGGGTGAACAACTGGCCGCGGCGGGGGCCCGGATCGTGCGTCCCGTGGGCGGTCACGCCGTCTTCATCGATGCCGGTGCCTTGTATCCTCACATCGAACCCGATAGCTTCCCCGGGCAGGCTCTGGCCGTGGCGTTCTACCGTGAGGGGGGAGTCCGCACCGTCGAAATCGGTTCGCTCATGTTCGGTGGCGCCGATCCGGAAACCGGCGCGCCGTCCCATCCCGCCCATGAACTGGTGCGGCTGGCGATCCCGCGGCGGGTCTACACGGTGTCCCACTTGAACCACGTGGTCGAAACGTTTGCCGCCATCTTCCGGCGTCGGCATGAAGCCCGTGGGTTTGAAGTTGAGTATCAGGTGCCGCAACTGCGGCACTTCACGGCGCGTCTGCGCGAGGCCGCCCCGAGATCGGTAGTACAGCCAATATGATTGCGGGCCGCCCGATCACGATTTGCGCATGGGTCGCTGTCTCACTCGTGGCCACGGGCGGCTGCGCGTCGAAGGAGAAATATGAGAAGCGCACCGGCACGCTGGGCGATTCTGCTTCCGTCAACGAAGAGACCTCCCTGCATCTTCCCAAGGGCGAAGCCGCTTGGGTGCGAGAATTGACCGAGGAAGGGAAAGCCGCGCAACTGGCGGTCGATTTGGGCAACCCGCAACGCGGTCTGGACAAAGCCGATTCCCTTCTGGCCGTGGCCGAGGCGGCCATGGATTCGGTGGCGCATGGTTCGTCCTCGGAGAAATTCCTCGTCATGTTTCTGACCGATATGTCGATGCAGGCGATCCACTGGGACGAGGCGCGCGGCAACTCGAAAGGGTCCGCCGAGCGCACGCAGCGATTCCGGGAATTGGCCGAACGTTTACACCGACGGCGCAAGGCCGCCGATAGTCTGCCGCCCGGGCCGATGTAGAGCAGCCCAGAATACCCGCAGTTCGCCAGATTGGATCATCATCGATGCTGGGAACCTGGGTGAACACCGCGACCGTGCTGGCCGGGTCGACCATCGGGCTGGCGTTCGGTGACCGTCTGCCGGAACGGCTCAAGCAGTCGGTGTTCACCGGGCTGGGGCTGATCACGATGTCGATCGGTATATCGATGGTGATCAAGGGCAGCCGTCCATTGGTGATCGTCGGCTCCCTGGTGATCGGCGGCGTGATCGGCGAACTGATCGGAATCGAACGGGAACTCGAGCGATTTGCCGGATGGCTGCAGCGGCGTGCCCGCGTGCGCTCCGGCGATTTCGTGCGTGGCTTTGTAACCGCATCTATCCTTTTCTGCGTCGGGCCGATGACCGTCGTCGGCTCGATTCAAGATGGCGTCAGCGGCGACTCCACACTTCTCTTGACCAAATCGGTGATGGATGGATTTTCGTCGATCGCGCTGGCGGCGACCACCGGGGTTGGCGTCTTGTTCTCGGCAGCGACCGTGATCATCGTGCAAGGTTCGCTGACGCTCCTAAGTGGGCTTCTATCGGCGCTGACGCGTCCGGCCGCCATCGATCAACTCTCCGCCGTCGGCGGTCTCTTGATTTTGGGTCTGGCGATTCGAATGCTCGGATTGAAGGACATTCGCGTGGCAAATTATCTGCCGGCGCTCGTGATCGTCGCGGTTGCGGTCGTCTGGTTCTGATTCTGCGCGGCGATCAGTAGGGGTGGGCTGGCATGACGGGTTCAATCTTGATGGCTTCGGTCGTAGTTTCCGAGACCTGCTCGTCGTCCTTCAGCGGCAGCTCGATGCGCAGGATTCGACCCGGTCTCAGTGTGATGGTGCGCCGATAGGTGCTGATGATGGTTCGTTCCGCCTGGATCGTCGAAGGATCGCCGGTGCGCTCCGCATTGATGGCCAGGATGCGGCCGATCTCAATCGTCGCACGGAGAGCCGTCCAGCGTGATCCGGCGCCGTCGACGTCGAGATCATAGAGGTTGAACGACACGTGCAGAACGCTCGAATCCGCGCCCGGCACATCGACCGGGATTTCGAGTGACGCTAAGTCCTTTGTTTCTTCGTCGCCGGAAGCGGCCACGCCATGGGCCGTTCGCGCCACCGTCCGGCCGGGTCGCCGGGAGTCGGCGATTTCATAACGGATCTCCAGCGGAATCGGCGCCATGCCCGGCATGTCGGGCCGAGGAGTTTCAACCTCCCGGACGGGACGGACTGTGATGTCAAGCACACATTCTTTCCGGTCCGGCCCGCGTCCAATCGGCAGTTCCCAAGACTCCCCGGTTTTCACCATGCGCTCGAAGTCATGCGTTTCCACCCGGTAATCCGACGGGCGGTTTGGGTCCAGGAGCCGCCAGCTGCGGATCGTGCCGGTGATGTCCAGTCGCCCGCCCTCTGCCGGGTCAACCACGAGCGTCACCAGGGCCATTAGGTCCGATGGGCTCGTCGTTTGATCTTCTGCCCAACGTGGCCAGCGTGACGAATCGAATCGACCCGATGGCGACCCGTAAACCCGCACACTGGTGCGCCCCGTTGCAAAGCACCAAACGCTGCCGCCTTCTTCACCCGACTTCGATTCCCATTGGGCACTCATGCTGCTGCCATATTTTGCCGAGATTTGCCAAGTCGCAACCAAGGAGCCCGGACCTGCCCCCCAGGCACTGCGAAGTGCGACCAAGACTGCGACAGAAAGGACACTACTTCGCGTCTTCATTTCATCCTCCACTCTTTGGCCGTGGTGGTTGTGGAACCACGGTGGGCCGCCGGTCTTCGACTGAATAGGCCACCCGATCCCGGGCCGTCAGGACGATGGTCTCGACCTGGCGCGCATCCGCGGGAGGCGTCTGCGAGGGTTCCGTCCGGCCCCGACCCACATGGATTCCGATCGCGGTGCCGCCAATCAAAAGCGCGAGCCCCGCTGCCCATGCCAGGGCTGGGGGAATCCTGTACATTCGTTCCCGGTGAGCCGCCGGATCAATCAATGTCTTCGACTCAGCAGGCAATGGCTCTTCCGGCCACAGACGGAACTCGCGGCGTATCGACAGCAGATCGTGCCGCCAGTCCCGGCAGGCGGCACAGCTCGCCAGGTGCTGCCACAGGGCCGTCTCCGCGATGGCGTCCAGTTCGCCGTCGATTTCCGCCGAGATCTGTTCTTGGTACTCTTCACAGTTCATATCCATCACTCCAATCGCTTGAGGTATTCCTCTCTGAGCCGGCGCCGCGCCCGGTACAGCGCGGCGCGCACACCGTCGACACTCTGCCCGGTGAGCGTCGCTATTTCCGCGTAGGCCAACCCGGAATACTCACGCCATAGCAGCAGTTGTCGCTCCTCGGGCGCCAGAGCCGACACCGCCCGCCCAAGCCGTCGACCGGTGTCGGGCGTTTCGGTCCCTTCTGGGGCCGACATAGCGACGGCCGCGCGATCCCGATCCCGGCGTCTCTGTTCGTCGCGCGCGCGGTTGATGGCGCGGCTGTGCGCGATTGACCAGAGCCATCCCTCCGGACGCTCCGGCCCGCGCATCTGCGGCAGTCGTTCCCAGGCAATGGCAAAGACTTCGGATGTGAGGTCGGAGGCGTCATCGACGCTCCAGGACAACCGGCGAAAATGGTTGAAGATCCGCGGCGCCCAGCGCCGGCACAGGAGCGCAAACCGATCAGCGGCCGTCGCGGTCATCTTACCCTCATAGACACCGCCGAGGGTGGGAAAGTGTCAAATAATTCTTCTGGTTGCTGAGGAGAACTCCCCAAGCAGCTCTTGGCACAGATCGAGGAAGGCGGGGGAGGGTCAGGTTTCGGTCGGTGCATCCGGGGCGCCCGAACGCGGTCCGGAGAATTTGTACTTGGAAATCTTGCGGTACAAAGTCGAACTGTCAATTCCGAGAATCTGCGCCGCCTTGGCTTTCTGCCATTCGGTTTGATTCAAGACCCAGTAGATGTAGGCCTTTTCGATCGATTCGAGAGTCGGGGAGGCGTCCTTGCCCTCCGAGGCCGGGGAGACGGTGACCGGCTGCGCCAGTTTCTCCGGAAAGTCGGCAATGTCGAGCGTGGGTTTCTTGGACAGGACCACGGCGCGTTCGATGACGTTTTGCAACTCCCGCACGTTTCCCGGCCAGGGGTACTTTTTCAACATGGCGAGCGCCGCCGGGGACAGTTGTTTCATCGGGCAACCGGCGCGTTCACAACTGGCGCGCGTGAAGAAATCGCTGAGCAACATGACGTCATCGGCCCGTTCGCGCAAGGGCGGCAGGTGAATCTGGATGACGTTCAGACGGTAGTACAGATCGGGGCGGAACTTCCGCGACGCCACCGCGGCTTCGATGTCGGCGTTGGTGGCGGCGACGACGCGCACGTCGACCGTCCGCCCCGCCGTCGAGCCGATCGGCGTCACGTTTTTGTTCTCCAGCACGCGCAGGAGTTTGACCTGGATCGTGGGCGTAATCTCGGATATCTCGTCGAGAAAGAGCGTGCCGCCTTCGGCGGCGCGAAAGAGCCCCTCATGGTCGCGGATCGCGCCGGTAAATGAGCCCTTCACGTGGCCAAACAACTCGCTCTCCAGAAGCGTCTCCGGCAATGCAGCGCAGTTGACCGCTACATACGGCTTGTCGCGCCGCGGTGAATGCTGATGGATCGCCTGAGCCACAAGATCCTTGCCGGTCCCGCTTTCGCCACGGATCAGGATCGTCGTGTCGGCAACGGCCGCTTGAGCGGCGATCCGCTTGACCTCGTCCATCCGTTGGTCGGTGCTCAGGATGCGATCGAACGACCAGACCTCGCCCAGCCGTTCCTTGAGGGCGCGATTCTCGTTCTTCAATGCCGAGGTTTCGAGCGTCTTGCGGATCGCCAGTTTGATTTGTTCGATCTGAAACGGTTTGGTGACATAATCAGCCGCCCCGTTTTTTAAGGCCTCGATGGCAGTTTCCACGGAGGCGAAAGCGGTCATGACAATGACCGGCAGATCGGCTTGGGACTGCCGGGCTTGATTCAACAATTCCAGACCGGACATCTGGGGCATTTTGAGATCGGCAATGACCAGATCGTAGGATTTGTCCGTCAACCGCAAGAGAGCATTCCGGCCATCCTGTTCGGTATCAACCTCATACCCCTCCTTGCCGAGCATAATGCGCATCATCTCGCACAGAGAGTGCTCATCGTCGACCACCAGGATTCGTTGTGACATGGTGTGCCCCGGCTTTACCGGCAGTTTCCCGGCCATTCTGGAGTGTTATCGGCTCTGAAGGGTGAGTGTTTCATCGGGCTCTGGGAGATTGGGGTAAACCAAGCGGCCGACCTTGGCCGTTGACAGATCGGCAAATGAGGGTAAATTGGGTCTGGGTGGAGTGGGTCGCTGTTTGCCTCGCGCGGACGATACCATAATTACCCGCCACGGAATTCGGGAACGATAGTCAAGCTCGGGCAATCCGGTCTTTGGCGTCGGCGGCAGTGACTGACGCCCGGCGGTGCCCACCACGCAGGAGTAATGGTGCAATTATACCACAGAAGGCGCGTTGGACGGATCGTCATGGCGGTCGCAGCGATTCTTGCCGTTGCGAGAATCGGCGAGGCGAAGACCGCCCCGAGTTATGTCCTGCATTTGGCCGGGGGGGACTTTGTTCCCCAGCCGGGAACCGCCGCCACGGTTGCCGCCGCTCCGGCCACCGGCTCATCCGGCGCGCGCTGCGGAATTATCCAGTTTACCGACATACCGACGGCGGCCGCGCGTGCGTCCCTGGCGAGCCGGGGGATCAATCTCTACGGTTACCTCCCCGATATGGCGTTTCTGGCCGCCATCCCGCCCGGAGGGACCGCGGCGGACTTGGCCGGGCTCGGTGTGCGCTGGATCGGTTCCCTCCGAACCGACGACAAGCTATCGGAGATTCTGGCCCGCTCGACCGGCTCCCCCAACTGGTGCCGTGATTCGGCGGGTGTGGCGCGGTTCACCGTGAAAGTCTATCCGAACGTATCCCTGGCCGAAGCGTCGCTGGCGCTTTCCGGCGAGTATGGGGCCGTGGTTATCGATACCGCGCATCTGGCCCACGCCGTGGCCGTCGGCCTGCCCGCAGACAACTGGCTCCAACTGGCGGCCGACCCGCGCGTTGTCTGGATCGAACCGTTCTGGCCGCGTGTCGAGCACAACAACTCCAATCGCGCCAATGTCGCCGCTGAGCAGGCCCAGGCGCCTCCCTATTCGCTCACCGGATCCGGGATCAACGTCGGCGAGTGGGACGGCGGACGTGCCGACCCCTCCCACCCGGATTTCGGCGGACGGGTCGTGTCGGCGGATGCGTCGGCGATTTCCACTCATTCGACGCACGTGGCCGGGACGGTCATGGGCTCGGGGCTCAATTCCGGCGGCACATACAGAGGTATGGCGCCCGGGGCCGTGCTGATGACCCGGCAATGGTGGCTCGACGCCGCGACTCTGGAATCGTCGTACAATGATGCCATCCAGAATTTCGATATCGACATCTCCACCAATTCTTGGGGGCTGGGGTTGGGGGACACCCCCACGGTGCCGGCCTGTGAGTCGTTTCTCGGGAATTACTTTTTAGAATCCGGCACACTCGACGACATCATCCGCGGTTCGCTGCTCAAGCCGGTGACTGTCTCTTGGTCGGCCGGGAACGAACGCATTACCAGTTCTCCATACTGCGGGTCGGTCGGATTCACCTATGGGACCGTGACGCCCTATGGTACGACGAAGAACGTCATCACCGTCGGCGCGATCAACTCCGACAACTCGACGATGACCTATTTCTCCAGCTGGGGGCCGACCGACGACGGCCGTCTCAAGCCGGAGTTGGTGGCGCCCGGCTGCCAGACCAATTCGGACCATGGTGTGACCTCGACGAAACCGGGGGGTGGCTACGCTACGCTCTGTGGCACCTCGATGGCTGCGCCGACCGTGACCGGCTGTGTCGCCCTGTGGATGGAACGGTATAAGGCCACGCACGCCGGCGCGCCTTTGGCCTCCACGGTCAAGGCGGTGTTCGTCGAGAGCGCCGATGATCTGGGCGCGGCCGGGCCCTCGTATGATTTCGGGTATGGCCGGATCGATGTCACCAAGGCGGTCGACCTCCTCGACGCCGGGAGGTTTCTCGAGGATTCGATTACTCACGGACAGAACCTCTCCTGGAGTTTCGTCAACGATGGATCGCTGTCGCCGATTTCCTTTACGTTGGTCTGGGATGATCCCGGCGCTGCCGAGAATGCGTCCGTGACCCTGATCAACGATCTGGACTTGAAACTGACGCCGCCATCCGGATCGACGACGTACCATCCTTGGATTCTCGATCCGGCCAATCCCGCCGCGCCGCCGACGACGGGCGTCGACAATCGCAACAATCTCGAACAAGTGCGCCGCACCTCCGGACTGGAGACGGGCACATGGATCGTCGAGATCGACGGCACAAACATCCCGCAAGGGCCGCAACGCTTCTCTCTGGCGTACAGCGCGGGGATCACGCTGACCTCGCTCAATCAGGCGTATGCCGTCAACCTGACGGCCGGGGCTGATGAATCGTCACTTGCGCAGGATGTCGCGGTCAGTTTCACGCTTACCAATTTCGGTCTTCAGAATGACACCTACAATGTGTCGCTCTTGAGCGCCCGTGGCTGGACGATCACGCCCAATCCCGAGGCCGTTGCCCTGAATGCTCAAACCGATTCCAACCTCACCTTCACTTTATCCATTCCTGCGGCCACGCCTTTCGGCAACATCGACACGGTCATCGCCGTCGCCGTGTCTCAGGCCGACGGGAGTGTGACGGATCGTGACACAATCCGCGTCACCGTGATTTCCGGACGGGCTGTGACGGCCGATGCCGGTCGCGACACAGTCGGCGTACCCGGCCGCACCATTCTGCTGAATTCCAAAGTGGTCAATGCCGGTCTGTACGAGGACACCATCGACTGGACATCGAGCGATGAATTGGGCTGGTCCGTATTACCCGCCGGCGGCACGGCCATCCTGCCGGTTGGGCAGAGCGCGGATTTGGGCCTGTCGGCCACGGTCGCCGGCGGAGCCACGGTGGGTTCCATCGACCGTGTCTTCGTTTCCGGCTTGTCCCGTGTCGATCCATCCGCGCAGGACGTGGACACAGCCCGCGTCACGGTCATCAATCTGCCGCCAGTGCCGCTGCCGGTCTCGTTGATCGGCGGGAACGCGACGAATGACGTCACGCCGTTGCTGGTGTGGAGTCACGTCGCTTCACCGGCGCCACCGCCCGGATTCAATGTGTATTCCCACATCCTCGAAATCGGCGGAGATACTCTGCTCACGGTCGGGCCGGTGCGTTATGGACCCATCAACGACACGTCCTTTGCTGTCCCAGACGTTCTGGCCGACGGCGCCCATTTCTGGCGCGTCATGAGCCGCAACGCAATCGGTGATTCCAGCGCCTTCTCGCCGTCGGCGCATCTGGAAATCGACACGCAGGCGCCACAGGTGCCGGCGCTCCTCTCGCCCTCCGATGGCACAGCGGATGCCGACACGACACCGGTGTTCACGTGGACGGCCGTGCCTGGGCTCGCGGTTCATGCCGAGGGGGGCCAACAAACGACTGCCACAGACAGCGTGATGTATCGTTGGGAAGCATCCACCGATCCGCAATTTCTGGTGAATGCCGATTCAGCGTGGACTTCGTCCACGTCGCATCAGGTCGCCGACAACGAGGCCTTCTCCAATTGCAACACCCACGTCTACTGGCGCGTGGCGGCGATGGATGCCGCCGGCAACGTCTCGGCGTCGTCAGGTCCATTTCAGTATTTCATCTACCAGCCCGGCGACATCAATGCCGATTGTGTTCTGGACGTCGTCGACGTTGTCGGCCTGATCGAATACGCCTTCCGCGGCGGACCGCCGCCCAATCCGCCCGGACGTGCGGAGATCAACTGCACAGCGCCGACGAACATCACCGACGTCGTCACGCTGATCGGTCATGTCTTCCGCGGCGGGCCACCGCCGTGCAGCCCGCCGTAGCGGGCAATTTCATCATCGTGACCTTCGACAGGTGGGCATGTCTGGCCCACCTGTTTTCTTCAGGTCATATCTCGCTCACGCGCCCGTCTGCGCCTTCAACTCTCTGGCTCGTCGTCCGATAACAGACAAGAGCGGGGGTCCGACCGGGCGCGGGAGCGTCCGACCCCTGGGCCGATCGGAGGGCGGGTTGTCACAGAGTCGCACGAGCATTGTCCTGGTCGACGACGATCCTGAAATCGCACAAGCCGTGGTCAATTACCTTGACCCGGAACGCTACCGCATCCACGTGGTCGGCGACGGCGCCCAAGTCTTATCGACCGTACGAGAAGCCAATCCCGACGCGATCATTCTGGACGTTCATCTGCCTTCGATGTCGGGTCTGGATCTCCTCCATTTGCTCAAATCGGAACGTCCGCGCACGCCGGTGATCATTGTCTCTGGATACGTCTCCACCGACAACGCCATCGAAGCCATGAAGACGGGGGCCTTCGAGTATCTGGCCAAGCCCTTCCGGCTGGCCGAACTCGAACGGGTCTTGGGGCGCGCCATCGGCTATGCCGAGACGCCGCCGGGGCCGATGGATGATGAAGATGTGCCGCTCGCGGGTGACCAGATTCTCGGGAAATCCCCTGAGATGGTCGCGGTCGCCAAGACGATCGGACAAATCTCGCAATCCGATGCTCCGATTCTCCTGACCGGCGAATCGGGCGTCGGCAAGGAACTCGTCGCGCGGACGATCCACCGCAGTTCGTCCCGCAGCGCGATGCCATTCCACATTGTCAACTGCAGCGCCGCGTCACCCTCCCAGTTGGAAGCGGAACTGTTTGGCCAGTCGGGCCAACCCGTCGCCGGCGCCCCTCGCTCGAAACGCGGCAAACTCGAGCAGGCGGAGGGGGGCACGATATTTCTGGACGAAATCGACGACCTCTCGCTTCTCGCTCAAAGTCGGCTCTTCCAGATCCTGGAGGATGGTGTCTGCGAACGGCTTGAGGGAGACGGACAGATCACAGTTGACGTTCGGGTTATCGCCGCCTCCAGCCGCAGTCTCGTGGAGGCGATGAAAGAGGGGCGATTCCGGGTTGATCTGTACTATAAGTTGAAAGTCGTATCTCTGCATCTGCCGCCGCTGCGCGAGCGCAAAGCCGACGTCCGGCTATTGTCCGACTTTTTCATTCGCAAGTACTCCCGTTTGGAGCACCGCGCCGTCAAGCCGATTGCGACGGCCGCCTATGAACGGCTCTTGCATCACCACTGGCCGGGAAACGTCCGCGAACTGGAGAACGCCATCCACATGGCGGTGGTCCTGTCACGCGAATCGGAAATCATTCCCGAGGATTTTCCCAGTCTCAATGATGCCCGTGCGATGGAACAGCTGGATATGGAACATGCCCGCCAGGAGTACCGGGCGCTCTTTGAACGCATGATCCATCCTGTTTTCGCCCAAGTGGCCGGCTCGGTGCCGGGACGGGTCTACGCGGATTTCACCTCGGTTTTGGAGGAAGTGTTGGTGGACGCCGCCCTGGAAGCCACCGACAAAAACCAGGTGCGGGCGGCCCAACTTTTGGGCATTTCACGCAATACGTTGAGGGAGAGAATGCGGCGTTCGACCGCCGCGCCGGTTGGGGCATGAGGTGTGGGACCGGTCCCACGGTTTCGGGGAAACGAAAAAAACCCCTAAAACAACCGTGGTAGTCGGCCGATTGAAGTAGAGACAGTCGCGGCTTTCAGGCGATTTCGGGGCTGAAGCAAGGATCAACATCGCCGGTTGGCCGCGCCGACCAACAGACAGTGACTTGAAGGACGGCTTGTGGCTTGGCCTTTGAGGAAGCGGGGACGATGATGGAATTGCCCTTCAGACGCCGTTCCAAATCCGTGGCCGCCCTGGACATCGGCGCCAACACCCTGAAGTTCGTGCGACTGGAACGTCGCGCCGACGGGTACACGCTGACGGCCGCCGGGGTGCGGGAGATGCCGACGGAGGCGATCGTCTCGCATGAGATCAAGGATCGTGACGCCACGATCTTCAATATTCAGGGGCTGATCGACCAGTGCGATCCCCGGACCACCGACGTCGTCGTCTCGTTGGCGGGCCACGGCGTGATCACCGACAAATTCGAAGTCGACTATAAGACCGGCAGCGAAGCCGAACAGGCCATTCTCTTTGAAGCGGAGCAGCGCAGTCCCTTTGACGTCGACGACGTGTCGATGGACTACCACGTGCTTCGCGCCGACCCCGACCGGGGCAAGATGGAGGTTCTCCTGGTCGCCGCGCGCCGCGAACTCTTGCAGGAATATCTGCATCTGATCGAGGACGCCGGGTTGAAGACGGTGCTCGTCGACACCGACGCCTTCGCCGTGCTCAACGCCTACACCATCAATTATGACATCGATCCCGAGCGCGTGACCGCGCTGGTCAATATCGGGTTTGACACCACCAACGTCATCTTCTTGAAAAATGGATTCTATCATTCCACCCGCGACGTCTCGACCGGCGGGCGGCTCTTGTTCGACGTCATTCAGCGGGAGTTCCGTCTGAATCAGGAACTCGCGCTGAAAGTGCTCAAAGGCGAACTGGAATCGTCGGTGGATCAGGACATGCTGCGGGCCACGATTCGCGCCGCCTCCGATGAACTCCTGACCGGTCTGGAGGTGGCCTTCTCGTACTTCCGGACTTTGGCCAAGACCGAATCGGTCGACTGGATCGTTCTATCCGGCGGCGGGGCGTTGATCCCGTTTCTGCCGGAATGTGTGCAGTCCAAACTGAATATCCCGATTGAGATCGCCAATCCGCTGCGGAATATCGAATACGACCCCGAGGTGTTCGGCGGCGTCGATCCGGAGAAGGTCGCGCCCCTTCTGGCAGTGGGGATAGGGCTTGCGTCACGAGAGGTGTAAAGCGACATGGCCATGATTGAAATCAATCTGTTGCCGCGCGAAATGCGCCGGAGAACCGGCGGGCTGGCTCTTCCCAAGTCCGCTATGCTCGGAACTGCGGCCGTGGCGGTCTTTGTTCTGGGGCTGGTCGGCCTGACGGCGCTGCAGACCATGCGCTACAGCCGGCTGGAGGCATCGCTGGCCGCGGCCCAGGCCAAAGTCGCCAGCATGAAGGATGACATCGCGCTGGTCGACCGCCTGACCGAGGTCAAGAAGACCCTCCTTCAACGGATGGACGTGATCGAGTCCCTCGATCGCAACCGCGCCGAGTGGGTTGGCAATCTTGAGGACCTCCTGGCCACGATTCCCGACTACCTGTGGCTCTCGGGATTCCGCCACGACGATCAGAAGCCGAAAACCGCTTCCAAGGCGCCGGTCGATACCACGTCGCTGCCGGCCAACGCCTACGTTTTCGATGGGTACTGTTACACGATCAACAGTCTGGCCAACCTGATCTTGAACATGCAGGACTCGCCACGCTTCTCCAATGTGGCGTTGCGCAAGACGGTATACACCGACCTGAAGGGACGCCGGGTCTACCAGTTCGGCGTGACCTGTCATCTGGAGCCGGTGGACAATGCCCCGGCGGGGACCGGTGATCAGGGTGGACCGACCAAACTCGGACAGAACGCCCCCGATCAACCGGGGACGGCCGTGTCGATGAAAAATCAGCCGGCGGACGCCGGGGGACGCAACCCGTAACCGGCGTGAGCGTCCGCACGGATGTGCGGGCGCGCGATGGGTGGACAATCATGGACCTGAGAAATCCCCAGACACAAAAGTGGCTCCTGTTGGCGCTGGTTGTCATCGTCGGCGCCTACTTCTGGCGCGAGAAGGTTTACGTGCACTATCAGGAGAAGATCGATACCGGCTACACGGAGCTGGAGGGCCTCGAGACCCAGTTGAAAAGCGTGGAGATGAAATTCAAGTCGCTGGAGACCCTGAAGAAGGAGTACGGCGACCTGACGCGGCGCTACCAGACCGTGGCCCAACTGCTGCCCGAGGAAGATCAACTCTCGCCCCTTCTGACCAAGATCCACGGCGCGGCACTGGAGACGTCCTCCCGCGTGGCCAGCATCGAGCCCCTGCCAAGCCAATCCGAGGGGTTCTATCAAAAGGACAATTACAAGCTGACGATGCACTCCACCTATCATGACTTGGGCGATTTCCTGGCGCACCTGTCGAATCTGCCGTTCATCGTCAACGTCGGCGACGTGGCCATTACCACCGTTGACGAGCGCGACAACCCGGAAGCCGCCACCGGAGGATTCACTCTGACGGCGACCATGACCATCTCAACGTATCGCGTCAAAGACTCAGACAAGCTCGTGCTGTTGGATGAGGGGATGTTCGAACGATCCGCGAAGGAATAAATGATATGAACTCTCGCCTTGCCAAGATTGCGATCCCGACGGCGCTGTGCGCTCTGGCCCTCTCGACCCAGGCCGGCCGCGCCTGGGCCTCGACGGACATCACAAATCTCGTGCTGCGTCACAACGGCAGTTTCACCGAGTTGGTGATCCCGGCGCCGTCGCGGGCGCTCTGTGAGCATTTCACGGAGGACGCTTCGGGCGACCGCCCGTTTCGCATCGTGCTCAACCTGTGCGATGCCAAACACCTTCTGGCGCAGCAGAATTTCGATCATCTCCCGGCCTGCGTCGTGCACCGTCTGCGCACCAGCCAATTCACGACGTCGCCGCAGCCGGTGGTCCGGATCGTCCTCGACTTGGCCGGCAACGCGACCTATACGGTCAAACCCGAAGAGAACCAACTGACCATATCGATTGCCGATCCCGATGCCGTACCATTTGCGGCCTGGCAGGCGAATGCGAGCGCTCCCGTGATGGCCGTCACCGTGGAGAAGAGTGCGGTTGTGCCCGCACCCGCCACACCGCCTGCGCCAAAGAATGTCGCCGCGACCAAGCCGACGTCTAATAAGGAGACGGTCGCACCAAAGTCCGTCGCGCCGACCGCGTCAAAGACGGTCGCCGCCGCTCCGACTACGTCGAAGACGGTCGCATCGACTGCTCCGACGTCCAAGCAACCGACATCGACAAAGCCAGCGCCCGAGTCGAAGCAAATGGCGCAAGCTTCTTCGACCAAGAATACGGTCGCCGATTCCAGGCATCCGGCAGCCAAATCGACTGTCCCGATGCCGCCGCCCGATCCGATGACGGTCGTGGCGAATCCATCGCCGTCTCCGGAAGTTGCGGGAACGAAATCAACGGCTTCGCAGCCGCAGGTCAGCGGGACGCCGAAGTCAGCGGACGTGGGAACCGCCGCCAAGGAAACCGTCGTTGGGTTGAATTCGACCATGCCCAAGAATGACAAGGCAGGCGTTGCCACGTCCGAAGCACAGCCGATCTGGGCCAACGGGACAGCCATGCCGGCGGATGGTTCCAATCCCGTGCCGACTAAGGTGAACGGATCGTCACAATCAGGGTCCTATGTCGCGCCACCGATGCCGATGGTTCTGTCTCCTGAGTACATGGAAAGGCCATCGTCTGCAACCACGGCTCCGATGGAGCCACCTTCGGCTGGTAGCATGAACGCCACGCCGAATGTCCCGGTGATGGGCCAGACTCAGGATCAATCACCGGAGAAGCCGACCGGATCGCCCCTGTGGGCATCAACGGCGGCAAACGTTGAGACCACACAACCGCAGACTGGTCAGGCGGGCACCACCAAGCCGGAAGAGGCATTGATCGACCGCCTGAAGAACAAATTTTTCAGCGGTCGTCCGGCGCCTCGCCCGTATTCGACCGAAGAAGGGGACTTGCAGGAGCAGCTGCGCAGGTTGGGGGCCGGGATGCCCGTCGATTCCAATATCTATGGGCCGCCGACACCGGTCATGACCTACGATCGCGAGACGCTCCTGGAGCGCATCCGTCAGGCGACACAGAATGCCGCGCTGCACGGCGGCGACACGCTGGCGGCCAATGGTCCGGCGCGCGTTGACGTCCGCTATGACGATCTGGGACGGCGTGACCCATTTGCGCCTCTGCTCAAGGGTCTGCGATCGGGGTTCGTGTCGGATGATCTGCCGACCGTCGAGTCCCTGCGGATGGTGGGGGCGCTGCGCGACGATCAGGAGGCGCTGGCCCTGCTGGAAGACATGGAAGGGCACAGCTACATCATGCGGGCCGGGGATCAGGTCGCCCATGGCCGCGTTGTGTCGGTCGGCGAGCAGCGGGTGCTGTTTTCGGTGGACGAATACGGATGGACACGCACCGTGGCGCTGCAACTGACGCCGCGCGGCGGCGACCCCACGAAAACTCTCGGTGCCAATGCAACCCCGGAGGGGACGGCACCGGCTAAGGGCGAATGAAGAAGGCAGTGACCGCGTTAACGGGGAAGGACTGAATATGACACGCAAAGCCAATCATGGATTCTCGGGCTGGGCCGTGGCGGCGACCGTGCTGTGCACGATCTGGGTCGTCCTGGCGGCCGTCCCGCCGTCGTTCGGCACGGAGGCGATCAAGACCATCAACTTCCAGAACGCCGACGTCCGTTCGGTGCTGAATTTCCTGGCGGAATACGGCGGCGTCAATCTGGTCGCCGCGCCCAACGTGCAGGGCCAGGTCACGCTGAACCTGAAGAACGTCGAATGGCGGGCGGCCCTCGATATTCTGGCCAAAACCTACGGTCTGCAAGTCGTCGATGAAACCGGGTACCTGCGCGTCCTACTTCTGTCCGACTACTTGAAGGATCAGGCCGATCTGGAACGGCACAACTCCGAGCAACGGCAGCTCGTGGATCTGGATACCAAACTCTTCTCGATCAAGTACGCCAGCGCCGTCGACATGGCCAAACCGCTCAAGACCCTGATGTCCGCGCGCGGCAAGGTCGACGTCGATCAGCGCACCAACTCCCTTCTGGTCTCAGACGAGCCGGGGAATCTGGCGCGCATCGAAAA
Source organism: Candidatus Zixiibacteriota bacterium (assembly GCA_016199865.1). Classification (GTDB taxonomy): domain Bacteria; phylum Zixibacteria; class MSB-5A5; order WJJR01; family WJJR01; genus JACQFV01. The sequence continues at coordinate 17,465 of JACQFV010000109.1, read as the reverse complement.
GTACGTTGCCGAACTGGACCGGGAGACCCGCCAGGTCAAGATTTCCGCCAAACTTCTGGAAGTCTCATCGGACTACGCCGACGAGATGGGAATCAGTTGGAATCTCGCGCACGAGGGACAGGACAAGAACGGCTACGTCTATCAAGGCGACGGCAGCACCAACGGCGCCGAGCAGCTCACGAATCCCTACGGGTCTTACAAGTTCTCGTTTATCCCCCACGGTTGGAATCTGGATGCCAAGATCGCGGCGATCGTCTCCTCCGGGAAGGGGAAGCTCCTGGCTCACCCGGAGATCACCACGATCGACAATAAGGAAGCCAGAATTCAGGTGGGGCAGAAGATACCAATCAAGCAGTTTTCGGCCACCGGCGACGTCATCATCACGTTCGAAGAGGTGGGCACGATCCTGCGCGTCACGCCGCACATCACCTCGGAGAATCGCATCCTCCTGTACATGAAGCCCGAGCGCTCCTCTTTCATCTTTGACCCGAGTGGTGTGGTGATCAACACCAACAACGCGGAGACCAACGTCGTGGTCGAAAACGGCCAGACCGCGGTCATCGGCGGCCTGACGACTCAGGATGACCTCGTCACCAACACCGGCGTGCCGGTCCTCAAGGACGTGCCGGTTCTGGGAGTGCTGTTCCGCTACAAGAAGACGACCAATCAGTCCAAGGACCTGGTAATCTTCGTCACCCCGACGATCGTCGACGCTGCCCTCATGGGGTCAGTCGACACGCCGGCCGTGCCGCATCCGTAACCAACCACGATAGTTTATACTGAAGCGTCCCGTGGGGTTTTCCACGGGACGCTTTTTTCATACACTCTGACCGTCCGACAAAGTGACTCATAATCCTGCGGACGCCGGGCGTCCCCGCCCGACGGGCATTGTCGCCACGCGAGGGCGCGTGGCGTCCACTTAGACCGGATCGGGCTGGGTAGGGGCGCCATTCATGGCGCCCGCGTAGGCGGGTTCGATAAATCCGAACCCCTACGGACACGGATGGCAGAACTGAATCGCCGGATCGCCGGCGCGGAACGCGACGTTGACTATCTTCGTCACGTCGATGACGTCCACCTGACCGTCGCAATCCACGTCCTCCCGGACGTACGCGCAGTTCTGGATCGGATGCGTCGCGTCCGCGCGAAACGCGACACCCACTTCGTTCACCACGTCTCTGACGTCGAGGACCCCATCACACACAGGGTCGGCGTGGCAGGAGAAATCGCACGGCGGCAGGATGACGGTCACAGTGCGCTGGCACGAGGTGCTGTCGCCGCAGGCATCTGTGGCCGTGTATGTGTAAAGGACCGTCACCGGCGCATCGCCGCAGCCAACGCCACCGACGATGCTGCGCGAGCAATGAACCGAGACTGGTTCGCAGTTGTCGGTGGTGACCACACCGCTTTCGTCGCACGGCGGCAGGTTCTCCAGCCCCTGCACCGTTATGTCCGGCCGGCACCCCAGTGAAAGCAGGATCTTGGTCACGAAGGCATCTTGCATTCCGGCGTTGGCCGCCTGCAACGGGTCCGCGGTCGGGAAGTCGATGGACAGAGTGCTCCCCGTCACGTACGCACTGCCGCTTGAGTCGACGGCGATCCCAATGCCGATGTCCTCAACCCTCCCGCCGAGGTACGTGCTGTACACCAGCGTAGCGCCGGTGGTGGCCGCGGCCGATCGGAATGACGAAAGACCGTAGGAGGCACCACCCCCGCTCTGGTGGGCCATATCCCTCTCCCCGTTGCGTACAATGAGCGCCGACTGCATCAGCGTGCCCCAGGGCGCCGCAACGGCCAACGCGCCGGTCTCGGTCAGCGACACCGCCGCGTTCCCTTCATACCGGAACTGAACCTGCGACAGATCAACTCCCGGCTTCGCCTCCCATTTGGTCTGCAACTGCCCGGCTACTCCTGTAATGCGGGCATCGATTCCAGGGTAGATATCCCGATAGACGACAGCGGTGAAATTTGGCACGCCAGTACGCCATTTTGCCGGGTCATTGCCCAGAAAGTAATTGCAGCGGTACGCCAGCGGGTTTTCGCCGGTGATCTCAACCGCCGGATTGGCCTGCACAAAAGCGGCCTTGACCACGACCGTCTCGACGCTGTTCTCCTTCGCGTGAGGAGCCGCTGCGGAGGACAAGTCCTCCAAACTGCGAGGCCGCAGACCTCGACGCAATCCCAACAGATCGCCGGGATCGGTCTCGTCATTCGACACATGATGGATAAACTGATAGTAGATGCCATCCCGGCAGAACCAGACCGTCGCACCACCGGCACTTGTCCGGAACAGGACGCGATCATCCCACTGGCCGCGATTCTCCGTGAATGCCAGGGGCATGGCTGCCAGTTGTTGCTGGATCACCGTCGGGTCCGCCGATGCACGGACTATCCCTGAACTGTCACGCGCCGTAGCCAGAGGGACGGCCAGAACCATCGCCGCCGCGAGAACAGCGAAACACACTGTCGCAAGTCGAAACCGCATTGTCCACCTCCGGGTGAGGACGGGGAATCTGACTGTGCCAAAATAACACAAAGTCCGTGGATCGTCAAGCCCCAGTGAGGGTTCAGAGCGCAGGCAGGAATGCCTGTGCTACCGACATCGCCAAGTTTGCTTTGGTGGCGCAGACATTCTTGTCTGGTCGCCAAGTTTGCTTTGGTGGCGCAGACATTCTTGTCTGCGGCTCTTGGGGTTCAGAGCGCAGGCAGGAATGCCTGCGCTACCGACATCGCCAAGTTTGCTTTGGTGGCGCAGACATTCCTGTCTACGGCTCTTGGGGTTCAGAGCGCAGGCAGGAATGCCTGCGCTACCGACATCGCCAAGTTTGCTTTGGTGGCGCAGACATTCTTGTCTGCGTCCTTACCCAGACCGTACGTCGGACTTTCGCGAAGGTCATGATGCCCCGTGACTGTGCAGCGAGCAGTCGTTCTTTGAGACCCAATCGTGATGACGGATGTCGGTGAAGCCGACGCAGGATTGGCATAATCTATAACTTTATACGAATGTCATAAGACACCGCCGTACAACAGGATGCGATCAGCAGAATACGGGCTGTCTGGGAATCGACTTCGAAAGGGCCCCCATGTTAGTCGCACACACATCCCGGCTCTTCGACATTGACAGACCAAAAGATAGCGTCTACACTCGGCCTTGATTGCTATCTATGGGCGCCAGGTAAAATGCGGATTTGCCTTCAGAGAGTGCAGTCAGCCCAAGTGACGGTCGAGGGTCAGGTTGTCGGAGCCATCGGCCCGGGTCTGGTGCTCTTGGTTGGATTTAGAGTCGGGGATATCATCGAGGGCGTCGCGCCGATGGTCTCGAAAATCGCCAATCTCCGCATTTTCGAGGACGACGCGGGACACATGAATCTGTCACTGCTCGATCTTGGTCTCTCCGTTCTCGTCGTCTCGCAGTTCACGCTCTACGCGGACACACAGAAGGGCCGTCGTCCCTCGTTCACTGAGGCACTGCAGCCCGATCTGGCGGAGAAATACTTCTTGCACATGGTGGAGGTCTTTCGGAGTATGAACATCCCCGTCGCCAGCGGGCGATTCGGGGCGAAAATGATGGTGGAAATCCACAATTGGGGGCCGGCCACGCTGATCTTGGATGCGTGATCGCAGTGGGGCAACCGGGGGCATTGGCAGTGCATTTCAGTTATGTCTGGTCTCTTTCGGGTCACCGGTCTGGTCGACGCCGAATCTCGCGCGGCGTTGCAGCGGGCGCTGGCGGGGCGCGAAGTCTGGCTCGCATCGGCCTCACCCCGTCGGCGGGCAATTCTGCGCTCTTGCGGGATTCGCCACCATGCCATCGGTCACACGCTGGACGAGCCCGCCCCCGCCGGTCCGGATTGGCGTCGTTGGGTGCGGACTTGGTCGCTGCGCAAGACGCGCAGCGCTTCGTCCGGTCTCAATCATGGCTTGATCATCGCCGCCGACACGATTGTCGTCTGCGGTACCCGTGGTTTGGGCAAGCCGGCGAATCCCGCCCAAGCAGAGTCGATGCTGCGGCGTCTTTCCGGACGGGTTCACCAAGTCATAACCGGTGTCGCGGTGATTTCCGTCGAGGACGCGAAGTGGAGCACTGGGTCCGCCGTGACGCACGTGCGTTTCCGCTCTCTGTCCGATCGGGAAATCCGTCGATACGTGCGCACCGGCGAGCCCATGGATAAAGCCGGGGCTTACGCCGTTCAGGGGGAGGCAGGCCGGTTTGTATCACAGATCGATGGTGCCGTGGACAACGTTGTCGGTTTGCCCGTCGAATGTCTGGCGAACGTCGTGGCTAAGGTGACATTGTGAACGGTCGCGGCGTTCGAGACAGCCGCTCCGTCGGTGGCGGATCGCAGCCCGGCAACGGCGCGACGGCCGTGGGGGGTCAGTCGCCGAGAATCGAGATGGCTCCCGCCGGCGAAATCGACATCACGAAGGATCAACTCGGCGCCGTTCTGGCAGCGCGCCGTCATCTGCTTGGACTGAAGATCGAGGAAGTAGCCGCGGACATCAAAGTGCGGGCAGAATATCTCCGGTCCTTGGAGCAGGAAACTCTCACCAAGTTGCCAACCCCACAGTACGTGCGGCTGTTCGTCAAAGCGTACGCTGAACGTCTTGGTTTGAACGTTTCCGAGGTCTATGCGCTGTTGGACCTATCGGATCAGATCCCCAAGAAAGCGCCGGACATTGCCGATGCCCCGGCCCCCGCCAAGTTGCCTGTGCCGCCGACAAAGTTGTCCCGTCGCAATTGGTGGATCGTCGGGGGTGGGAGCGCCGCCGTGATCGTCATCATCGGGCTGGTTCTCCGTTTCGCGGTGGGATCAAAGCGCGCCGAAACGCTGCCTGTTGTTCAGACGGGGTCTCATTTGCAGACGACTGCCGTGCCGGCACGGACTGCCGAATCATCGCCGGCCGAATCGGCGCCGGAGCCGATGCAACTGACATTGACATTCACCCACGATACCAAGATTGTTTTGATGGAAGATACGGACACACTGGTCAACACGCTCATGCATGCCGGCGAACGGTCGGAAGCACGGGCGTCGAACCGGTTTCTCTTGTCCTTGGACAATACCAATGGCGTCACCGCCGCCGTCAATGGCCGTCCGATGCGCCCCTTGGCGTCGTTCGGACCGCGTTTGGATGGTCTTTTGATCACCGCCGATTCCGTGGCGCGCTGGATACCCACGTCGGCAGAATCCTCGGGCACAGAGCCGTGACCGGACCGTTGGCCGCAATCGAGAGTCTATGCTCAGCCGCTGGTTGATCCGTTGGTTCGCGCGGCACGACGTCGTGCGCGAGTTCAGCTTCCCCGGTGACTTGCGCCAGGCGCGCCGTATCCTGGTCTTGATGCCTCTGGCGCTCGACGATCTGCATCAATCGGAGTTTTTTCTGTCGCGTCTGCCGCAGGCCTTTCCCTCGGCCAAAGTCACGCTCTTGTATCCACCGCGGACTCTGGCGCCCCGCTTCTACAATCCCTACGGTTATAAGCTGGTCGTGCCGGAGGCGGCGCAAGTGACCTGGTGGGGTATTCCTCGACGCGCCTTCTTGGGGCAGTTGTTCGCCACGCCGTACGATGTCATCATCACGTTGAATCGCGAACCCACGGTTTTTCATGCGGCCGTGGCCGTGGCTTCGCAGACGCCGGTGCGGATCGGTCTATCCCACGGCATGGGACGTCCGTTCATTACCGTCGAGCTGCGGCACGGGCGCGGCAGCGCCGACCTGAAGACTGAGTTTATTCTGTTCATCGAGATGATCCGCAAACTGACCGTGACGCCGTCGCCGACGGCGGTTTGACAGGGATGCTGCCATGTATCTGAAACGCATCGAACTGTCCGGCTTCAAGACCTTCCCCGATTTGACCGAGGTGATTTTGTCCTCCGGGGTCACGGCGGTGGTGGGGCCGAACGGGTGCGGCAAGTCCAACCTGATGGACGCGGTCCGCTGGGTTTTGGGCGAGCAACGTCCTCGCGTCCTGCGCGGGGCGCGGATGGAGGAAGTCATCTTCGGCGGGACACCGCAACGCCCCGGCATGTCGGCGGCCGAAGTCACGCTCGTCATCGACAACCAATCGGGCCGCCTACCCACGGAGTTCGCCGAAGTGGCCGTCACCCGTCTTCTGGATCGGTCCGGCGAAAGCGAATACCGGCTCAACGGCACGCCCTGCCGTTTGAAGGACTTTGCCGATCTGTTTCTGGATACCGGCATGGGCTCGCACGGGTACGCCGTCATTCAGGCGGGAATGATCGACGCCATTCTCTCGGAGAACCCGGACGAACGGCGATTCTTGTTCGAAGAGGCGGCCGGCGTTTCCAAGTACAAGGTGCGCCAGAAGGCGGCGCTGCGCAAAATGGAGGCGACCGACCAGGACCTCTTGCGGCTGACCGATCTGAAAAACGAAGTCGCCACGCATGTCCGTTCGCTGGCGCGGCAGAAGGGAACCGCCGACCGGCATCGGACCCTGCGCGACAAGTGGCGCGCTGTGGAAGTGGCACAGGCATCCCGCGCCTACCGACGATTAGGCGGGGAGGTCGCGGCCTTGCAGGGCCGTCACGTTCAAGCCCGCGACACGGCTTTGGGTCTCTCCGCCCGCTGTGACACGCTGGAATTGGAGTCGCAGGCGCTGCGTCTCGACGTTGATTCCGCTGAGAGGACGGCGCAGACGGTCGCGGATCAACTGGCCGAGGCGACCGCCGCCTGGCATACCCAGAAAACTGAACAGGTTCGGCTCGAGGACCGCCGACGTCATCTCGGCGAAGATCGGGCGCGCGGGAGCGAGCGTCAGACAGCCCTGACGACACGGTTGGGGGACGTAACGGCGCGCCGCGATCGTGCCTCGGCGCAGCACGCCGACGAACTGGCTCGGCAGGAACAGACGGCAGTTCGTCTGCGAGAACTTGACGCGGAATACAAACGCGAAGTCGGTGTCGCGTCCGCCGCCGAAGCCGATCATCGGAAGGTCCAGCAGGCGTTCGATGAAGCACATCAGGTTTGGCAGCGGGTGGCTTCGCAGGAAGAGGCAGCCCGTCATCATCGCGGCGAGATTGAGCGGCAACGGGATCTTCTCGGCGAACGGCTCGGTCAACAACGCGCTTTGGTGGAACAGACGGAGCGAGAAGCGGCGCGTTTGAAAGAAGCGCTGGCGGGCGCGTCGGCTGAATTGGATTCCGCGCGCGACCAAGCCAATAGCGCACAAACTCGTCTGACGGAATTGGAAACGGCCAGGACGCGTCAGGAGGCCGAGCGTGAGCACTCCGCTCGGCGCCTGAGCGAATGGCGCTCGGAACGTGCGGAGATGGCCTCCCTGATCGCCGGCGGCGAGGGATTGGGACGGGGTGCAGCACAGGTACTGTCAAACCGCGAACGTTGGAATGGCCGGGTGAGTGCTTGGATCGACCGTCTGCGCCCTCAGGCGGAGTGGCGACACTGCATCGAAATGGTCCTGGCCGATCGTCTGGGCGCCCTCTGGTGCGCCGATGCCAAAATCGCAGCGGCGTTGGTCGCCTGGATGCAGAGCGATCCGAAAGGCCGCGCCGCTATTTTGGATCCCTCGCTTCGGATGCCGAATCGCCGACCAAAACCCGAGATTTCTGCTCGCGAGTTCAGTGGTTGGTTGGCGGAGAAGGTTGACTGCGACAATGAAAATCGCCCGTGGGTCGAGGCGATCCTGGGTGATGTGGCCATCGCGACAAGCGGTGACGGAGCGCGAACTCTCTATCAAGCGCTCGGCGGTGGATGGATGGTCGCATCCCAGAATGGTCTGGTAATCTCGCCTCCCGGAATTGTCTGGGCCGGAAGCGAAGGGACTGAACCGGTGATGGGACGCGCTGACCGCCTCAAGGGATTCGATGAGAAGATCGCTTTGGCGGAACAGTCGCTGGAACGCTCCGAGAGCGAAGGTAAACGGCTAACCGCGGAGATCGAGTCGGGCCGGGCCACGCACTCCGATCAGCAGTCGCGCTGCCAAGTCCTCGGGAACCGTGTGGCGTCCGTACGGCTGGACTTGGAAGCGCACAACGCCCGTCTCAACGAGTATCGCCGCCGCGTCGATGAATTCGTCGCCGAGTTGGGCGATCGGGGCCAGGCCGATAATCAACTCGCTTTCCCGGAACGCTCTGAAGGCGAATTGAAACGGATTCGCGACGGACTCTGGACAAAGGTCCAAGCATCCGAATCGGCGATGAACGATGCCAGAGAAAGACAGCAACGCGCCGGGGCCGCACTCAACGATGCCCGCGTGCAGGTCGTCGAAGCCCAGGCGCGCGTCGATGCGGCCGCCACGGACATCCGCCAATGCGATGACATGATGTCGGAGATTCGAACGGAACTCTCGGAATTGACTATCCGCCTCAAGCAAATCGAGATGGAGTTGGCCGGGCTGGAACAAGAGGCACTTCAAGTGGCGGCGGCACAGCAGCAACTCTCCGGGCGTTGCCGGGAACTGGAGACGACCCGCGCCGAAGCGAGGGGTGAAGCCGCCCGTCGCAAGGAGATTCTCGCGCAACAAGAGCAGCAATTACGCGAAGTCCGGCATCAACGCGACGTGGCCGCTCAGAATCGCTCCCAGATTGAAATCGAACTGTCGGGATCGCACCACGAAGCCGATCAATTACGGCGCCGCACGTTGGATATGCACCAAGTCGATCTCGGGGTCCAAGCCATCGACGATCCGGCCGGATCGGATGACGAACTCAAAGAACAGGCCACATCACTCCTGCAGTCGATCGAACGGCTGGGGCCGGTGAATCCCTTGGCGCTCGAAGAATATGAACGAGAGAAACAGCGCTGGGATTTCCTCGAGCGGCAGGTGGGGGATCTCCGCCAGGCGAGGACGTCACTCGCGGATACCATTGCAGAATTGAACCGGACGGCCGGCGAACGGTTCATGGCGACATTCGAATCGGCGCGGACGAATTTCCAGACGGTATTCACCGAATTGTTCCGCGGCGGCGAGGCCGATGTGCGCCTGATCGACCCGGACCAGCCGTTGGAGTCACCCATCGAAGTGTTCGTCCGGCCGCGCGGCAAGAAATTCATCGGCATCCGCCAGTTGTCGGGCGGGGAACGCGCCCTCACGGCCCTGGCTTTGCTCTTCGGCCTCTATCTGGTCAAGCCCAGCCCGTTTTGCATATTGGACGAAGTCGACGCGCCACTCGACGATGCCAACTGTGGCCGCTTTTTGCGTCTCATCGACCGATTCAAAGTGAAGACACAGTTTATCGTCGTGACCCATAACAAACTGACGATGGAAGCGGCCGACGTCCTCTATGGCGTCACCATGGAACAGCCCGGCGTCTCGCGCATCGTCTCGGTGCGGCTGAATCGCGCCGGTGAAAATGGTGACGAGCAGCCGGGTCTGGCCGAGCCGCGCTTTGAGATGGCGGCCAACGAAGCGGCTAAACTGTGTTGGTGGGGCAGACATTCCCGTCTGCCGCTCTTGATCTCAAAACCGCTATGCGGTCTTTCTTCCAACGACTCGCACGAGGTCTGGCCAAGACCCAGCAGGGTCTGACCGACAGGATCAAGGAGTCAATTGGCTTACGTCCCCGGCTGGTTGAGCAATTCTTCGATGATCTCGAAGCGGCATTGATCGCCGCCGATTGCGGCGTTGACGTCGCCGCCACGCTGGCGACGGAGACCCGGCACAGCTGTGAACGCGACCGTGTGACGGATTCCGCTGAGAGTCTCGTGCGTCTCAAGGCCGCGATGGCCCAGATTCTTCATTCGATGGACGCGGTCGCTACACCCCCGGATTCTGACACGCCGCCGCGCGTGGCCCTCTTCGTTGGCGTCAACGGCGCCGGGAAGACCACGTCGATTGGTAAGATCGGCTGCCACTATGCCCGCGTGGGCCGACGGGTTTTGTTTGCCTCCGCCGATACTTTTCGCGCCGCCGCGGGGGAGCAATTGGAAATTTGGGCCGAACGCGCTGGAGCGCAGTTGATCCGCTCTGTTTCCGGCGCCGATCCCGCAGCGGTGGCATTTGATGCGGTCAGCGCGGCCAGAGCGCGCGGCTTGGATGACGTGCTGATCGATACGGCGGGGCGATTGCAGACCAAATCCAACTTGATGGCCGAGCTGGCCAAGATCCGGCGTTCGGCGGACAAGGCCCGCGGAGATTCCGGTGGCGCCGCGCACGCCTATCTGGTGATGGATGCGACGACCGGACAAAACGGGCTGTCGCAGGCCGCCGAATTTGCGAAGGCCGTGCAGGTCGAAGGGATCGTCTTGACCAAGTTGGACGGCACGGCCAAGGGCGGCATCGTGCTGGCCATCGCCCATCGGTTGAAAATTCCGGTTCTATGGGTGGGCGTGGGCGAATCAATCGACGATCTCGAGACATTCGATGCGGATGAATTTGTAACGGCTCTTCTCGGGTGACTTCATGGCAATAAAGATTCTGATCTGTGCCGTGGGGAAGCCCCGCGCCTCTTGGGTCACCAGCGCGCTCGATCACTACCGCCGCTTTCTCTCCAAGTATGCCGAGTGCGACATTCGCTGGCTTGCGCCACATCGTGCCACCACCGACCGTCCGGCCCAGATTCGGCGGGCCGAGGGCGAGCGGATCATGAGTGCGGTGGAAGGCGAACGGGGATTCAAAGTGGCCTGCGACCCGCAGGGCGAAGCGCTCGACTCGGTTGCCTTCGCGCGCCGCTGGAAGGATCAATCCGATCGCTTTGGCGGCCGGGCGATTGTCGTCATTGGCGGCGCCTGGGGGATTGACGAACGCGTGCGCCAATGGTCGGACTGGCTCTGGTCCCTGGGTCCTTCAACCCTGCCGCATGAATTAGCGCTAATTGTCGCTCTTGAGCAGTTGGCGCGGGCGGGATCGATCCTGCGTGGCGAATCGTACCATAAGTAGTTTATATCAACTGACGACCCGTCGTGGACGCCTGGCCTCCACAGTGAAATCGATTTTCGTTCGAAGTTATTTCTGTGAGAGAGTATTAAACCCTCTAACAACATGACTCGTAATTCCGTGGACGCCGGGCGTCCTCGCCCGGCGTAATCCGGGCCAGGCGGGGTCGCCTGGCCTCCACATTGAAGCCGGCTCTCCTTCAAGTTTCAATCTGTGAGAGAGTATTAGGGAGAGAATCGGCTACGTACCCGCCACGGCGGGTTTACGCCGCCTCACCCGATTGGCGATCTGCCTAAACCAAACGTTCAGGATTGCCGCGGCCAGAAGGGCCAGCCCTATCCACTGCCATAGCCCGGCAGACTCGTGGACCGACGTGACGGCAAGGCGCGGTGTCCAATCCCAACCGAGCATGGTCATGTTCACGATGAGGCCGAAGAAGACGCTGACGATGATCACGATGGTCAGATAGACCGTTGCAATGCGGCCACCGAGGGATCGACCGATCAGCAGAAGCGACGCGGCGTTGGTCGCGGGCCCCACCAGGAGAAAGACGAGAACGGTGCCCGGGGTCATCCCCTTGGCGAGCAGGACGGCCGCGATCGGTGTCGAGGCCGACGCGCAGATATAGAGCGGAACCCCCAAGACCAGCACGGCGCCGAATTGGCCAAGCCACGAGGAGCCGGTGAAGGCGTTCACGGGCAACGTTGCCGCCAGAATGCCCGAAACCAGAAGTCCCAGCACAAGCCAATTGGCAATGTCGGGAAAGAAATCTCTGACGACATACCGCGTGGCGCCGGCCAGACGCGCCCGCAAGGTATGAGTCTGCCCGCAAGGGTCTTCCCCGCAGACCGGACAGGGAGACGTGGAGGTATTCTTCGCACCGTCGCCACGACCGCCGAGCCATTCGGCAGCCGATCCGGTTGCGACAGCGGTGAAGAGCGCCGCCACGGGACGCAGAATCGTCATGGCCGGATTGATCAATCCGTAGGTGACGGCAATCGAATCCGCTCCCGTTTCCGGTGTGGACACCAGAAACGAGACAGTCGCGCCCACCGATGCGCCCCGTCGCCGCAGTGACAGGGCGGTGGGAATAACACCGCACGAACACAAGGGCAGGGGGATCCCGGCAATGGCGGCCTTCACGGTCGAAGCCAGTCCCGGTCGGCCGAGCCAGCGCTGGATCCGCTCTTGCGGCAAAAACGCAAAGACGCCGATTGCGACCAGGAGCCCCAAGACCACAAAGGGTGCCATCTCCAGCGCGATCCGGCCGGTTTCCACGGCGACTTGTTGAAGCCAGAAGAGCATCACCGTCAATTATACAGACTCCCATCCACCGGGCCAGTTGAATAACCCTCGCTCGCGAGTGTTGTGATGGTTGAAATGCTGAGATTGCCGCGCTCCATTCCCCGCCCCGGCGGGGAATGGGCTCGCAATGACGAATTGGGATGGCACATCACACACCCACCGTCATTGCGAGGAATCCCCGCCTTTGGCGGGGATGAGGAAGCAATCTCGCCCTTTCGCCCACACTCATTGACTGTGAGGGTCAGCCCTTGGGGCCTGTTGAAAAACCCTCCGGATGCCCGACGTGAGGGAGTGCTGCCACACGTCCTCGTGTGGCAGCCGATTGTCATTCATGTACAGCCGTTCACATAGGTTACGGTGGCGCGCAACAAGAAAGGCCGACGCCACGACCCTCATTCCCATCCTGATCGGCGGATTTTTCGTTGTGCTGGGCAGCGTGATGGGGAAGATCCGTCCGAACTGGTTCTTCGGCATTCGCACGCCCTGGACTTTGTCCAGCAAACTCTCATGGAGCAAGACCCATCGTCTGGGCGGCTGGCTTATGATCCTGGCCGGCGTAGTTACGATGGGCGCGGGAGCGTTGAGTCCGACATTGGCATTCACGGTGATGATTGCCGGGTTGATCGTGACGATGGTGCCTCTGATCGTCTATTCGTACATAGTCTGGCGGAACGATCCCGACAAATTCCCCCCGGCTGGCACCGCGCCGTCGGAAGAGGCGTAACTCAAGACACGAATCGAGATCATATCATGACCGAAAACAAGCAGAGGCAGGTAAGAGCGCTGATTGAAGCGATCCCAGAGTTGACGGCGGGGCAGTTACACTGGCTTGACCGAGTGGTGAAGGTCTTCGGTGCCAAACATCGATTCGATGCTAAGGATTCGGACATCTTCGATGCTGAAACTATCCAGAACTTTGGTGACGCGATTCGTGTGCACCACAGCTTTTCTGCCGAGCCTTTTACCAAGGACAAGTTCGAGTATGTCTTGGTCTCCGTCCTCAATCTTGGCGGTCAAGCTGCGGAGCTTGCTCCGAAGGGGAACCCTGGGCACGATGTGACCATCGACGGAGTTCGCGTTTCGCTCAAAACCCAAGCAGACAAGGGCATCAAGGAGGATGTAATCTGGATTAGCAAGTTCATGGAGCTCGGCAAGGGAAAATGGGGGAGCAGGAAGGGAGACTTTGACGGTTTACGAGGCCAGTTCATGGCTCATTTGGAACACTACGACAGGATTCTGAGCCTGCGAGCACTCGCAAAGGCACCAAACTGTAAGTATGAACTTGTCGAGATTCCGAAACCCCTGCTGCTCCGGGCTAAAACAGGCACAATCGTTGTAGATCGGAACAGTAAACAGACTCCGAAACCGGGCTACTGCCACGTTGAAGACAAGAATGGCAATCTGCTGTTTGATCTGTACTTTGACGCGGGAACGGAACGAAAGCTACAGATTCGCAAGTTGAAGAAGTCTTACTGCAGGATTCACGCAACTTGGGAATTTTTCATCCCACAGGAATGAGAGAGGGCTGTACGGCAGATGCTCGCTTCTTCGCAATCTTGATATACTCATTGTTCAACTCTATTCCGATGCATCTTCGTCCAAGCTCTCTTGCTACGGCGCCAACAGTGCCTGATCCGTAGAAGGGATCCAGAACGATGTCGTTCAGTTGGCTTCCAGCCAGAATGCAGGGTCGAACGAGCGCAGGCGGAAAGACCGCGAAGTGAGCCTCCGGAAATGGTTCTGTGTTGATCGACCAGACGGTTCTCTTGTTTTTCAAGCCATTACCGTCTGCGGTTCTATCCCGGATCACATCCTGATTGAAGCAATACTGTTCAGACTTTGAGAACAGGAACAAGTATTCGTGCGCGACAGTGAATCGATCCTTTACGCTCTCGGGTTGGCAATTCGGCTTATACCAGATGATGTCGTTGCGCAGATACCAGCCATCTCGCTGACATGCCATCGCCAACAGCCAAGCCGATCCGATGAGGTCCTTCTTCTTTAACCCAAGTGGAGTTGGCGGCCGGTAAGACATGGCACGACCCTTATTCTTGTCATCTCCATCGCGCCACTTTCTTCCACCCGAGGTGTACGTGTTGCCGATGTTCAGCCAGAAAGTCCCTTCAGGCTTCAGCGCCCTACGAACCTCTCGGAACACATCCACAAGCGCCTCAACGTAGTCATCCAAGTCCATTTCTGCGCCGATCTGCCCTTCGACCCCGTAATCTCGTACCCCCCAGTAGGGGGGCGATGTGACTACGCACTGGACTGAACAATCAGGCAATCCGCGAATGAGCCTTCTTGTATCTCCGTGGAGGACTACCAGCGGGTGGTCCTCTGTCGGCCAGGTTTTGGACTGTCTGTTGCCGTTGTTCGATCCCATTTAGCACCTTGCACTCAGTATTCTGTTACGCTTTGGTCGGGCTGGCAATCACTTTATTTCCGAATAGGCGGGGATTGAGTCTGGCGACTTGTCGTTGCTGGCCCTCCCGCTGAGCTCGATTGACTCCCTGCCGCCAAAATTGACAAAACCATTCCGGTTTTGACCGCCGCCGTCCGAAGAGGTACGTATAACGGGCGATGAGCGGAGACCGGGTCATGGTGTGCAACGGCGTGCAGACTGCCAGCCCCGCTCCGCGACGGACATCGACTGGCCCCGAAGCGTGGGCCGAATTCACCTATGTCAAAACCTCCGCTGGGACATTGGGAAGCGGGAAAAACCAGTTGCGCGGCGCGGGATTTGTGATGTCTGTAACGAGGCGGCAGCCGGAGGGGCGCCGCCAACTGTTGGTTGAACGCGGGAGATTCTGATGCTGTCGTTCGGTGTGATCGGGCTGTCGGTTAAGAGCGGCAACTTCCCGCTCCTGGAAGCGCTGGTGCTGCCGGAGGCCGACCGGATAGGTCATCTGCAGGCACTCCAGAACGCTTGCGGATTCAGGGAACTGGTGGCGCTGCAAACATGCAACCGGGTGGAATTCTATTACTCCAGCGGCCAACGCACCGCCGGAACAGAGTATCGTAATCGATTGTTGGACTATCTCTTACGCGGTAGAGATAAAGTACAATTTGAACCGGGCGACCTGTACAGTCTGATCGCCTTCCGGGCGTTGCGCCATCTGTACCGTGTGGCCGCATCTCTGGATTCGTTGGTCGTCGGCGAGGCCCAGATTCTGGGTCAGGTCAAGCAGGCCCTGGCGGAGGCCCAGGCGGCCGGCACCGTCGGTCCTGGGCTGGGGCTCATTTTCGCCGAGGCCTTCCGTGTGGCCAAGAAGGTCCGCCGTGAAACACCACTCGGCCGGTATGCAGTCTCCATGGTCAATCTGCTGTTGGATTCGATCGCCGAGCATCTGCGCGGCCGCGATAATCCGACCGTGGCTATCGTCGGCGTTGGACCAATGAGTGTCAAGCTCGCTGCCCATCTGAAGACGGAAAAAAATGCCCGTCTGCTTTTTGTCAATCGCACCGAATCCAAGGCGGCCGAGCTGGCCGGGCGGTTTGACGGCGCATCCATTTCGCTCGATAGCTTCCTCACCGACCCGCCCTCCATCGACGTGGTCTTTACGGCGACGGGTGCTTCGCAGCCGATTTTCACATCTGCCGCTGTTGAAAGTTTACGTGCAGCCACGACGAATGATGTTCTCGTGATCGACTTGGCCATGCCGCGCGACGTTGATCCGGCAGCGGCTGGAGTCGGTGGCGTCCGGTGTCTGGACATCCTGCATTTCCGCGACGTGGCCGACAGCCACCGCCGGGAACGGTTTCGCGCCGTCGATGCGGCCGAGGCGATCATCGATCAAGCGATCGGCCGGGCCCACAAGTTGAACGCCCATCGCGAATTCCAGCCGGTGCTGGCGTCCTCCTTGAACGAGGGACTGGCCTATGCACAGGCGGGGCTGCAGAAGTTGTTTGAGAACCGTCTGGCCCATCTGAACGACGTGGATCGCGAATCGATCGCCCACTGGGTGCGGCAGTTGGTCCAGTACACCAATCATCTGCCGTTGACCGCATTGGCCGAACAGGCGGACATCGCCCGTGAGGACTGTGCGCTCCTGGCCGGATATGACTGCGTGGAAGATCGTGCTTCGGCCGCGCTCAGCACAGGCGGGGACGCAGAGGGCGACGCAACCCATCCCGCCGCGAACCGTTGCGCCGTGCGCGAGGGGAGAATCTGCCTGGGGCGGAGCACCGATGATCTGTCCGCCCTATGAAAATCGGCACCCGTGGCAGTGAGCTGGCGCTCTGGCAGGCGCACTTCACCCACGATCTTCTCAAGCAAACCACCGGCATCGACGCCGAGATCATTACGATCAAGACCGCGGGCGACCGCGATCTGGTCACCCCTCTGCCTGAAATGTCGGGCAAGGGGTTCTTCACCAAGGAAATCGAAGAGGCGCTTCTGGACGGTCGGATCGATCTGGCCGTGCATTCGCTCAAAGACCTGCAAACTCAGATGCCGCCCGGTCTGGAGATCGGCGCTGTCCCCGCCCGCGCCGATCGGCGCGACGTCCTCTTGATCCGTCCCGAAGCATACGAACGGTCTAAACCCCTGCGCCTGCGCCAGAATGTCCGTGTCGGGACTTCATCGGCGCGACGAATCGCGCAACTGCGCTTCCTGCGCCCTGATATTGAGGTCGAGTCGCTGCGAGGAAATGTCCCAACGCGCGTGCGCAAACTCCGCGAAGGGCGCTATGATGCCATTCTGGTCGCAGCCGCGGGTCTGGATCGATTGCAATTGGCTCTGGATGACCTGATCGCCTATCGCCTGCCGGAGCAACTGATCGTCCCGGCGCCGGGGCAGGGCGCATTGGCCGTGCAAGTTCGTACAGGTGACGGAAAGACGCGTGCCCACGTCGAGAAGATGGATCAGCCGACTCTGCGACGGAATGTCGCCCTCGAACGCGAAATCCTGAGCCGTTTGGAGGGCGGATGTCAACTCGCCTTGGGAACAGCCGCCGACGAAACGGAATCTGGATTGCGCCTGACGGTATTTCTGGGCACCGATGACCCCAGACGTCCACGTCGCATCATCGTCGCCGGGCATGAATTCGACCCTGTAGTCGGCGCCGCCGTGAATTACCTTACGGGCGTGGCCAAGCCCCGGTCAGAACAGGGACCTACTTCCGTTTGGATTACCCGCGAGCCCCAGCGGGCCGAGGAGTTCCGCCGACTGTGCGATGAACGGCGTTTCACGGTGTCGGCGATATCCGTTTTCATGGCCATCGAAGCGGGTTCGACGTCGGAGCAGAACGAAGTCATGAAGCGACTGGCATCGTACGACTGGGTTTTCTTCACCAGTCAGGTGACCGTG
>JACQFV010000112.1 GCA_016199865.1 Candidatus Zixiibacteriota bacterium | reverse complement strand
TTCCCATTCTTGACCATCGGTGGCAGTCCGCGTGCCGTGGCGATGGCCGAAGCGATGGTGGCCGACGATCAGGATCCGTTTGTCATCGAGTACAATCCCGCTGATCTGGTCGACATCTCCCGTTTTTCCGCTTCATTTGCCCACAATGAACTCTTCCTGGATTCGCGGGGAGAATTTGTGTCCGCCGCGGTGCCGGTGCATCGCTGGGCCATGGGAGCCCGACTGGCCTATCTCGGGAGCCCTGACATCCCCCGTCGCGTCGGCCCAACCGCCGACCCGCTCGGGTACTACGACGCCGTCCATGCGCTCGCCCAGGGCGCGCTGGCCGTGCGCGTTGATGATCGATTGGCGGTCGGTCTCTCCGGCGCTTATGTGGTCGGGCATCTTGATTTCGAGACGGCGCAGGGGTTCGTGCTGGGCATCGGCACGCGTTACAGGTTGCGCCGGAACATCACAGTCGGAATCGCGTTTGCCAACGTCGGCCCGCCGACTCAGTACGTTGATCGGGAATTCCAAATGCCCGACCTCCTGCGTTTCGGCGGCGCGTGGTCGATCGGACACCTATCCGCGCGCGCTGAGATTGTGACACCGGAGCGCGACAACGTCAAATGGCTCTTCGGTTCAGAATACAATATCGACCCGCGTCTGGCCTTGCGCGCCGGGTTGAAGTTGGGGTATGACACGCAAACTTTTTCCGCTGGCGCCGGCCTGCGCACGCCCGACGGCCGCTTCGAGGTGGACTATGCCTTCGCTCCATATTCGGATCAGCTGGGTTCGACTCATCGGTTTGGCCTCACCGTGCGGCCGTGATTGTCCTGCCCGCGTTCGCAAGTCCGCAATATAGTATTTCGGTGTTGTGATGACCCTCACCCCAGCCCTCTCCCTGAAAGGGAGAGGGGGTCAAATCATTCTATATTCTACGAAATTCCCCTCTCCCCTTTGGGGAGAGGGGAGGGTGAGGGGTCGCCGCAACGGAGTAACATCGAAATTGCACTTGAAATGACGACAATTCACCGCGCCATCATTTGCAGAAACCGCTGCGCGTCCTTCACGGCCTGGCCCAGGTGGCAGTTGTTGAAGAAGACGTAAATCTTGGATGCTTTCTCCCGCAGTAAGTCCATTCGTTCGGCCCATTCTTGCAGTTCCTGATCCGAATACGAGTAATCATACCGCAGGGGGCCGCCAGACCACCAGTGTGAACCGTTGCGGCCGTGCAGGCGGACATAAGCGACGTCCGTCGTTGCCGCACTCTCCGACGGCAAGAGGTGGGCCAGACGCGGCTCATCGACGTTGCAATAGCCGATCCCTGCTTGCTGCATCGCCGTCTTGACCGAGGGATCAAGCCAACTGTCGTGGCGGTATTCCACGAAGAGGGGAATGGGAGCGAATAGGGCGGCCCCGCTGGTGACGTAATCCAGATTGGCGTCATTGAAGCGAAACGATGATGGGAACTGGGCCAGCAGGCCCTTGAGTTTGCCGGTCTCGGCCATCGGCGTCACCGACGCCAGAAATTCCGGGGTGGATTGATCGAGTCCGGCACGGTCGTGGGTGAAGGAGCGGTGGGCCTTGACGATGAACTCGAACCCATCGGGGGTCTTGCGTTCGATGTTGCGCATGACGGCGGGATGGGGGATGCGATAGTACGTGGAGTTGATCTCGACCGTGCTGAAGTGCTGCACGTAGAAATCCAGCATCTTCCCCTTGGCGACGCAGGCCGGATAGAATGGCCCCACCCAGTCGGCGAAGGAGTAGCCGCTGGTGCCGACTTTGATCGACATCGAATCCGTCCGGCTCATCGGGCCTTCCCTTTCGGGACTCGCCGACGCGGGGGCTTCTGGAAGCGGATCCGGCCGCATTTCGGGCAGATCCACTTCCTGTGGCCGTGCACGATGTGTTTCTGCTCGACCATGGCGCGGCGGCAACGGGGACAGATCATCGAGTTCCAAGTCCGGTCCGGTCACAGCGTGTGCAGCCAATCTCCCAGGAGAAATTCCAGACGCCCGATCAGGAGGGCGACACGCGACATCACCGTATACGCAAAGGTGGCGCCAAAGAATATCATCATGAAGTATCGGCCGACGGTCGCCGACTTGCCCCACAGGCCGGTCTGCTCACGCGTGAAGACGAAGTAAGTCAGCGTCGCCAACACTCCCATCAAAATGATGGCGCCGTCCACCGAGCCGACCCCGGAGATGGTGGAGGCCATTTGCTTGAGCACGCGCGCCTGGAGCATGGCCGGAATCGACGCCCCGGCCCCGGCGCCGATCAACAGAGCCATCGGAATCTGCGACCATCGTCCGAGCCGGGTGGAAAGCCGGAGGAACATGGCGCCGCCCAGGAGCAGTGGAACCAGTGCCGCAAAATCACCATGGGCCAGCGGCGTCACGACCTTCGGCATGATGATCGATCCGACCGTCAGCACCAGCGAGTAGCCGATGGACAATCCGACCAAGAGATGTTCAGCGAATCGATAGAAGGGGTTGTCGCCATAGAGAAACGAGTAGATCGCGAGCGTCAAAAGGGCCGTGATCGTCAGTTCCCAATTCACGATGGCTTCCGATTCCACTTGGGGCTTCGACGTCGTAAACGCCACGCTTCGACATTGCCGACAATGACGAGCAGGGCGATCAGGGCATGGGCGGCCGACTGGGCCGCCATGCCCCGCGCCCCCGCGCCGGGAGCATTCAGGAGTTGTTCATACTCAGCCGCCCCACGGAGGCCGTTGACGATGCCGGCCAACTGGCCCGATCCCAGATACGGGATGTACGACGTGACCATCACGGCCGAGAGCGCCGCAACAATGCGCGTGTGATAGCGGGCGCCGGCGTATTCGACCCAGTAGGTCGGCATCGAACCGTCGGCGATGGAGACGATCAGGTTGACGTCGTGATAGTTGTGCACGCGCCTGGTCAGGGGCAACGAATCCAGCGACCTGCCGTCGTCATCGGCGGGGAACACGTCGCGAATCGACTCCCCCATGCCGAGGATCGCCGCGGTGTACTGGGGGCGGTATCCCAGATAGACCCAGTCGGTGCCATAGACGCGATGGAACGCCGCGGCGCGGCGCGCGAGCAACTCATGTCCCGCCGCGTTCCCTTCGGCGAATAGGGCCAGCCCGATGACACGAATCCCGCGGCGGAAGCAGTGGTCGGCGATGGCGGAGGCCAATGGCCCCACCTCCGGAATCGTGGCGGCCTCATGATCGAACGACATCATCACAACCGCGCCGGAATCGAGGGCGGCGATGGCATCGTACACGCCCTGAGTCTGAGCGGTGACCGGGACTGAAGATCGGGCGTGCGAGAGCATGACGGCGATCAGAATCGCCGCGAGCAGTGCGAAAATGATTCGACGCGCCACTGGATCAACGTCTCCCCATGTACGTGCGCTCAACCCCGGCAATCACTTTGAGAGCGGTGGCCACCATGCCCAGCCCGATGCCGATCAGCATGGCCCGCTTGGCCGCCAAGGCCGGAACATTGACAATCCAATCGGCCGCACTTGAGGCATGCCCGGAGAGGGACTCCCCCAAGGGCACACGGGCGACCAGCACGATGAAGGCGGCCGCGAGAAGAATGGCCGATTCACCGGAACGGGCACGGAAACCGCGAAAAGCGGCGGAGGCGATGTAAAATGCCAGGAGGGAGAAAACAGTCGACTGCATCGGCGCCTGCAAGTGGTCGAACGCCCACAGAAAGGATGAACCGCGGCCGGCGCCGAAGGCGAACCCGAGGAGGGACATGGCCAAAGCCGAGACGATCAGGATCAACGAATACCAACGTTCCTGCGGTTTGGAAATCGCACGGGACAGATGATTCCGGAGGACCGAGATCACACCCACGACCAACGAAGCGGCGAAGATGATTTGCATCCAGTCGAGAAGCGTCCGGTACACTCCGTCCGACCAGGCGGCGTTGACAAAATACTGCACGACCATGAACGCGCCCGTGGCCGCCGCCACGCTCACGGTCAGCCGGTCACGCAGAGCGGGCATCGCCAAGATCCGAAGGGACTATCGCGCCAGAAAGGGGCCCAAGTCGCGCCCTGTGGTCACCAACAGGAGCACGCCAGCCACCAGAAGAAGGAGAATGAGATACTTCAGCCAATCCAAAGCCCGCACGGCCACCGCCGCGCGACCGCCGGAGAGAACATCGGCAGCGATGAACAGTTCTTCGCCGATCAACGTGTAATCACAGGCCACGAGGAAAAATGAGAGTTGGATCGTCGAATCGGTGCCTGAAATCGTGCGGGTGCCTGACTGATGCGCCGCTTCGGCCAACACCAGGGCCTCGCCCTCGAATGAGCCCAGAAGGAAAACGGCGCCGGGCCGTTGCCGGGCGATCAAACCGTCGACTGCGGCCGCATACCCGAATTGGCTTTGGCTGACAAATCGGGCCTCGGCGGTGTGGGCCCAATCCGGTCGGCCTGCACGTGCGGCCGCCTGACGAATCGTATCCTCGGCCACAGAGGCGACAACCGGATCGTGCGAGGGAAAGACCAGAGGGCAATTATGCTCCGCGGCCCGTCCCGCCACATGGGACAGCACCGTCATGGCCGCCATGGTCGTGGGACGTCCCATGTCGCCCCCCCAACCGGTCGTGAACAGTAGTGGAGTCCCCTGTTCCGTGGCGGCGCCGACGGCGTCGTCGATCGCTTCCAGAGGCGCAAGACGCCGGATATGTGGCAGACCGCGACGCTCCGTCCAGATCGCTGCGCCGATCATGGCCAGCACGACGACCAATGTGGCGACCAGCTCTGGAGTCCGTTCCGGGTTAAACCACCGCGTTTGAGTCGATGGGCCGCCATCCGCCCAAGCGGAAGACGGGTTCGCGGCAAGCCCCAAGACGATGAGCCAGGCGGAAATTGAGAATCTGCGGCATAAAGAGCAGGTCACGCGGTTATAAACGGGCGCTCACAGCCGGCGTCAACATCAATTCCCTGGGCAGGCATGCCGACGATCATCTTGCCCGCGGCATGATTTTTGCGCTGTTTAAATCCGATATTTATCATTGCGGGCTCATGATGGGGTCTGTAAGTTTGCCTCGGGGTATTGCCGGGGGGCAACCCCATTCTGCCGTACCGACTATGAAACGCCAATGGACCACAATGCCGGCTGTTCTCTGGTTGTCGATTACCATCATCCTCGGGACTTCGGGGCGGCTCGGGTCTTCGACCTCAGGCGCGGTTCAGCCACCACCCGAAGCGACTGGCCGTCCCCATTGGGTCGAATCGGCGACGATCCCTTGGGTGGGCAAGGCGCGCGACCCGCGACTGAAGTGCGCCGCGGCGATGGTGGTCGACAACAAGGCCGGGCAGATCGTCTATGCCCGCAATGTCCGCGAGGTACGTCCGATTGCCTCACTGACCAAGTTGCTCACCTCTCTTGTGTTCCTGGAATCGGGAACAGACCTCAATCAATCGGTCACCATCACCGCCGACGATGCCTTTGAATCGTCGCGCTCGCGGCTGCGCGCGGGTGAAGTGTATTCCCTCGACGATCTTCTCCATGCGGCCCTCATGGCCTCCGATAACCGCGCCGCGCGGGCCCTGTCGCGATCGGCGGGGATGCCGCAGGCGCGTTTCATCGCCCGCATGAATGACCGGGCGCACGCGCTGGGGATGGACTCGACCTACGTGATCGAACCCACCGGGCTGTCGACGGAAAATGTCTCGACGGCGTATGACTGCGCCATCCTGATCAACGCCGCCCTGAAAAATCCGCTCATTGCCGAGATCACCGCCACGCCAGAATACACGATGACCGTCCTCAATAAGGGCCGCACCAATGCGATCCACTCAACCAACCGTCTCCTGAGCACCGACCTGCAATTCGTCGGCGCCAAGACCGGGTTCATCCTCGCGGCCGGATGGTGCATGGCGGCGCGGGCGCTCTCGCCCGACGGCGCCGATGTCACGGCGGTGGTTTTGGGGGCGCCGTCGTCGGGGCAACGGTTCCGCTCATTGCGGGCCGCCTTTCAGTGGGCATTTGGCCTGCTGACACCGTCCCACGGGACATCCCAGACCACGACAACACCCCAAGTTCGACGTCTCTCCCGGACGGGGCGATGACCGATCCCGCGGATTCCCGCATCGGCGAATTGGTCGACACGCTCGACTCCCTGTTGGGCGAACTCGATGACCTGCTCGGCGACATGGGGGAGCAGGGGGAAAAGATTTTCTCGCAACTGACCACGCTGGCTCGCGACCTCTCCGAAACCCGATCCGAACTGCCCGAAATCCGCGAGTCGTTGGACGATCTGTCCGAGAAAGTCGACCGGTTGATCGCTCTGGTTGGGTCGCGCCGGCCGGAGTCACCGTAGTTGTGGGTGATGGGTCAGACTTCCGGGCCTGTTGAAAAACCCGTATGTTGCTTGAAAAAGCGCAGACAAGAATGTCGGCGCTACCGGCTCACAACAACTTAGGCCATCTAACAATATGACTCCAAGGAAAAAACTGTGCACGCCAGGCGCCCTCGCCGGGCGTCTCGCCGCCCGAGGGCGGGCGGCGTGCACCTTGTTCGCGGGTGCAGGGAGCATCATTTTGTTGGAGGCTCTTAGCCAAAATCTGGTGGGGCAGACATTCCTGTCTGCCGGGTTTTTCAACAGGCCCTTCCGCTTGTCAGAGCGTCCATCAGACAGCGGCACGTTTGATCGTGCTACTTGATGATGACGATCTTCCCGATCTGCGTTCCCAGACGCGAATCCACCCGGTAGATGTAGATTCCTGATTCGACCGCCTGCGTGTTGCGGGAGATCAGGTCCCAGCCGACGCAGGAGGAGTATCGCGTCAGGAACTTATCCGGGTGATTGATCGTCCGGATCAAATCTCCATCGAGTGAATAGATGCGGATGGTCGCCGTGTCCGGGAGGTTGATGAACCAGATGCGGCGGTCCCGGTCGGTCGTCTCCGGCATGCCCGGCGCTTCGTATCCCTGACCGAAGTAACTGGTCCGATGCCCGGAGGGATCCAGGAAGTAGGATTTGTAAGGATTCGGGTAGACCGAAACTCTAAGCCCGGAGTCGACGACCACGTCGGATGAGTAGATCGGGAACCCGAACACGGCGTTCCGGCCCGGTTTGGATTCCAAGGGATCAACCCGCTTCTGGAAATCGCCATAGTCGAAGGCGGTGACCGAGAAG
>JACQFV010000111.1 GCA_016199865.1 Candidatus Zixiibacteriota bacterium | reverse complement strand
GTGTTCCCGTCGAGCACCACGGTGATCTCGTTCTTGTTGATGTCGATGTTCCCGTTCCCGGACTCGATGTTCGACTTGACCCGCGTGTAAATCGTCGGCCATGAGGGCACGAAGCCGTTCGCTTCGACCGCGGCGCCGGCGGGCTCGACCGTGAGCGCGCCGGAATTGCAAACCCGGCCCGCGGACACGATCGCGTACAGCCCGCTCAGGTTCGTCGTCGAGACCTTGGCTTTGGCCACGTACAGCCCGCCCGTATGCGTGATCGTGATCTCGCTGCCGGCGATGATGCCCGTGTTGGCATCCCAGTATGATCCATTCCACCAGGCCACGGTCAGGTCCTTCGCCTTGGTGGTCGAATCCACGTCCGCCGAGAGATCCAAGTGGGCATAAGTCCCGGTGCTGAAGGATCCATTGATCGGATTCGTGAAGCGAATCGCCGCCACGACCGGGACGTGACCAGAATAGGCCGGCCACGCCTGGAAGTGCTGCTGCGACAGATTCAACGTCGGAATCCGCGCCGGGAAGATCACGATCCCGTTGTCCTGCGTGATCGCGTTGATCTCCAGACACGCCTTCGCCCCCAAGAGCGCATGCGTATGGCTGCACCGCGCCCGCGCATCGGCCGTGACCGGATCGACGATCAATTCGGTCCGCTTCAGATGCGTGGTCTTGTTGTTGTCGTTGTAGGCCTGCCAGAACCATCCTGTCCCGCCCAGCTTGACGCTGGCGGAACCCTTGAAATTACCCGCCCATTGTGATGCGGCGGCGGGATCGGGATCTGGCTGCCACAGCGCTATCTTTTCCAGATTCAGACCGCCCAGCAAATCGGCCCACACGGCGATCATCGAGTTGTGGTACGGGTTGTCGCTCACGTCGAGATTGACCATGCCGAGCTCGTCATACCGGGTGTCTTCAAACCACACGTCGCCGTTGGCCACCGACAGGCCCGTCGGCTCCACAGTCGCCGTGCCGCCACCCTGACAGGCGGAGCTGTTGATGACGACGTGCGCGATCGGCGCCAGACTGTCGGCTTCGTTCCCCGACTTGTCGGTCGCGATCACACGCAGCTGATAGTTCCCGGACAGGAGACACGGATTCCACTTCGTCGCCCAGCACTGCTTGGCGGCATCGAGCGCATACGAGACCCCGATTCCGGCCCATGCGTGGGCGTTGTTCGCGTCCGCCTCCAGGCGCTCCTGGAACTGCACGTAGTCGATGTCGGTGTCCCACGACTGGCCGTAGATCGTGTACTCGTGGTTCATGTGTTCATCGGTCGACATCCCGAAGCCCGAGATGTACGCCACCGGCGACTTCTTGTCTTCGAGACAGATTTCGACCTTCCGACTTGTGTAATCGTTGCCGACTTCGTCGATCGCCACGGTCCACACGCAGTACTTGCCGGGGTTCAGACCGGACGGATCCCACAGAGCGTAGGCATTCGACTGGCCATCGGTCAGATCCACCTGCCGGCTCCAGAGAACACCCAGATCGTTGAAGTTGACTGACGTTGTGCGGATGCCCGAGGCCAGACCGCTCATCGTCGCGCCCCAGTTGGCATTGATGTCATACTGGAACCCGCCCGTCAGGGGCGACAGGGTCTCGTATCCGGTCGGCGCCACTTGATTCCAGACCGTGAAGATGGTCGCGCCGGAATTGATGATCCCCGGACCGTAGACGTTGATCAACGAGGCATCGTCGGCATCTTCGTCGGTCACCAGGATGACCACTCGCTTGGCGCCCTGGCGCCAGTTGTACCAGCCCTGATTCAGCCCGTTGCTGATCGCCTGGAGACCGTACTCGCAATTGTTGTCGCCGCCGCCGCAACCGCCGGGCAACGGGTAATTGTACTGAGTCGTGCCGTTGACCATCGTCGCGAACGCCGCCGTGTTGGTGGTCCATTCGCCGACGTGATTGTATTTGACGTCGCCGTTGGCTCCCATCGGGTAACCGGTCGGATTCTCACCGGCAAATCCCAGCACGCCAACCCGATAATCCAAGCCCGACAGCCCGTCGATGAAGGTCGAGGCCTGACTGATCAGCTCATCGGTGTGGTGCGGATGGCTGGAGTACCACATCGAATACGTGGCATCAACCACCCAGAGGATATCCACCTGCTGACCCGTCGCGGCGTCGCAATTGCCCACGAAGAACTGCAGGTATTTGGCGCCCGAATTGTAGTACGGGGACGAGCCCTTGATCCCACTGATCGATGAATCGACGCAGGAATGGTCGTCAATCGCCACGGCGCTGATCTTTACCTGCGAGTTGTTCGTTGCGACCACGTCGTGGCAGGTCCCGAACGTTTCGTCGCCGTCGATGTCCACCACTTCCGTGAACGGATCGGTGTTGTCGATCATGACGTCGATCGGCACCGAATGGTTGACGTTGCCGGCCTTATCGTAAACCCAGGCCACAACCGTGTAGCGTCCATCCGAGCAGCAATCGCATGTCGTGTTGCTGGTGTCGAACTTGGCGCTCTTGTCGCCGCCCTTGGGCTGGATCGAGCACCAGTATTCGCACCAGTTCGTGAACCAGTCGGTGCACAAGGAGCCGTAGACGTCCGATCCGATCCGGACCCAGCCCGAATGCGGATTCGCCAGATCATTGGGACTGTCAGACGGCGGCTCGACGATACCGGGCACTTCCGCGCCGCGGAAACACCAGACCACCGAGTCGATGCCGACTGTGTTGATCGTGCTGATCGAATCGCGCCAGAGGCACAGATCGGTGTGCTGGCCCACGAACGTGAGGACTTCACCGCTCACCGTCCGCTGATAGGAGGGCGACGGGGTCTTCATCACGATGTGGGTCGGCGATTTGGCCTTCGTAACCTGCACTCGCGGCGCATTCGCGTCGCCGGATGAACCCATGTACGCCTTGGCCCACAACCACTGCGAGCCGTCGGCAACGTTCGCGATGACCCAGTTGACGCTGAACTCATCGCCACTGGCCGAATGGTCGGTGCCGATGTAGGTCCCGGCTCCCGACTGCGGACCAAAGAAGAACTGGACCGAGTCGATCGTCGCCGAGGACAATTTCCGCGCCGTGATGGTCGTCGTGTCCTTCGTCACGTAACCGAGCCACTTCGGCGAGGTGACGCGCACCTGATTGGAATCCATGTCGAGAATCCACAGGTCCTGCGTGTGTTCATCGCTGTTGCCCAGCGCGTCCCAGGCCGTCGTGCGCAGCGTGCCCTGCCAGATTCCGTGCACCACGGTGACGTAGGAAGAGTCCACCGGGTTGAACGGACTGGCCAGGCACGTGTCCTTGTCCTCATCACCCGCGTCCTGGGTGATACCGAGGAGATCATTGCAGACGTGATCCAGATCGCACGCCGGATCGGTCGTGACATTCACGACCAATTGCCGATGCGCTTTCAACGTGGACGGCGCGCTGACCGTCGCATGGACCGAATGATCGATGCGGACCAGCATGTGGTGCGGCAGGGCATCATTGAACGTGAAGTCGTCGAAGCTGCCGTTGTGATCGCCGTCTTCCGAATACGTTCCATCGGTGTACTCGAGGAAGGCGCGGAACCGCCAGAGACCCTCGGCCCAATCGTTGGTGTAGACTACGAAGTGGTACGTGCGCGAACCGTCGGGATTGTCGTCATACCCGTCCTCGCCCAGGGAATCATACTGATCCTCGACGTCCGACTTCGCCGTCGATGAGTAGTACAGTTCGATGTAGTCGATGTAGTCCGCGCTCGGAACCGTCACATGGACGTGCGCCTCGTAATCCGCCGACGGATAGTCGCAGATCGTCGGACCGTCCAACGAGATCGTGGCCACCGCCTGCGGCGCCTTGACATCGATCCACCAGTATGACGAGTTGCCGGAGTTGCAGGCGCAATCGTACGCCACCGATTGCACGATGTACTTGCCCGGTTGCAGACCCGCCGTGTTCCACGTGGCCGTGTACAGACTGTCGATCGTGTTGCTCGGCTTGGCGTACGCGCCGAACACCTTGCTGTCCGGCCAATAATAGGGACAGTAACCGTAGCCGGTGGTGTTCCACACGTAGATCAGGACCGAATCGACGCCGCAGTTGTTTTGTCGGCCGTACCCTTCCGACGAACCCCGATCCCACGCCCAGGCGCTGATGCTCACCGTTTCGCCGGCCGTGATGCTCGTCGCGTCATCGCATCCGCCGTCCGAACCGTCGCTGCCGACCTGGATGACCTGGGTGCTCGGATTGTCGTTATCGAACTTCACCCAGATCTTCGCCGACGTGGTTGATTTGCCGGCCTTATTCCATGCCTTGGCCCAAATGTAGTACGAGCCGTTGAGATTCGGATTCACCCAGTGATAATGCCAGGTTCCGTCGGTCGTGGCGTCGTCGCACCCGATTTGGGTGGCGTCACCCAGACCTTGAGTCACCCCGACATAGTAGAAGCATACCTCAGTGACCGGATTGGTCGCCGTCCCCAGCGCCGTCGCCGACAACTCCATGTCGCAACCCAGGAAGACCGGGTTGGCCGCGTCGAACGGTTTCGGATTGGTCACCGCCACGTCCGTCGGCGCCGCGCAGGAGAGGAAGACCGTCGTGATGTAGGTGTTGGTCTGCCGGTTGAGCGCATTATCGATCGCCCAAGCCGTCAGCTCATACGCCCCATCCGGCAATCCCAGCGCCTGCGGATACCAGGTGACCTTCGGCCACCAATAGTTGTAATCGTTGTCTCCGCTCTTGCCGACCGAATCGAACGGAATCCACGTTTCCGATCCCGCCGCCCGATAGGCAAAGACGACTCTATTGAAGTACTTCGCCAACAGCGCCGAAGCGGTCACGTCGATTCCACCCGAACCGTTTTCGTTGCAGAACACCTCATCGTTCATCGGATCGGTGATGATGACCTCGGTCGTGTCGGTGTCGAGCAGGTAGAGCTTGGCGCAATCCTGCGTCCAGTTCCCGCAGGAATCCCAAGCCACGACGTGCAACACGTAGATGCCGTAGTTCCCGTGCGGAATCTGAACGAACTGAATGTCCTTCGGGTTGAAGGTGACAGTGTCCAGCGCATGCGTCCCCTCACGGATCGCGATGACGAATGAATCCGCGTCATCGGGATTGAAGTTCGACCCGGTGGGCGACCCGCCTCCTCTGCCATCCTTGCCGCAGTCGCAGCTGGCGCCGTCGAACGGGTATAACGTCCAACGCACGCCGGCCAGATCGGCTTTGTCCGCGAACGGATAGATGTTCGGCTGCATCGTGATGTCGGTGTTGTCCTGCGCCCAGAACCAGCCGCGCGGATCGGAGAGCGTGCATCCGACGTTCGGTTGCACCACCGGATTGCCATTGACCGAAGTCCAGATCGTGTCGATCGCGATCTGCGGCCCCTGACAGTCGATGTACCACCGCTTCATATCGCAATGGGCGCCCGACGAATCATACGTGCCGTCGTCGAAATGCCTGTCGCCGTCCATGTCGTACGAATAGAACCCCGTCGTCGTCTTGGCGATCACCCGGAAATCGTAAAACTGGTTGTGAGCCAAGTTGCACGGGTCAATCTCCCATTTCCAGACCGTGGAATTGGTCCCCGGCGGATAGGCGCCAAACAAACCATCGGTCCCGCCCTGCCAGTAGGTGTACAGGTCGGGATCGGTGGACTTCTTCCAGTACAAGTACACGTGCTCGAGATCGTCGATATTGGCCGAGTCCAGATTCAAATCGGCCACGAGCACGGCGTTCGAGCCGGACAACTTGGCCATCCCCTCGCCGTAGCAGACGTCCGGGCTCCACAGGCAGAGCGGCGGCGTGTCGATGTCGACGCAGACCGTCACGCAGGGCGTTGTGAACTTGTTCCCCTGATCGTCGTAGAGCACCGCGCGCAGGTAGATGATCTGCCCGGAATGGTCGACCCACGCCAGATCCATGGTATTCCACCATTGGACACAGCAATAATCGCCCCCCTGCCGGCCGTTGCCCTCCACGAAGCCCCCCTTGTCAATCGGGTTGAAGCAACTCCCCGGCTGAATGGCAAAGGTGTGCCAGAGCACCGTGTCGGCGCAGTCGACATAGAAGGTCGAATCATGGCAATGGATGGAGTAGCCGCCAAAGCCGGTGTCGACACAGACCACCGAATCAAAAGAGGTCACGCCGTGGACCTTGACGCCGCCCACGAATGTATCGCAGACGGCCGAGCCGCCGCCGGGAATCGGCGTCGAATCGCAGACGCGGATGGTCTGCGGGACCTGCCCCTTGCAACAGGTCTCGGCCCACTCGTAGTCGATCTTCAGGACCTTGCCGGGATCGAGGCAGTTGCCCAGAGGATCGAGCGTCACGCAGACGTCGACCGGATCGAGCATCGACCGCGACCGGCGGATGCATTTCCCGTCGACCGGATTCGTGATCGCCGCGCAGGGCGGGATCGAGTCGCCGACGCACAGCGGGACTTGATCATTGTCGTAGTGGCCGGCGGCATCGCAGATCGCAACCTCCAAATCACCGAGCCCCTTAGGCCAGCCCACGGCGCTGAAAGTCAGGGTCGTGCAAGCCGCGTAGACGTTTTCGACATAAGCAGCCGTCGACCAGCTCCCGTTGGGCGGCTCAACCCGCAAGCGGATCTTGTAGGGTGGCGTGCCGGCCCCGATACAGATTTCGGCGTCGTTGTTCGGACCCCAGACCCCGTAGCCGTGCGCGTTGCAATAGGGCTGATAGGTCTGAACTTTGCCGTCGACGGTTTTGACGAGCACATCAACGCGGTAGTTCGACCACTTGAATTCAAAGTAGCCGCAGCAGGCCTTGACCTTGTCGCGGGTGCCGGTGCGGCCCGCGGCGTCCGTCGAGATCACCATGACCTGAACCACCTCAACCGAATCGTCCTCTCTGACGAGGAGGTCCAGACTCTCGCAGTCGATTTGAATCGCCCAGTGGTTCGGCCCCCCCTGAGCATAGAAGCCGGCGTTGACCCAACGGCCGGGCGAGCCCGCCGAATCCGCCAGGCGAATCAGGACGGAATCGATCGACCGCACGTCCAGGCTCGTGTCGTTGCACGGACGGACATAAATCCACATACCGTTCGGGGCGCTGCCGTCCAGGAACGTGGTGCATCGGTCACAACTATAGAGCGTCGTGTCACCGCCGGGCGACAGCGACTTCGGCTGGAAGACGCACACAACCGGGGCACCGACGTCGGCAAGGCACTTGGTGATGAAGCTCTCCTTGCCGTTGAAGCCCACCGAGTCGGCCTGAACGCCGCCGCAACTGTCGTACGACAGCACGATGAAATCATACCAACGGTTCTCGATCAGACTGAGATTCGCGTCGTCGGTGCACCAGGTGTAGACCGCGCCGGTGTCGGAGAAGTCGACCGTGGCCACCCACTTGGCGGTGTCCAATTTACCGTCGCTGGCCATAAAGATGCAGAAGCTGTCGGCTGAGGTCTCGGCCGTCTTCCACTCGAGGCAGATGTTCAATTTGTCCTCGGAAGTGCAGTCGAGGTAGGTCACCGGATCCGGCCGCTGGCCTTTGCACAGCACCGAATCCGGGTGCAGGCACTCGTGGTTGCCGCACGAATCGATGACCCAGATGTTGAAGAGGTAATCGCGGCACCAAGAGAGCTCGACCGTGCCATCGGTCGTCCAATCCCAAACGTCGGGGACGTAGGGGACGGGACGGCTCAAGCCATTCGTGCCACCGCCGCCGACCGTGTCACCCCAGTTCAGACCGGCCAGCGTATCGACGTAGTCGATCACGCCAGTACCCTTATCGTAGAACATGCGGAAGCGGGCGATGTCCTGCATGCCCGGGCCGCCCGTGGTGTCCCGGAAGCGAATGCGCACGGCGCGCGTTCCAATGAAGGTGGTATCCTCATAGCATCCGAGGAGCTGTAGCGGGCTCGGCGCGCGCGCGTCGATCTCATCGACGAACTTGTTCGTCTCCGACCAAACGATCTTGAGCGAGTCGCATGTGAGCGGATTGCCCGCATCATCAGCGGCGTGCAGCCAGACCCACGGAACGGTGTCTTTGATCGCCGTAGTATCAATGGCGTTCCTCAGCGGATACTTGCCCAGAACCCAATCAACGCCCCAATAGCCGCCACCGAGGTTGTTCAACTGAACGCGCCGGTGCGACGAGTCAGCCGGATTGTTCGATCCAAGACCGAGGCGCCATGTCGTGTCGCTGAACAGATCGACATAATAGGCGGAAATGTCGGTATTGCACGTATCCCGGACCCGGATGCGGACGGTCTCGCCCAGCGAGATGCAATTGTTCGAATCCAGATCGGTCAACTTCTCATAAGTCCTCTCGACGATACAGTTGCAGTCCGGCGCCGTGTTGTCGACCGGCCCACTGTACTGCCGGGTCACCGAGTCTTCGTTGCAGGCATTATCAACGTAGTGGAAAACCGCCGTGTACGGCCCGGAGAAGTTCTCAAGATCGCCCGGCGGGACCTTCAAGACCATCGCCCAGCGATTGTCACCGGCGATTTCGTAAAGCGGGTAGCTGTTCGCGAGTATGCCGGTGTCGGCGGACGTTGGGAAGCCATAGAGGGTCACGTAGACCTTGCAGATCTCCTCGAACGGCTCGTTCCGCAAATCGATGAAGAACCGCATCGTGTCAACAGTGGTCGCGACTCCATCACCGTTCACGTCGCGCCACAAGACCCACGTTGCCGCGCCGGAGCCCAAATCCGGAGCTTTGTTATCGATCGCCTGCGTGACACTTGTCGTGCAAGCGGAGATTTGGAACGGGCTCACCTTGCTGCGAGCCCGGGTGTAGATCTCATAGAAGCCGGCAGCGACATCCAGATTCCCGGGCGTGACTTCGAACCAGGTGTTCGCAGTATCAATTGTCCGACCCGGCCAGCAGAAGAGGGTCGTATCCAGCATCCCCAAGGCGGCGCTGGTGTCTTGGATCATGGTCAAGTTACTGCCAGCTATGCCGGGCAGATCGGCTCTCGGCCAGCCCGCAGTCAACTCATCCAAGTCCCACGGGCAGATGCGCGCGCAGACTCGCAGCGAATCTCCGATGCTGATTGCGCCAAGGCCGCCCGCCGAGTCGTCGCAGGCACACGGAACGTCCTTCCATTCGTACCAGCACGAGTCGAAGCATAGGAGCCCGTTGGACAGGATCGTGATGGACACGACCGCGGTGTCCGGAGTGCCGCAGCCATTCGTAACCTGATATACGAAGTTATCCGTCCCGTTGTAGCCGAGGTCCGGTACATACCAGACCTTCATGCTGCCGTCGACATACACCGCCGCAACGAGCCGACCATGGAAGGGTCCGTTGCCGATCGGATTATAGGGGGCAATGACGACATTGGTGTCGGGCGTAGACGTGGTGTCGTTCACGAGCACATTGACGAGAACCGAATCGTTCTCGTTGCAGTTACGCCCGTCATTAATGGCCACCATGTAATCGACCAGGACCGAGCGGCCTGCACTGGAATCGACCGCCGCAAACCAAGCGTGCATCACGATGGAGTCCCGGCCTGTTGCGGCACCGGCCCAAACGAAGCACGTGTCATACGGCGGGGCGATATCCCTCGCGGCAAATGGTGGTGTCGGAACAGCGGGGCCGTGAACCACCGGTGCTCCGGAATAGTACCAACGGACAGAATCCGGTACGCCGCCGAAGACCGGGATCAGACACAGCGTGTCGAATGCCGGGTCGGAGGCGCTGCAACCACCGAACTGGAACGAAAAACTGACGGCTTCGGCCGTGGTGGCGCTGGCGCCAACCAGCAGGGCCATCATCATGACCAGCCCCAAGGACCAAATTCGGGTTTTCATCCGCGCTCCCCCTTCCTGAGGTGAGTCTGTCCCTCCATTCCACCGGGACAATCGCGCCTTACCATTTTGTCTGTTTTGGTGCATACTCGCTTCTGATCCTCCTTGTAGATATGACAAACACTCTCTTTGAATTCGTCTGGGCGTATAAACGGATAAAAACCGCCGGCGTGGCGCTTTCGCTTTCGACATGACCCCCCCTTGTTGAAGCTTCTCAAAGGTCTTGAGGCACGCTCACCAGCCGTTTGGGCCGCCGCATCGGCCTACGGCTTCTCGATCCCGCCTTCCCTGGTCGGGACCGCACTCGGGTCTGCCCAAAACGCTGAATCTCTGATGGACCCGTTGGTTGTGCCTGACCAAACTCTCCTGACCCTCCCTGGCGACGCGCCGTCCCCGACGCGTCTGGCCCCCTGCGGGGCCGTTCTTGATTTTCTCTTGAGGAAACTCTCCCTCTCCCAACTCACAACGGCGACGATGGCTCTACCTGTCCTGGTTCGTCATCCTGCGTTGTCGCCGCCACTCATTCTTCCAATCTTCATCTGGCCGTGATAGATCGCCCAAATTCCGGCCATGAATGTCGCCAACAGAAAGCATCCCGCCCCAACCATGTCAAGTCAATACTTCCCACAATTTCTTCGTGGGAAGGTCCCCACACCGTATGGGCGTGGGTCAATCGGGATTATCGGACCGGCCCCCCTGCCGGTTTAGCGGAATGTTTTCGAAACTCTCACCCTCCCCGATCCCGTCACCGGGACCCAACTCGGGGCGCAAATATTGGTGCGACCCAAAACCCCCGCAAGACCTTTTTTGAGCTCAAACCAACTTTTTTGACTCAACCCAAATCAGCCCCTTTGGTTAGATCGGCCGTCAAAAGAGGGGCTTTAAGCAGATGGATCATCACCAAGACACAGATGAAGTTGCCTCAATGTCTGCTCTCTTGGAGCCGTCCCTAATCTTCTTGGCCAGAGCTTCCCAGAGCCAACGGAGAAAGAATTCGACGAAAAAAGCACCCGGCACGAAGCGGACGGAGTCGTCTCTCTTAGACCCTCTGACAGAATGACTGTTACCGTGAGGGTCAGCCCTTGGGGCCTGTTGAAAAAGCCCCATTTCTCGCTCCGCTCCACGGCAGTGGCGTCACACGTCCTCGTGTGACACCTTGAATGACAATGGGCTGCCACACGAGGACGTGTGGCAGCACTCCGTCACGTTGGGTATCCAGAGGGTTTTTCAACAGACCCCTTGGGCTGACCGGCACAACCAGAATGTGCGCGTCACGCGCCCCCGCGTGACGCTCCGCCACCCGAGGGCGGGTGGCGTGCACATTTCTGCTTGCCGGCGTAGAGGGTCTTTCTGTTAGACGCTCTTAGACCCTCGGCTAACAATATGATTCCAAGGAAAAAACTATGCACCTTGTTCGCGGGTGCCGGGAGCATTATTTTGTTAGAGGCTTTTAGTCTGAAGTTGTTGTCGGAAATCAGATTAGATAGACAAGGATAGGAAAAACAGGGGTTCTGGATGTCGAACAGTCACGCCGAGCCGAGAGGTTATCAACATTCCTGATTCCGATTAACCATTTTCATTCCAACGTGTTACCAGACAACCTCGAGATCAAGAATCGGCCGATTTCCCACGGATCGTGGGAGAAGATGTGTCGGAGTTTTTCAACAATCGGCGGCCATGCCATGCCTCCGCCCAAGCCAGAAGCTGCGGAATCGGACAATCACCCATCAGGGTGCAGACATAATTGTCGTTCCCCCGCCAACTGACGAACCGGCAGCAACGGTAGGTTGCCGTATGGTAGACCTCTGAGCCAATTTGCACGGCCGGCTCATCGGTAAACCGGAATTCAGCCGCGGGTGTGACGAATATCGACAGTTTGCCGCCTCGATCCGGCGCCTCCAGTTCGTAATGCGCCAGTTTCTTGGACCGCCAGGGAATAATGCATGCGTCGTGCGTCACGATCCCATTCGGCGACTGGAGCGGCAGACACCCGGCGGCCTCGGGACAAAAATGCTGGGCGACAAACTCCCGCGCCTGCCCAAAATCGGCGGTCTCCAGGCCGTCCTCCTCCACTTCGATCATATCGTGATGATACCCGCCCAGAACGGCCCATTCGATTTTCGCCCCGCCGCGCTGGCGGGCCATCCAAGCCGCACCCAAGCCCAAGGCCAATAGAATGGCCGCGGCCAAAGCGAAACGTCCGCCCCACGGCAGGATCTTGACCAAACGGCCGCCGACCGTCGGCCGAGCCGTATCGACCGCGCCCGCCGGTTCTTCTCGCAGTCGCGCCAACAGGCGTGCTTTAAACTCCTCCCGGGCGGTGGGACGGGGCGCCTGGCGCACCACGAATTCGTGGAACAACTGTTCGATCTCGAACTGAGACAGGCAACCGCGGCAGACCGTCAGGTGGGCCGCGATGGCGTCACGCTCCGCCAGACCCAATTGGCCGTCGATGTACTCGTACAATCTGTCCAGAGCCGCCCGGCAGTCGACGTGTTCGCCCGTCATCGTGTTCAATCCCATCTGCCGCAACTCTCAGCGTTTCGTGCTCTTGACACCGGCATCTTTACACGCACAATCGCACCGACACCGCCGCACGTTCCCCAAGACTCACGAATTGTGTCAACGACACAGCAACCGCTCCACTCATCTGTCGTCTTTCAAGAGAGATCTCTCTCAATTCTCATCCGTTGACCACCGCTGCCTCACGATGGTCCGACAACCCCCGCCTGTTGCGCATAATTCAATAGCGTCTTCTGAAGCAACTTTCGGCCGCGGAACAACCGCGACTTCACTGTTCCCATCGGTAGATTCAGGGCCGCGGCGATCTCCTCGTACGACAATCCCTCGATGAACGCCATCACGATCACGACGCGAAAGTCCTCCGGCAGTTGATCGATCGCGTGGGCGATGTCGCTGCCCAAAAGTTTGTCGAACAGGTTTTTCTCCGGACTTTGCCTTGTTCCCAACAAACCGGTCTCGAGCATCCGACCATGCAGGTGAAAATCCTCGGTTTCATCATATTCCAGCTGCACCGGTGCTTTCGATTCCTTGCGGTAGCGATTGATGAACAGATTGGTCAGGATCTTGAACAGCCAAGCCCGCAAATTCGAACCGGTCTCGAAGCGATCGAAGTATCGGTATGCCTTCAGGCATGTTTCCTGCACCAAGTCTTCGGCGTCATCGGGATTTTTCGTCATCCGCAACGCCGTCCGATAGAGCGAATCGAGCTGCCCTTTAATGAGGGCCTCGAACTGGGAGCGGTCACCCACGGCCCACACCCGCCCGGCGCCACTCCTCCCGACTCAACATCAACGCGCGGTTTATGTTCCGCCGTTTCTGCCGGCCTGATTCCTGATTGGGAAGGGAAAGGGGTGCCATGATGATTGGTGGGCAACGGTATGCAAAACCGTACGACCGGCCAAGTGAAAACAAAGGCGGCCCGAGAGGATGGCGAGATTCATAGTCGCTGAGACACAACCTTCGAATCAGCACAACAACTTGGATCACATCTACTGATTGTAGTCGATTACGGTCGGAACACTATTCGTCGCGGATTCTGCTTCTTGACCAAGAGGTAGTCTCTTTAATGTGGGAGTCGGGGAGCGCCGACGACTTGCGCGTATGCCCTGCTGAACGAGACTACTAATGTATAGGCTTTCAAATGGCTGACCTGGAGCGCCTCCGTGGCGACAAGCCGCGCAGGAAGGGATTGAGCCGTCGTTCCACCGCCACGGTCGTCGATTCACCGTGACCCGGATGCAGACGGGTCGGCTCGGGAAGTGTCAGAATGGTCGATTCCAGAGACGCGATGATCTGTTCGTAATTGCCGCCCGGCAGGTCGGTTCGTCCGATCGATCCGGCGAAGATCAGGTCGCCGCAGAAGACATCCTCGCCGATGGTGAGAAGGCAATGCCCCGGCGTGTGCCCGGGCGCATGTGTCACCGCAATCTCCAGCGTCCCGCATTCGATCCGATCCCCGTCGGCCATCCACACATCAACCGTTGGTCGACGGGCCTTGTGCATGCCGAACATCGCCGCGTGCTCGACCAGATCGGGCAGATACATTTCATCGCCCGGATGCAGGTACAGTCTTGCGCCCAACTGTTCTTTGACATCCTGCGCGGCGCAGATGTGATCGACGTGGGCATGGGTGTTGAAGATCGTGTCGACCTTCAACCCCAGCCCCCGCACGGTCCCAACGATGCGTTCCGGCTCATCACCGGGATCGATGATGACGCCTCGACGGGTCTCCTCATCGCCGACGATGTAGCAGTTCTCTTCGATCGGCCCGACGATCAAACGGTCAATCAGCATGTTTGTTGCAGGCAGGCAAGGGGTTTTCAGCCCCTTGTGACATCACCACCCATCCGGCCAACAGGACGCTTCAGCGCCTTGAAGCTGCGATCCGCATTCCGGAAACCGACGTGGTCATTTCCCCAATTCGGCCACCAGATACGCCGCCGTCTTGATGGCGCGGTGGAAATCATCGAGCGAGAACTTCTCGTTGGGCGAATGCAGATTGTCGTCGGGCAGACCATACCCGACCAAGAGCGCCGCCACGCCGAGTTTGTCCTTGAAGGTCTCCACCACTGGGATCGAACCGCCGCTGCGAATGAGCACGCTCTTGGCGCCAAAACCCTTTTCGAGCGCCGCGCGCGCCTTGGCCAGGGCAGGGGAATCGGTCGGGACCACCACTGGCCGCGCCATGCCGTGATTCTCGAACCGCACCTGAACCGCCGGCGGGCATAACGAACGGATGTAGGACTCGAAAGCGGCCCGGATTTTCTTCGGGTCCATGTTCGGCACCAGACGCATCGAAATCTTGGCCGAGGCCTCGGCCGGGATCACCGTCTTGCCGCCGACTCCATGATACCCTGTGGTGATGCCATTGACGTCGCAGGTCGGACGAGTCGACACCCGCTCAAGGATCGAATAACCTTTCTCTCCCGGCGTCTCGGCAACGTCGAGCCGCGATCTGTACTGGGCTTCATCGAAGGGCAGCTTGCCAAACTCCGCCTTCTCCGCGGCCGAGAGTTCGACGACGTCATCATAAAATCCCGGTATCGCCACTTTGCCGGTGGCCGGATCATGCAATCGGCCAATCAACCGTCCCAACACGTTAGCGGGATTGGCCACCGCGCCGCCGTACTCTCCCGAATGCAAATCCATCTTCGGGCCGCGCAGGAAGACCTCCATGTAGCAGATGCCACGCAGGCCATAGCAGATGGCCGGGTAGCCGGGGCCAAATTGCGCGGTATCCGAGACGATAATCTCGTCGCATTTGAGCAACTCCGTGTTGTCGGTGACAAACTTTTCGAGGTTGTGGGAGGTCACTTCTTCTTCGCCTTCGATCAGGAATTTCACGTTCACCGGCGGTTGGCCGTCGCTCTGGAAGAAGGCCTCGACGCCGAGCACGTTGGCGAGAAACTGGCCCTTGTCGTCGGCCGAGCCGCGCGCAAAAACGTTTCCGTCGCGCACCGTCGGCTCAAACGGCGATGTCGTCCACAGATTCAACGGATCGGGCGGCTGGACGTCGTAGTGGCCGTAGAAGAGGACCGTCGGCTTCCCCGGCGCTTTCAGCCATTCGCCGTAAACGATCGGATGCCCGGGAGTTTCCTGGAGACGGGCGGAGCATCCCATCGCGGCCAGTTTGGCCCTGGTCCATTCGGCCGCCTTGCGAATGTCGTCTTTGTGTTTCGGATCGGCCGACACCGAAGGAATGCGCAGGAGCGCAAACAGTTCATCCTGGTAACGCTTCTTGTTCTGGTCGATGTGTGCGATGATTTTGTCCATGTCGATACTCCTCGTCAACTGACTACACCCGGCAAGGGGATTTAAGCCCCGTGTCTGCCGCTACCGTGCTCGCAAAGACCTCATGATTGACCTTTTCTTTAGCCGCGCTCCGTGAGCAGAACTCCCAAGATAACCAGCGCGCCGCCGACAATCAATCGCGCCCCGATCTGTTCCCCCAGAAAGAAATAGGACAAAATGGCCGCAACCACCGGCTGCAAGTTGGCGAATATCGAGACTTTGGTCGCCTCCAGACGGCCCAGCGCCCAAAACCATATCGGGTAGACGATCACCGACGTGCCGACCGCGATGTACATCAACGACCACCATCCCCGCGCGCTGACGGCGGCGAAATTGACGCTGCCCACCGTGAACACGCCAACCGGAATGAAGAGCGCGGTTCCGACCACCATCGCGATCGCCGTCAGATGCACGGCGCCATAGCGGGCGATCAGCCGTTTGCCGAGTATGATTGTCACCGCCCAGGCAATGACCGCCATGAACACAAGAAAATCCCCCAGCCGGGCCTTGGGTGACCAGGCCAGTCCCTTCTGCGAAATCACCACCGCCACGCCGGCGAAGGCGATGGGGATGCCGATTTTTTTCATCAGTGTCGGCCGCTCGCCGAGCATGATGATCGCCATCACAAAGACCAGCACCGGTGTCATGCCGTACAGCAAGGCGGCATGGGTTGGAGTCGTGTATTTCATCCCATAGAGAAAAAACGCCTGATTGACCGGCACGATCAGAAAGCTCAAGAGCAAGAGGGCGGGCCAATCCGATCGTTCGACCGGCTTGCGCCCCGGCCAGAAACGGTGGATCAGATACAGCCCAGTCGACGCGATGAAAAAGCGCACGAAGGCCAACGGCAACGGCGGAAAATCCAACAGCGCCCACTTCGCGGCCAAAAAAGTCCCCGCCGCCAGCGTCTGCTGGACGATCAGGATGCCATAGAGCCAGCGCAGTCGCACGTTGGTATCCGATGCACGTCCTACCCGGCGCGTGGGAGGGCGAGGCTCCCGCCGAGCCGTGTTTCCATCCAGAACACACTCTGACTCACCACCCCGACTTTACCGGCCGGGGCGAACGGACTATATTGGCGTCCACGCGATGCGAAACAACTGCTTTAGTCCACCCAATTTGGAGCACGCATGAAAATCGATCTCTCCGGCCGTGTCGTCCTGATCACCGGTTCATCCCGCGGCATCGGCCGCGCCGCCGCTCTGCTTTTCGCCGAGCATGGCGCCGATCTGGCGCTGAACTATCGCGAGAACACCCAGGCCGCCGAATCGCTCCTGGTCGAACTGAAAAAATATCCGGTCCGCGCGCGCATCTACCGAGCCGACGTGGCCGACGAACACGCGGTCGGCCGCATGATCGAACATATCGTGACCGATTTCGGCCGGCTCGACGTGCTGGTGAACAATGCCGGCATCTGGAAGGAAGCGGCAATCGTTACGATGACGTCCCCCGAGCTCGATGAAATGATCGACGTGAACCTGAAGAGCATCTTCTATTGCTGCCGCGCCGCCGTGCCGCATCTGGCCCAACGCGGCGGCTCGATCATCAACATCGCGTCGACCGCCGGCCAGCGTGGCGAGGCCTTTCATTCGCACTACGCCGCGACCAAGGGCGCGATCATTTCGCTCACCAAATCACTGGCGCCGGAACTGGTCGGAGACAAAATCCGCGTCAACTGTGTCGCCCCTGGCTGGGTGAACACGGATATGTCCGCTGAAGAACTGGCCTTACCCGACGCTCAGAGACATCTGCGCCTGATCCCATTGGGCCGACCCGCCTCACCCGATGAGATTGCCGGCGCCATTGTCTTCTTGGCCTCCGATTGGGCGACGTTTATTACCGGTGAAATCCTGAACGTGAACGGCGGGGCGGTGCTGTGCGGATAAAACGCCCCCGGGCTCACGCCTTGGGCCATGAATGGAGTTGCAGTTTAGCCCAGGGCGTGAGCCCTGGGATTTTTTTGGACCCTCTATAATAATGACTCGCAAGTTCGTGGACGCCAGGCGTCCCCGCCTGGCCTCCACAGAGAGTGCGGTCTGAATGACAAAGTTCATTCTGTTGGCAAGCCTCAGGTCGGCAGGTTCATTTTCTTCATGAGCGCGACAAACCGCGGATCATCCCCCAGATCGTCGAGGCACGGGTCGCCCGTCGCGACGAAGTGCATCGCGTATTGGGTCCGATCCGCCAGCGCTTTCTCGAGATAATCGATGGCACGATCATATTCTCGCAATCCGGCGTGGACCAGGGCCAGACTGTACGGCGCGACATAGGCATCGGCCGTCTGTTTGAGTTCCGTCAGCATGGCCATCGCCGTGTCGCGATCGCCGGCGAGGGCATGGGAACGGGCCAACATCGCTTTCACGAGATTGCTGCCGTGCGACAGCGCCAATGACCGCTCCGCGGCCCGGATGGCCAGATCGTGCCGGCCCAGTTGCTGATGGATCATGGCGATCCCATAATGGGTCACAAAAAAATTCTCGTCGATCTCCAGCGTCCGCTGATACTGCTCCAGGGCCGCGTCGTAACGCCGGGCGTGGTAGTGAATCAGCCCGATATCGGTGTTGATGATGAGCGACAACGGATCGCAGCGGCGCGCCTCCTCTATCTGCGCCATCGCGCGCTCCAATTGCCCGATGGTCATCAGCAGCAACCCGTACCACAGGTGCGCCAGCGCATACCCGGGATCAAGCGAGATCGCCCGCCGAAAACCCTTCTCCGATTCAGTCCACTTCCAATCGTACAGAAACTGCACGTGCGCCAACGATGCGTGCCCCTCGGCCAGTTTGTCATTGAGACGCAGGGCCTCTTGAGCGGCGGCGCGCGCGGCGGGAAAAACCTCATGCGGCGAACGGTGCCCGTAAACACCCTGAAGAATATGCACATCCGCCAGCGCCGCGTGCGCCAGTGCGTATCCAGGATCAACGGTGATCGCCTGACGCAGGAATGCCACCGCCTTCGCAAACCCCTCCTGCGTGCGCTTGTTCCACTGGTACCGCCCCTGGAGATAGAGATGATAGGCCTCGAGGTTCTCCGTCGCGGGTTCAACCAGCCGCTCCACGTCGCGGCTGATCAATTTCACTTTCAGCGCCGTGACGATTCGCTGCGCGATTTCATCTTGCACGGCGAACACGTCGGACATCTCACGATCATACCGTTCCGACCACAGATGAAACCCATCGGCCACGTTGATCAATTGCGCCGTCACCCGCAGACGATTCCCCGCTCTACGCACGCTTCCTTCCAGAACTGTGCGTACGTTCAACTGCTCGCCGATCCGCCGAATGTCCGTGTCCTTGCCCTTGAACGAGAAGGCCGAGGTGCGCGAGACGACGCGCAATCCTTCGAGTTTGCTCAACGCCGTGATTAAATCCTCTGAGAGGCCGTCGCTGAAATACTCATTCTCCGGATCGGCGCTCATGTTCACGAAAGGGAGGACCGCCAAAGCCGGCACCTCGGGGGCGGGCTGCGCGCCACCGGCCGACAGCTGAGCCGATGCGCCGGCGATCTCCCGCAGATCGGCCAACGTCTCGTCGACGTCGCCATAGCGTTCGTCCGGTGTCTTCGCCAGGCACTTTTCCAAGACACTATCCAGCGACACCGGCGCCTCCGACCGGCGGAAAACGGCTGACGGCCAGGGATCGTTGACGATCGCGTACATCACCGCCGCTTCGTGATCCCCGCCAAAGGGACGCTCGCCGATGATCATCTCATACAGAACCACGCCCAACGACCAGATATCCGTGCGATGATCGATGGCGCCGCTGCGGACTTGTTCGGGCGACATATAGGCCGCGGTGCCCAAGGTCGTGCCGCTCTTGGTCAGTGCGGATCCCTTCCCCAATTTCGCCAGGCCAAAATCCATGATCTTCGCCTGCCCTTTGGGGGTCAACAGGACGTTCTCGGGCTTGATGTCCCGGTGAACGATTCCCTGCTCATGCGCCGCCTGCAATCCCGAGCCGATCTGCAGGGCAATGTCGATCGCGTCGGAGGCACCCAAAGGTCCGGATTCGATCTTGTCTTTGAGGGTTGAGCCGGGCACGAACGCCATGGCGATGAAAATCTGCCCCTCGAATTCATCGATTTCATACACGGCGCAGATATTGGGATGATCCAACGCCGCCGCCGCCTGCGCCTCTTGATAGAAGCGTTCGCGTTCAGCCGCATTCTGCAACATGTGTGGCGAGAGAAACTTGAGCGCGACGGGACGCTTGAGCTTGGTGTCCTCGGCCTTGTACACCACACCCATCCCGCCCTGGCCGAGCTTGTCGGTGATCTTGTAATGCGAGATGGTCCGGCCGATCATGGATTTGATCCTTCAGAATCCAGTGGCGCAGACATTCTTGTCTGCGGCTTCTGGATGTCTGATCGGGCAGGCAGGAATGCCCGCCCCACCAAACGCGGAATCGGACGCAATAACATCGACGTTCAAGACACCTTGTCCGGCTGCTGCACCAATTTCACGAACCGCGGATTGTTGCGCAGAGAGGCCCAAGTCGGATCAACGGCAAGCATGCGTCCCGACAACGGCGATGGAATCGACAGCAGATATTCGAGTATGTCCAGCGCCTTGTCGTCCTCTCCCTCCCAGGCGTAAATGTGGGCCAGATTGATCGTGATACCCATGTCGTTGTACATGTCCCGGGCCAGAGGCGACAATTCGAC
Source organism: Candidatus Zixiibacteriota bacterium (assembly GCA_016199865.1). Taxonomy (GTDB): domain Bacteria; phylum Zixibacteria; class MSB-5A5; order WJJR01; family WJJR01; genus JACQFV01. Next base: position 4,193 of record JACQFV010000111.1, on the reverse strand, counting down.
CGCCCGCTCGCCTTCGCGAATCGCCGCTTCGCGCCGCCCCAGACCCGCGTTGGCGATCCCCAAGTCGGCGTGATAACCGGCCTCGTCGGGAACCAGAGCGATGGCGCGCTCCGAAATCGCCCGCGCCGAATCATAACAGGCCTTCGCCGCGCCGGGGTTGTGCAGGTGCACATAGGCGAATGCCCGCTCGGAAAGTATTCCACTCTGCGCCTCGGGATCGGTGCTCTTCAATCCGGCCAGTATTTCCTGATACTGTCCGTCGCAGAGCTTCAGATACGCCCAATTCGCAAGATCAAGAGCATCAGCATTGGTCATGTCGGCGGCTTCGGGAAGCAACAGGCGCGCCTGATCCATGTTGCCGTCGCGCAGAAAACGGGTCAGCGATTTCGCCACCGTACCAAAAAAGAGATCGGGGGCCGCGGTGATGGCCCGGTCAAAATCCTTCTCAGCCGACGCGTAGTCGCGCATCCACATCTCCCTTTCCGCCGCCAGAAAGGCGGCCTGAGCCGCCTGCGGATCCAAAGACAGCACGCGGCGAAACAATTCCAGCGCCTCCAGGTGCTTTCCCTGGCGCTGCTTGACGTACCCGATCTCCAAGAGCAATACGGTGTTGTTCGGCTGGCTGTGTTGCGCCACGTCGAATTCCACGAGCGCGCTGTCATACTGGTGGACATGGTATTCGTACACGCCCAGGGCCACGTGCGCTTCCGGTAGATCGGGATTGATCGTCAGGGCCGTCTGGACCGCCTCTTTGGCCCGATCCAGATTCTGTTGATTGCGGCCGTGGTGCCAGTACAATTCCGTGCAGACTTGCGACAAGGCCGACCACGCCTGAGCAAACCTGCGATCCAAACGAACCGCGGCCTCATAGAGCCGCTGGGCGGACAAACGGGATTCGCGCGTCTCACCGTGGATGAGCATGTCGTTGGCGCGCAGATAACAATCGTACGCCTCCACGTCTTCCGTCGGTTTGGCCGTCAGACGCTGATGTTCGGGTTCCATCAACGTGACATTCATCGCCGCCGCAACTTTCTCGGCAATCTCGGCCTGGACCGCAAAGACGTGCTCCAGCGGCCGCTCGTACACGTCCGCCCACAAATGCGTGTCATCATTGACACGGATCAGCCGCGGCGTGATCCGCACGCTCTGCGCGTTGTCCGATTTGTCCCAGCGGATCGTTCCCTCCAGAACGTAGTCGGCGCCCAATTCCTGGCCGATGTCGCGCAGACTTTTTTCGGATTTCTTGTACCGGATTGCCGTCGTCCGGGAAATCACCCCCAGGCCGGACACGTTCGCCAGCCGCGCCGTGATCTCCTCAGTGATTCCATCCGCGAAATACTCCTGTTCCGTCGAACCGAGATTCTCGAACGGCAACACGACCAGCATCTTGCGCCCCGAGGCCGTCGATGCTCCGGAGGATCCAATGTGATGCCACACGACCGCTGTTCCGGCGGCGAGAATCGCCAGCCCGGCCACCACGAGAGCCGCCACGAGCCGGGAACGACGTTTCATCGGCGCGACGATGGCCGATCTCGGGCTGCTGACATGGATCGCCGTGCGCAGCGCCCGCAGATCGGCCACCAGATCGGCGGCCGATTGGTATCGCTCCGACGGAAATTTCGCGAGGCACTTCGTGATGAGCCGTTGTAACTCGACCGGCACATCGGCCTTGTAGCGGGCCAACGGCTCCGGGTTCTCGTTGACGATGGCATACGCCATCGCCGCCTGATGGTCCCCGGAAAAGGGCGGCCGTCCGGCGATCATTTCATAGAGAACCACGCCGAACGAGAAGAGATCGGATCGGGCATCGGCCTCCGCGCCCTGTGCCTGCTCCGGCGACATATATGCTGCTGTCCCCGTGGTGGAGCCCGTCTGCGTGAGCTTCCCGGCGCCGCGCAATTTGGCCAGCCCGAAATCCAGAATCTTGGCACGGCCATCGGCATCGATGAGAATGTTCGCGGGCTTCAGATCGCGGTGCACGATCCCGGCGCGATGGGCTTTATCCAGCCCTTCGCCCATCTGAATTGCCAGATCGAGCACCCGGTCCAACGACGCGGCCTTCGATTCGACCGCGCTGCCCAGCGCCGTTCCTTCGATGTACTCCATGACGATGAAATCTCGCCCGTCGGCTTCTTCCACGCCATAGATGGTCAGAATGTTCGAATGATTGAGTTGTGAAGCGGCCTGCGCCTCCCGCAAGAGGCGGGCCCGCGCCTCCGGATCGCGCGACAACCCCTCGGGCAGAAACTTGAGCGCCACCGGGCGATTCAGTTTCGTGTCGGTGGCCAGATAGACTTCTCCCATCCCGCCGGCGCCCAACTTACGGGTGATATGATAATGGGAGATGGTCCGGCCGATCATCGCGTCAATCCATCAGATGAAGAGTGAAGTTGTGAGGCGAGATTGGTAGGGGCGTATTGCAATACGCCCCTACTCGACACCGGAGAATTCACTGTCTCTGTATAATTCACGTTCAAAACACCTTGTCGGGTTGAGCGAGCAATTTGTGGAAACGCGGGTAATCCCGCAACGGATCGAGAAAGGGATCGATCTTCAACATCGACACGGATAAGAGGGACGGCATGGCGAGCAGGCGTTCAAGAAGATCCAACGCCAATTCTGTTTCTCCGATCCGGATGCAGGTGTGTGCGAGGGATTCGAGACAAAAAGGGCCGATGACCGCATCCACGGTCACGGGCACGAGTTCCGTGGCACGGCGTGCGGCGGCGACTGCTTCTTCCGGGCGCCCAAGTCCGGCATAGACGGACCCCAGGGAACTGTACACCCGAAAATCATCGGGTTGCGCTTCCCGTCTGGCTTCCAGACTCACACGCGCCAATTCATAGGCGGCCATTGCCTGGGTTCGATCCCCGAGCAAGTCGTACAGCCAGCCGCGCAGCTGTGCGATCGACCAGAAGAACGCCTGGGCCTCGTGTTGATCCAATCCCGTCCTGTCCAACCAGACCAATGTTCCCTGAAAATCGCGTTCACACAGCCGCAGCAGAAACCATTCGGCAAAGGTCGCGTCGACGTCCGGCTGCAGCACACTCTCGAGGGCATGCCGCGCGGCGTTCAGGTCGCCGCGCCAGCCCAGATAGAGCATCGATTTCCACGTGTAGGCATTTGTTTGGTCGGGGGCCAAAGCAATCGATTGATCGAAAAACCGTTCCGCTTCCTCGAACTGCCGCATGAGAAGACAGGTGACGCCGATCTCCAGGGGCAATCGGGCATCGCGCGGATCCAGGGGAAAGGCCCGCATGAGATTGTCTCTGGCTTCCGCAAAGCGGCCCTGACGCCGGCGAATCCCACCGGTTGTGAAGAGGATGCGGCTGTCATTGGGTTTCCCCCGGAAGGCGATCTGAAATTGCTCCAGGGCGCCCTCCCAATCGCGGTGACCACGGTACAGGTAAAAACCCAGCGCGCTGCGGGCATCGGCGAGATCGGGCTGGAGGCCCAAGGCGCGATCGGCCGACGATTTGGATCGGGCCAGACGTTCGGCCGTCCGGTCGAATCCAAAGAAGTACAGAGCCGAATGCGCCAGTGACAATTCCGCGTACGCCGCCGCAAATTCCGGGTCCAGCGAGACAGCGTGTTCGAACAACCGGATCGCGCTCCGATATTTGTCGTCCTGATAATCGGGATGGCGCGCGTACTCCAACCCGCGCAGGTAGGCCTGATACGCCTCCACATTGGACGTGCATTGCGCGCAGACAACTTCGCGCTCCGGCCCCCGCAGGGTGACGTTCAATTGGTGGATCACCTGCTCGGCGATTTCCGACTGGATGGCGAAGATGTCCTCGATCACCCGGTCGTAGCGGTCCGACCACAGGTGCGTGTCGTCGTCGACCTGGATCAACTGCGGCGTGATGCGCACCCGGCTGGGACCGGCGGGATTCTTGCTCCAGCGGACTGTTCCCTCCAGCACATAATCCACGCCCAGTTCACCGGCGATCTGACGGATCGGCTTGCGGGTGCCTTTGTACTGCATCGCGCTGGTGCGCGAGATGACGCCCAGATCGCGCACCGCCGCCAAGCGGCTGATGATCTCCTCCGTCATGCCGTCGGCGAAATATTCCTCCTCCGTCGGACCGAGATTCTCAAAGGGGAGCACGGCCAACATCTTCTTCTTTGGAGCCTGCCCGCGTGACTCGATGGACGGAGCCGGTTTCGTGATCGCTTTCAGGTCACTGACC
>JACQFV010000114.1 GCA_016199865.1 Candidatus Zixiibacteriota bacterium | reverse complement strand
CGTGCGCAACGTGAAGGCCGTCGCATCCGCGGCCGTATTCAGCATACGGATCAAGGCGGCGTCGGCTTGAATCTCGAGCATGCGGTTGAAGCCGGAGCCGTCGGTCTTGCCAACGGGGACCGAATCGAGCTTGAAACCGTCTTTCCCCCAATACCCAAAGTCATAGCTCAGCCAACGGTCGGGAATGATCAGGTCGCCGATCTCGTGGGCGGGATCGAGCGGTGTGGCGACACCGGCCAGAATTATCCCGACGGGATTGTAACGGTCGATCAGAAACTGGGTCGTGGCGGCGGCATTGGCCATGCCGACACCGGAAGCCGCGATCACGACCGGCTTGACGATCCAGCCGACGCTGATCGGCCGCCCGGCCCAGATCGTATCGTCTTGGACCTGCGCCAGGGTTGAAAGTTCCTGCGCGATCGGCTGGTATGCGCAAAGAACGACCCACGGACGCACTTTCGGCTTGGGCGCGGGAGGAGCAGACGGCGGTGTCGTCTGAACCGTCTGCGGCGGCGGCGAGGCCGCTTCTTTGTGGCAACCGCCCAGACCGATCAAAATTGCAATTATCGGGAGTGCGAAAAGAGGCGTTCCCAGCCGTGTATTTCGCATTGGTCGCATGCTTGGCCTTTACGTATCAGATGGTGGCATGGAACCCGATGACGGGGTGCCGCGGTTGATTCGGGATGGGGATTGTCGTACTTTGGCTCTCCGGTTTCCGACCGGGTAATTCGTCCTTCAGCCCGCCTGAACAGAGGCGGGGCGAACGATGCTCAAGGAGCAACAGATGAACGCCGAGGACAAACGCAAAATCAAGATCGGGTTGGCGGAAATGCTCAAAGGCGGGGTGATTATGGATGTCACCAACGCCGACCAGGCGCGGATCGCCGAGGATGCTGGGGCCTGCGCGGTCATGGCCTTGGAACGGGTCCCCGCCGACATCCGCGCCGAAGGGGGCGTGGCCCGCATGGCCGATCCCGCGCGGATACTCGAAATCAAGGACGCCGTGACGATCCCGGTCATGGCGAAGTGCCGGATCGGGCATTTTGCCGAGGCGCAGATTCTGGAAGCGCTGGAAGTCGATTTCATCGACGAATCGGAAGTCCTGACTCCCGCCGATGAGGCGCACCACGTCGACAAAGACCAATTCCGCATCCCCTTCGTCTGCGGCTGCCGCGATCTGGGCGAGGCCCTGCGCCGCATCGGCGAGGGTGCGGCGATGCTGCGCACCAAGGGCGAAGCGGGAACGGGGAATATCGTCGAAGCAGTGCGCCACATGCGGGCCGTGCAGGGCGGCATCCGACGTCTCTCCGTTTTGCCGCGCGAGGAATTGATGACCGAAGCCAAGAATCTGGGGGCGCCATACGATCTGGTTTGTTGGGTGGCCGAGAATGGCAAGTTGCCGGTCCCGAATTTCGCGGCGGGCGGAATCGCCACTCCGGCCGATGCCGCGTTGATGATGCAACTCGGTGCCGAATCGGTCTTTGTCGGATCCGGAATTTTCAAATCGGCCGATCCGGCCGTGCGCGCCAAGGCGATTGTGCTGGCGACGACGCATTACAATGACCCGAAGCGTCTGGTGGAGGCCTCGACGGGCTTGGGCGTGCCGATGCGCGGCTTGGAGATCGGGTCGATTCCGGTGGAGCAGTTGTTGCAGGTGCGGTAGAGGGTGTGCATTCATTCAAGCAGTGCATTAAGTGTCATTCTGAACCCCGCCGCTCTTAGGCGGGGCGAAGAATCTCTATAAGCAGCGAAGATGTGAATTGATGCCTATAGAGATCCTTCGCTTTGCTCAGGATGACAGGGAGTTGTTCTTGGCCAGAGTTCTATGAATCCGATTCTGACACAGAAGTTGCGCGCCCACGAGAGAGCAAGCGCAGCCGAGGTGATCCGGCCTGATGTTGGCGGATCGCCTCTCCTTCGTCGGTGTAAACAATCGGTCACCACAGAGACTCAGGAGTATCGCGCCACAGTCGGTCTCCTGGCCCTGCAGGGGGATTTTGGTCTGCACCGGCAGATGATCGAAGCGCTGGGCCATTCTGCCGTCGAAGTGCGCACACTTTCAGATTTGGAGCGAGTCGACTGCCTCATCATGCCAGGGGGCGAATCGACGACGATTCGCAAACTCATGAAACAGGAAGGATTGTTCGCGGCTCTGCCCCAGTTCGCGCGCACCAAGCCGATCATGGGAACCTGCGCCGGACTAATCCTGCTCGGCAAGGCCATCAAGGGATCGCCGGGTGAAGACACGCTGGGGTTGATCGACTGTGACACCAGCCGCAATGCCTACGGCAGTCAGTATCAGTCCTTTCGCGACGTCGGCGAAATTCGCGCCGGAAACGGTGCCGTGCCGCTCGAAATGGTGTTCATTCGGGCGCCGCGGATCGTGCGCGTCGGCGACAATGTCGAGGTGCTCGGCAGGTTGAACGGCGAGCCGACGCTGGTCCGTCAGGGGACCATACTGGCGATGACCTTCCATCCGGAGTTGTCCGGCGATGCGCGAGTTCATCAACTCTTCCTGTCGCTGGTCGTCGCGGATCCGAACTGACGGGGAATTGTCTCTTCGCCGCGGAAAGCCCACACCCGAATTCCATCGCACAAACCTGATGATTCATGTAGACTATACCCGATGACACCTCCTGCTGCCGCGTCCGCCCCGACCTTCGGCGCCCCCAAGCCCGTATGGCTGAAAACCAGGGCCACGTTTGGCGAGGGCTATCTCAAAGTTAAGAGCGCCCTGCGGGAGAATCAGTTGCATTCGGTCTGCGAGGAGGCCAACTGCCCCAACATTCGCGAATGTTTCTCCCACGGCACCGCCACGTTCATGATCCTGGGCAACATCTGCACGCGCGGCTGCCGTTTCTGCGATGTGATCAAGGGTAGACCGCTCGGATACGATCTGGATGAGCCGCGGCGCTTGGCCGAGGGCGTGGCGCAATTGGGTCTCAAGCAGGTGGTGATCACCTCGGTCAATCGCGATGATTTGCCGGATGGCGGCTCGTGGGTTTATGCCGAGACGATCCGCCTGTTGCGGGAACGCGACCCGCAGGTCAAAATCGAGGTCTTGATTCCCGATTTCGACGGTAATTTCGACGCCGTGGAGACGGTCTTGGCGGCGCGCCCCGACGTGCTCAACCACAATGCCGAGACGGTGCCGCGATTGTATTCACTGGTCCGTCCGCGGGCGCGGTTCGAACGCTCGTTGGCGATCTTGCGGCGCTCCGGGGACCGTTCCGATCCACCGATCGTCAAATCGGGGATCATGGTTGGCTTGGGAGAGACAGAGGACGAATTGTACGACTGCATGCGCCACATCGCCGCCACCGGCTGCCAGATTCTGACGATTGGACAATATCTGGCACCGTCGGCCACGCATCTGCCGGTCGTGCGCTATTATCACCCCGATGAGTTCGCCGAACTGGCATGTGCCGGGGAAGAGATGGGATTTGCACACGTCGAAGCCGGGCCTCTGGTGCGTTCGTCATACCACGCGTTTGATCAGGTGCAGAAGATGGAAGCGCGCGCTCTGACGCTCAGTTAGGGCGTGCTGAGAGGATATGCAAGAACCATCGACCGTGTCCGAAT
>JACQFV010000113.1 GCA_016199865.1 Candidatus Zixiibacteriota bacterium | reverse complement strand
GCGGCGGCGCTGCCGGACGCGCTTGAGTTTGTGCCGAAGGATCCATACACGTTCGAGACACCAACCGGCAGGATCGTCTATGACCATGCCCTCTGCCGCCAGTGCGAGTCCAAGGTCTGCATCCACACCTGTGTCCCGGAGATTCTGAAGGAAGAGAACGGTGTCCCGGTCTTAGACATTACGCGTGAAGAGGCGAAATCCGGAAAGTGCATCGAATGCCTCGCCTGCGAAGTCGAATGCCGCATCGGCGGCGCCGCCGGCGGGCGGGTGACGTTGCCGATTCCTGGGTTGGATGAATACCGGGCGAAGATGATCAATGCGCCAAGAAATGCTTGATAGGTCGGCTTGTAGGGGCGTATTGCAATACGCCCCTACAAGAGAAGGCGGGCACGTAGGGGCGACCCGGCGGGTCGCCCCAGGGCGAGGCAACGCCCCGCCCCTACAACGAATCGAATCGTGATTGAGACGAACGAGAGAGGCACCGGAACCGCCGCATCATGTCCATCCTCGTCGACGAAATTGATGCAGCGCTACGGCACGCGCGTGGTCGCGGGGTGCACGCCGGGTAAAGGCGGGCAGGATGTTCTCGCCGTGCCCGTCTACGACACGGTGGCCGAGGGGGTCGAACGATCCGGCGGGCTGGATGTCTCGGTGATCTTTGTTCCGGCGCCGCTGGTGAAGGATGCCGCCCTCGAGGCGATTGCCGCGGGCATCAAACTCCTGGTGATCGTGCCCGACCGCGTTCCCATCTATGATGTCCTCGAGATCGCCGCGGCGGCGAAAGACGCCGGGGCGCGATTCGTCGGCCCCAACACGTTGGGGCTTTTGTCGCCGGGTAAGGCCGTGTTCGGGATGATGGGCGGCTCGGCGGCCGCCGCCAAGGATTGGTTCTTGCCGGGACGGGTCGGTGTGTCGTCGCGGTCGGGAGGCATCACGTCATCGATTGCCTACTATCTGTCACGCGCCGGGGTCGGATTGTCAACTATCGTGCACGTCGGCGGCGACGCGATTGTCGGCACCGACCATCCGGCCATCATGGAGTTGTTCGAACACGATCCCGACACCGACGCGGTCGTGATGTTCGGCGAGATCGGCACATCGCAGGAGGAACGGGTCGCCGATTTGATCGCCGCCGGCCGGTTCACGAAGCCCTTGGTGGCCTACGTCGGCGGCAAAGGGGCGCAATCCGGGACACGTTTCTCCCACGCCGGCGCCATCATCGAAGGGGATCACGGCACCCACGAAGGCAAGGTCGAGCGGCTGCGCGAGGTCGGCGCCACGGTCGTGGACAACTTCGGCGACATCCCCAATGCGGTCAAGTCCGTGATCCGGGTCATGGACACCGGCAAAATATCCATCGGGGACTGAACGGAGCAAGCGATGAGTGAGCAAAGTTGGCCATCGGCCATCAGTGAAATCGGTCCGAACCTGATCCGTCTGCGCGGCTACCCGGTCGAGGAGTTGATGGGGACGCTCGGATTCGCGGAGGCGATTCATCTGGCCCTCTTGGGTGAACTGCCGGATCGGGCAACCGCGACAATCCTCGACGCGATATTCGTCTCCTCTCTCGATCACGGCACCACGCCGCCGTCGGTGCTGGCGGCCCGGACCGTGGCTTCGACCGGCGCGCCCCTCGGCTCGGCGGTGGCCGCCGGGTTTCTGGCGATCTCAAAATACCACGGTGGCGCCATTGAAGATTGTATGAAGACTCTGGAACACGCCATCGCGCATGCCGAGAAAAAAAACTCGACGTTTGTCGACGCCGCGGCCACGGTCGTCGACGCTTTCAAGGCCAAGGGCCAACGTATCTCGGGGTTCGGGCATCGTCTGCACACGAAGGATCCGCGAACAACCCGGCTGCTCGCGCTGTCGGATGAACTCGGGAAATCGGGGCACGGCGTGAAGATGGCGCGCGCCTTCGTGGAGGTATTGGCGAAATCGGGGACGCCGTTGCCCTTGAACGTCGATGGCGCGATTGCGGCGGTATTGCTCGATCTGAAAGTTCCCCACACGCTGGCCAATGCCTTCTTCATGATCGCCCGTCTTCCCGGCCTGGTGGCACAGGCGCACGAGGAACAGACACGCCACAAGCCGATGCGCACCATCGATCCCAAGGTGGCGACGTATGATGGTCCACCCTTGCGGCATTCGACATGAGAGCAAGAACGTCCGGTAAACAAGGATCTTCAGCCCCTTGATGTGCGACGAATGGAGATTGAAAACCCACATGCGCGATCAAATCCTCTCCCTCTTCCCGGAAATCAACGA
>JACQFV010000023.1 GCA_016199865.1 Candidatus Zixiibacteriota bacterium | reverse complement strand
TCGTAGTCGATGCGGCGGCACTTGGTCACCACCATCGACCGGCCCTCCAGTTGATCGCGGAAACGATGCAATGGCGCGGGGAATGAATCAACGTCACAACTGATCAAATGGTTCGGGGCAACGTGGCGGGTGCGCTCAAACCAGAATCGCGACATCCGTGTCAACACCTTCCCCTTCCCAGGGATCGGCGTGGGCAGGACAACGTCGAAGGCGGAGAGCCGATCAGTGGCCACGATCAAGAGGCGCGACCCCAAATCGTAGACGTCACGCACTTTGCCGCGGGCCAAAAGGGGCACACCCGTCAGATCCGTGCGGACGACGGCGTCTTCATTCTTGGCAACAGCCGGAATCAGGCGCTCCTCCTTTTCATCCTCGGTGATGATACGGCGCGATCGCGTCCGGCGTCAACGGCGTGTCCGGGCGAACTGGGCAATCGCCTCCGGCAACAACTCGTGCTCCAATGCCAGCACACGGTCGCGCAATGTCTCGGCTGTGTCGCCGGGCAGCACCGGCACCCGCCGTTGCAGAAAGATCGGCCCGCGGTCATATTCGGTGTCGACAAAATGCACCGTCGCGCCGCTTTCTGTGTCGCCCGCCGCCAGAACCGATTCGTGCACTCGCATCCCATAAAACCCCGGCCCGCCGAATCGCGGCAGGAGGGCAGGATGGACATTCAGCATCCGTCCCGGATACGCCTGCACGACCGCTTGGGGAACCAACTTCATGTATCCCGCCAGTACGACCAATTCGACCTGTGCCTTCTGTAAGTGTTCAATCAAACCGCGCGCAAACGCCTCCGGGGATCCGGCTATGGTCTCCGACCAGTGCACGGCCGCAATTCCGGCGCGACGGGCGCGGTCGAGCGCCTGGGCCGTGCTGTTGTTGCAGATCACGATCACGACCTTCGTCATTGACCCGCTGCGGATTGGCGCGCCCCTTGGAGCGCTTCATTGTTTCACCCACGAAAAAGCCGAACAGTTGTGTCTTTCCGCCTTTGTACTTCTCAATTTGGCCGGGGTTGTCGGCCAACACTGCGTCGATCAGCGGCGCCAGATCGTCGTCGCCGGATATCTGCGCCAACCCCGAGCCGACGACAATATCCGTCGCCGCGCGCCCCGATGCCACCATCGTTTCAAATACTTCTTTGGCCATCGTGGCGGAGATTGTCCCCTGGTCGATCATGCCGAGCAATTCCGCCAGCGACGCCGGGGTCACCGGAAATTTCCGGACGTCGAGGGCGCGATCTTTGAGGATGCGCAGAACTTCGGTCATGATCCAGTTCGAGGCCTTTTTGGCGTCGGCAAAGCCCTTCACCGTCGCCTCGAAATAGTCGGCCAGCGCCTTCTGGTCGGTCAGAACTGCGGCATCGTAGGCGGGAATGCCGTACTGCGTCGCCAGCCGTTTGGCTCGTGTCTGCGGCAGTTCCGGAAGGGATGATCGCACGGTCTGAATCCATTCCGCCGGCACGCGCAAGGGGAGAAGATCGGGTTCCGGGAAATAACGGTAATCCGACGACTCTTCCTTGGAACGCATGGGATGCGCCGACTGCGCCTTCTCATCCCAGAGCATCGTTTCCTGCACGACCGTCCCGCCGGATTGCACCAGACGGGTCTGCCGCTCGATTTCGTAGGCCAGAGCGCGCTCGACGCCCCGGATCGAATTCATGTTCTTCACTTCCGTGCGCGTGCCGAATGCGGTGGTGCCTGTTGGCCGGATCGACACGTTGGCGTCGCACCGCAACGCACCCTCTTCCATGTTGCCGGTGCAGATCTCAAGGTATTCGAGGATCTGTTTTAACCGTGTCAGGTATAAACCCGCCTGCCTGGGCGAATGAATGTCGGGGCGGCTGACGATTTCGATCAAGGGCACGCCGCAACGGTTCATGTCGACCAACGACGTGGCATCGTCGCCGGCATTTTCGGGATGAAATGATTTGCCGGCGTCTTCTTCGAGATGGATGCGAATGAGGCCGATTCTATGCTCGACTCCCGCATCGATGATGCCGACCGAACCACCGTCGCCGAGCGGCTGATCGTATTGCGAAATCTGGTATCCCTTGGGCAAATCGGGATAGAAGTAGTTCTTGCGGGCGAAGATCGCCTCGTGCCGGACCGTCCCGCCCACGGCCAGAATCATCCGCATGGCGAATTCGACGGCGCGGCGGTTCAACACCGGCAACGCCCCCGGCAGCCCGAGACAGACCGGGCAGGTGTGGGCGTTCGGAGCGCCGCCATAGGCGGCCTTGCACCCGCAGAAAATCTTGGCGTCGGTCAGAAGTTGCGCGTGCACCTCCAGCCCGATCACGGGGTCGTATGTCACAGATTGCGGTGTCATTGCTTTCGTGCGTTCGTTCTCTGAACGCACCTTCTTCCTTGTCCCACCGAGCAAGAGGTGCGTGCAAAGCACGCACCCTACATTTCAACGCCTGTGTTTTTCGATCTCCTCCGCCACACTCAAAATCAAATGCTCCTCAAATGGTCTTCCGATGACTTGCGCTCCGATGGGGAGGCCGCCTTTGGATGTCCCGCAGGGAACCGATACCGCCGGGAGGCCGGCCAGGTTGATCGATGTGGTGTAAATGTCGGACAGGTACATCGCCAATGGGTCATCCATCTTCTCGCCCAATTTGAAAGCGCAGGTCGGCGATGTCGGGGTCAGGAGGCAATCGACGGTGGCAAAGGCGCGGGTGAAATCATCCGCGATCAGCGTCCTGACCTTCTGGGCGGTTCCATAATAGGCGTCGTAGTAACCCGCGGAGAGGACATAGGTGCCCAGGAGAATCCGCCGCTTGACCTCATCGCCGAATCCTTCGGCGCGCGTATGCCGGTACATATCGAGAAGATCGTCCGGCGAGTCGGCGCGATGGCCGTACTTGACGCCGTCGTAGCGGGCTAGGTTGGAGGAGGCCTCAGCGGTGCAGATGACGTAATAGACCGCAATCGTGTACTTCGAATTCGGCAGCGACACGGGAATGATCTTGTGTCCTGAATCCTTCAAGCGATTGGCGGTTTGTTCGAGCGAATGGCGGATTTCGGCGTCCAGCCCTTCACCGTAATACTCTTCCGGCCAGCCGATGGTCAGTTGTTTCGGGGCCGGACGAGCGCCGTTTGTTCGCATGGATGTCGAATCGCGTGGATCATGGCCGCGGATGACATCGAAGACGGCTTTGGTGTCGGCCACCGTGCGCCCGAAGACGCCGATCTGATCGAGCGACGACGCGAACGCGACGAGGCCCCAACGCGAGACGGCGCCGTATGTCGGCTTCAAACCCACGACACCGCACAACGCCGCCGGAAGCCGCACCGATCCGCCGGTGTCGGACCCAAGACCCGCAACGGCCTGAAAATCCGCCACGGCCACGGCCGAGCCACCCGATGAACCGCCGGGGACACGTTCGGGATCGTGGGGGTTGCGCGATGGACCGTAATGCGAGTTCTCGGTCGTGGAACCCATCGCGAATTCATCACAGTTGGATTTTCCGACGAACACCGCGCCCGCTCCACGGAGCCGTTCGATCACCGTCGCTTCGTACGGCGGAATCCAATCGCGCAGGATGCGCGAACCGCAGGTGCAGGGGACACCCGCGACGAGGATGTTGTCCTTGATCGCCAACGGCACGCCGGCCAGAGGCCCGAGCGATTCGCCGGCCGCGCGTTTCCGGTCGATGTCGGCCGCCTGTTCCCGTGCCTGGTCCGCCATGACCGTGATGTACGCGTTCAGCGAACGGCGCTCCTCGATCCGCGTCAAATGTGCCCCGGTGGCCGCCGCCGCGGTTACTTCACCGCGTTCAACCCGTTCGACGGTTTCCGCAACAGACCAACGGGTGGGAGAGTCAGTCATTCCCAAGAATACACGATCTGGTTTACAAACGCAAATCCGCGGAGAATCTACTCACGCGGCCGTCTTGTCGGGAAAACTCAACGGCAGCGTCAGGACGGCATCAAGAGTGCCGAACGCCAGACCGCAGATTACACCCAGTTCGAGTCTCGACATAATCACCCTCATTTCACGGGTGGGTAATGTAGGGTGGGTGCTCCGCACCCACCTCTTTGTCTCGTTGTCCCTGAAAGGTGGGTGCAAAGCACCCACCCTACCATACAATCACCGTTCAGAGCAACGGCAGATACTCATCGATCTCGAAATCGGTCACGCGCATGCGGAAGCGATCCCACTCCAGACGTTTGTTGGCCAGAAGCGTGTTGAAAATGTGGTCGCCCAAAGTCGCGCGCATCATTGGCGAGACCTCGGTGGCGTCACAGGCCTCGGCCAGCGACCCCGGCAAGGAGCCGATCTTGTGACGCTTGCGGTCCGCTTCGTTCATGTGGAAGATGTTCTCTTCGATGGCATCGGGTAATTGATATCCCTTGTCGATTCCAGCCATCCCTGCGGTCAACATGCAGGCGAAAGCCAGGTACGGATTGCAGGCCGGATCAGGGGAGCGTAGCTCGACCCGCGTGGCTTTTTCCTTCCCGACACGGTACATCGGCACCCGCACGAGCGAGGAACGGTTGCGCCGCCCCCAGGAGATGTAGACCGGGGCTTCATACCCCACCACCAGCCGCTTGTACGAGTTCACCCACTGATTGGTCACCAGCGTGAATTCCCGGATGTGCGCCAGAAGTCCGGCGATATATCCGCGCGCCATTTTCGAGAGATGGTATGGGTCGTCCTTGTCGAAAAACAGATTCCGTCCGCCGGCAAACAACGACATGTGGGTGTGCATCCCCGAGCCGTTCTGCTTGAAAATCGGCTTGGGCATGAACGACGCATACGCGCCGGACTGCAACGCCAGCTCTTTGACGACAAATCGGTACAGCATGGCGAAATCGGCCATGACCAACGCCTCCTGGTAGCGCAGATCGATCTCATGCTGCGATGGCGCGACTTCATGGTGGGCGCATTCGACCGGAATTCCCAATTGCTCCAACGCCACCACCGCCTTCTTGCGCAGTTTGGTCCCCTCATCGATGGTGGAGTAGTCGAAGTAGCCATCGTGGTCGAGAACTTCCGTCCCTTTGGGATCGCGGAAATAGAAGTACTCGATCTCCGGGCCGCAGTAGAACGTGTATCCCTTTTCCGACGCCTTCCGCAATGCCCGCTTCAGGACGGCGCGCGGGTCGCCATCGAACTCAGTGCCGTCCGGATTTTGGATATCGCAGAACATGCACGCCACCCGCTCCCCACCGACCTCCCAAGGGATGATGCGGAACGTGTGCAGATCGGGAATCGCCATGAGATCGGATTCTTCGATCCGCACATACCCCTCGACCGAGGAGCCATCGAATCCCTGACCCTCTTCCAGGACCTGTTCGATCTCGCTGCGCGTGATCGACATTCCCTTCATGTGCCCGAGCACGTCGGTGAACAGAAGCCGGATGTAGCGGACATTGTTCTTATCCAAGGTGGCCAAAACGTCTTCTTTGGTCTTTACCATTTTTCACTCCTTCTCTTAGGTTTTGCGGCTCTTTGCCCCCGGAAAAACCGAGCAATCAAGGAGAAGCCGACATCAAGTCAACCGGAAAAGCGCTCCCGGAAAAAGAAAACCGTAACCCGCGCTGCGCCAATGCCTTGTGACGTCGCCAGATATTACGCGATCTGCCCTGCGAACATGAAAGACCGGGAGCGCCGTTCCCGATTATGGGCTAAACGGTTGGTTGGGCGACTCAAGCGCATCGGGCCACGAATGGGCACGGGCCATGACCGAACAGATCGGCCGGGGAACGACATGGGTATTTCGCGCCGACGATCTGGATGCGACCTATGAAGATTTCAAATCCAAGGGCGTAAAGTTCCTCAACTGCCCCTACGGTTGTTAACCGTGGTGGCCGTAGGGGCGGCCCCCTGTGGCCGCCCGTCTTTTTTTCTCACATAGCCGACTAACAGGGGGATCGGCGTGGTACGGGCCAGAGCTCTCATAAACCCGGACCAAGGTCCGGGCCACAAAACCCGCCACAAAAACCCCTACAAATACCCCTTGCCCCAACGCCCCCAACCGGTTATCTTCCCTTTCGCGGTTTACTTCGGAGCGCGCACCCATGCGACGCCCTCTGTTATTGATTGCCATATTCTCCCTCGGTATTCGCTTCAATCTCGCGAACGCCACGACAATTCACGTCCCCGCCGACCAGCCGACGATTCAGGCGGGGATTGAGTGCTCGTGGTTTGCACCCCATCAGACAATTCCGGTTGGCTACCACCCAACCGGGGCTTCGGCTGGGGACTTGAATGGCGACAGTGATATTGATTTTGCTGTGGCCAATGAGGGAGATGGCACGATTTCAATCATCATGAACGATGGCTCCAATGCGTTCTCTGTTGCTACGACACTTGCGGTTGGAACAACACCCACGGGCACCGCGATGGCCGATTTCGACCGTGATGGCGACTTGGACATCGCCGTGACGAATCATGGGAGCGGAAGCATTACGTTGCTCACAAACGACGGATCAGGCAATTTTGCTACGACCCAACTCGCTGCTGGCGCAAACCCCTATAGCCCGCTGTGGTATGACTTGGACGGAGATTCGTTGCCGGAGTTGATCTTTGTCAACCGCTGGAGTGGATCAGTCGGAGTATACGAGAATTCACCGTCGGGTCTCCTCTCGCCGTTCATAGCCTGTTCCGTAGGAAACGGTGCCATCGACGCCGCTGTAGGGGATTTTGACCGCGACGGCTGGCCAGACGTTGCCGTTGCCAATTTCGATGCCAGTCAAATCGCGATCCTAAGGAACTCCTCAGGCACTCTCTCCCTTCTTGCGACTTACGCCGCGCCGTCGAATCCAAGTTCAATTACCGAAGCCGATTTCGACGGAGATTCTATTCTCGATTTGGCGGTGGCGAACAACGGTGCGTCAAACGTCACAATTCTCAAGGGCACAGGCGACTGCAATTTCACGTACGTGGACACTCTGACAGCCGGGCTTCAAGTGGGCGGTTTGGCCGCTGGCGACATAGACAAAGATGGGGACATTGATCTTGTTTGTGCCGATTTTGACATGAACACGCGAACTTGGACTAATGTCGGAGGGACACTCGTGAATCCTCCGACAACTTGCGATTACGGCAACACTCCCGGACATATCCTGATCGATTGGGACAAGGATGGAGACCTTGATCTGGCAGCGGCGCTTTACGACGCCAATTCATTCACGATTCGTACCAATACATTACCTTGCTCCTGCCCCTGCCCCTGCCTCGCCGACCCGCAATGCGACAGCGCGACGGATGTCCTCGACGTGGTGGGTACGGTTAATGTAGATTTTCGCGGCGTACCGCCGGTTTCCGATCCCCGTTGCCCGCGCCAGCGCACCGACGTCGATTGCTCCAGCGTGACCGACATCTTGGACGTGGTCAAGATGGTCGACGTTGCCTTCCGCGGCGGCGATCCGGCGGTCAAGTTTTGCAATCCCTGCTCGTGACCTCCCAAAACCCGTTGTCTTTTGGCCGATAAAGGGTGATAATTAGGGTTCGGCCCATCCCGGAATCTGAAGTGGGCCGACGCGAGGGCTCTTCGTAAAAACGGCCTTCGGCCGCGGCCGCGTCGGGGCGTAGCGCAGTTTGGT
>JACQFV010000110.1 GCA_016199865.1 Candidatus Zixiibacteriota bacterium | reverse complement strand
GGCCGATATAATGGGAGACAACGCCATGCAGCATGCCCGCCACGACCATCATGCCGCCGGCGCCCCGATCAGGGGTACAGATGAGGTGTGTCAGACCTCATCGACCACTCTTTGAGTAGACCTCATCCCGACATCGAACGTCGCTGGGCTGGCAGTGAGCCATTTCTGTGGCGGTCAGCCCTCGGAGCTGGCGCTCTCCCAACAAAGATAGGTAAACAAGGGGCTTTAGCCCCTTGCCGACCGGCGGCGATTAGAGTCGGAGTCCAAGGGGCTAAAGCCCCTTGTTTACCGAGACGGTGGGGATTGCAGCCATGACTGACAAGAAGAGCCAGAGGATCATTTCCATCGAAGGGGCCGATCCGCGGGTGCTCTTTGGGCGGCATGGCGTCTACCTGACCTTGATCGAGGCGCGGCTGGGAGTCGGGCTGACCGCGCGCGGGGAGGAAGTGATCGCGGTCGGCACGCCGGAACATTTAGACGTCGCGGCGCGGCTCTTTGGCGATCTCTTTGCCCACATAGAGAAGACGGGCGAACTGTCGGAGCGGTATCTGCACTATGCCATGACGGTTGTTGCCGAAGGGGGCGAAGGGCCATCGGCTCAATTGGAGACCAATGGCGAAACCGCCGGCGCCAATCGCCAACGGATCGCGCCCAAGACGCTCGGGCAAAAATCGTATCTGGATGCGATCGAGAACTTCGACATCACGATCTGCATCGGCCCGGCGGGCACGGGTAAGACCTATCTGGCGGTGGCGATGGCGGTCGCGGAATGGAAGGCCAAACTGGTCAGCCGGATCATCCTCGCCCGACCGGCGGTCGAGGCGGGAGAATCGCTGGGGTTTCTGCCGGGCGACATCCGCGCCAAAGTCGATCCCTACCTGCGGCCGGTCTATGATGCCCTCTACGACATGATGGCGATGGAGAAGATGCACCGGCTGATGGAAGACGGGACGATTGAGATCGTGCCGTTGGCATTCATGCGCGGACGGACATTGAACAACGCCTTTGTCATCCTCGATGAAGCGCAAAACACAACGGCCGGGCAGATGAAGATGTTTCTCACCCGCCTGGGCGAGCGTTCCAAGGCAGTGGTCACCGGTGACGTCACGCAAGTCGATCTGGTCAACCCGTCGTCGTCGGGGCTGATCCTGGCGAGCCGGATTTTGCAGGGGATCAAGGGAATTGGGTTCGTGCAATTGACCGAAAAGGACGTCGTGCGGCACCGGTTGGTCGCGTCGATCATCAACGCCTTCGAACGGCACGAGCAGGCCGGCCGGGATCGTGCCGAATCGGCCGAGAACCAGGGTCCGGCACGGCGTAATCGGCGGCGATAGGCGCAGCTCTGTGTGATCGGTTCTGCCCACGCAGGACCGTGTGTGAGCACGATGAGCGAAAATCTGAACGAGCAGTTCAATGGAGTGCACGCCACCCGCCCTCGGGTGGCGGGACCGACGCCACGCGGGGGCGCGTGGCGTGCACGGACAAGTTCTATCTGTTCACAGTGGCACGGGTCTGAAGACCCGTGGCACTCAGAATGAAGCACATCGCTCGTTCCGCTCACGCTGAACGGTGAAACCATGTTCCAGTTGCTGCTCCGCCTCAAACGACGTCTGGCCGCCCGCTACCGGGCGCGTTTGGACGATTGGGTCGAGTCCCCGCGCTACCGGCTCATCCAGAAACTGTTCCATCTCTCGCTGACCGCCGTGGTCATCATCCTGTCGGTCGTGATCTTCCCCCGGCAGGAGTTGTTTGCGCCGCCCGATTTCCCGCGCGAGGGGGACATCGCGACTGCGGACGTCGTGGCGCCGTTTGATTTCATGGTGCCCAAGTCGAAAGAAGAAGTCGGCGCCGAAACGCGTAAGATCGAGCGTGAAACACCGCCCGTTCTGGCGTACGACCGCGCTATCGCCGATTCGGTGCAACGAACCATTGGGCTCTTCTTCGACCGGGCCGACCGTCTGGCCGGCATGGCGATCAGCCCCCGTCTGCGGGCCGGGCGACTCGCGCAGGAGTTCCCGTGGCTGGACCTGGCTGGACTGCAGGCGCCGCGCGCATCCGGCGGGTGGTTGTCGTTGCGATTCGCGGCCGAGGACGTTGTGCGTCGCGAGTATATGGCCGGAGTATTCCCCGATCGCAGTTTCCTGCCGCCTTCGGAAAGCCCGTTTGTCATCGTCCAACGTCCCGGCAGCGGCGATCTGCCGCTGAAACGGGAGCAGATTCTCGATTTGGAGGGCGCGCGGGAGCGTCTGAGCGCGGAATTCGCCGAGATTCCCGGTGTCGATTCTCTCGAACGGACGCGGCTGGTCGGAGTTCTGAGCGATCTCTTGGCGCCCAACCTCGTCTACGACCGCGCGACGACCGAGCAACGCAAACAGGCGCAACTGGCGGATATCAAACCGTACGAGGTTCGCTTCTTCCGTGATGAACGGATCATTTCCAGGAATGAAAGAGTCACAGCCGCACATGCCGAACGTCTGGCGGCATTGGCGCGGACACGGGCCCAAACCGCAGAGCAGAGCGATTCCCTGTTGCCTTTCCTTCCGATCGGGGCGCGGATTCTGTTTGCCTTCTTCTCTGTCGCGGCGATGGGCGTGCATTTCCGGTATTTCCGCCCCCGATATCTGCGGCGCACGGCGGTCGTGCTGCTCCTGGCGATTCTCTGGTCCATTGTGCTCATCGCGGCGCGGATCGCACTGGCCTTCGGCGGCGCGGCCCTCTATCTGATTCCCATTCCCTTTGCGGCGATTCTCGTGACGGTCCTGGTTGATCTGGGGACCGCGCTGGTGTCGACTGTATTTCTCTCGATGCTAATCTCCGTGGTGGCCGGATTTAGCTTCCCGGTCTTTTTCCTCGGGCTGATCGGAGGGATGGTGTCGGCGTACAGTCTGCGCACCGTCAGGCGGCGCTATGATTTCTACCGCCCGGCGTTGTCCGGCGCCCTGGTCTACACGGCGGCAATCGCGCTCCTGGAATCTCTGCGTTACACTCCCTGGGAGGGCATTCTCGCGGCGGCGGGGTGTGGGCTGGTCAACGCCGTGGCGGGATCGGTTCTTGCGGTGGGAGTTCTGCCCATTTTTGAGTCGTTGTTCGGATTCACCACCGATCTGACTCTGCTGGAACTGTCCAACCTGAATCATCCCCTGCTCAAGCGCCTGGCGCTCGAAGCGCCCGGCACCTATCACCATTCGATCGTGATCGGCAATCTGGCCGAAGCGGCCGCCGAGGCGATCGGCGCCAATCCGCTTCTGGCGCGCGTCGGCGCCTATTTCCACGACATCGGCAAGATGGAAAAGGCGGAGTATTTCGTCGAAAACATCCGTCATCTCAAAAGCAAGCATGACAAGCTGACACCCTCGATGAGCGCCCTGATACTCGAGTCACATGTTAAGGGCGGCAAGGAGCTCGCCCTGCAGCACAACGTCCCGGACGCAGTGATCGATTTTATCGAACAGCACCACGGGACGACCACGATGTCCTTCTTCTACCACAAGGCGCAGATGCAACATCCCGATGACCCGGTGCCGGAGGAGGAATTCCGGTATCCCGGCCCGAAGCCGCAGACGCGCGAAACAGCGATCCTCATGCTGGCGGATTCCACCGAGGCGGTCACGCGCACATTGGATGACCCCAAGCCGGGACGGCTCCAGAGCGCGATCAAGAAGGTGGTCGAGGACAAGTTTCTGGCCGGGCAGTTGGAAGAATGCACGCTGACCCTGCGGGACCTGCACAAGATTGAAGAAAGTTTCCTCACGATCCTGCTGGGCGTGTTCCATCAGCGGCTCGACTATCCCTCGCCTTTGGAACCGGACGCCGCGAGCGAAAAGCAGGAGTCGGGGTCATACCGGCCTCCGGCCAATGGCGAACGAATTTCCTCTCCCCTGCAACGTCTCAATCGCCCGTCCATATGAACAAGACGGCGAAACGCCCGCGACAATCCCGTGCCGGAGCGGGTCAATCTCCCACGGTACAGGTCACATTGGCCACCACGCCGGCCCGGCTGACGCTCTCCCCTGTTGCATCAACGTTGCGACGGGTCGTCCAGATGCACGATCTCAACAAACGCTTTCGTAGGCGGAATCGGCCGACCGACGTTCTGGCGTTTCCTTTCGACAACGGCGATGGACATTCCGGCATGATGGGTGAGATTTACTGCAACTACGACCATGCGCGGCGTTGGCGGGTCGAACACGGCGGCACGATCGCCGATGAGATTCTCCGCCTGGCGGTTCATGGCTGCCTGCATCTTCTCGGATACGATCACCACACGGCTGCCGACCGACGCCGCATGACCCGAGCCGAAAACCGTTACTTGGTCCGAGAGGGCCTGATTGGAGCGCGCACGTTGCCGCATCCTGCCCGCCCGAGCCGGAGGCACGCCGATGGCTGAGTTCTTCCTCGCTCTGGTTGTGTTTGGACATCTTTATGGCTTCATCTACGCCGTGAGCGTCGCCTCGATGCAGGCGTTCTCACTCTTCGACATTCTCAGTTCGGGTGGTGAGGATAATTCCCAGTACCAGGGCATCAGGCGCATTCTATCGCAAGAGACGCGCGCCGTTCTTCTGGCGGCAGAAGCATTTCGCGCGCTCCTCTTGGCAATCGTGGTTCTCGTCGTCATCTCATGGACGCCCAAATGGTGCGCCATCCTGGGACTCTCGATCGGAGTCTGCCGGATCGTCGCGCTACTTGTATCGTGGCTTCTCTATCTTCTCGCTGCCGAAGTCATGCCCAAACGGGCCGTCGGGAAAGAACCGGGGCGAAAACTCGCTATAGTCCGAGTGGCGGTGCTGGTTGCGATCTGGTGGGTCCTTCGACCGATCGTGTGGGCGGCCGAGCGTATCGCAGAGTGGCGTTCGCCGGAACGTTCTCCGGCGGAACGCGACGAGATCGTCGAGCGCGCCATCGACACGCTGGCGGAATCATCCGGGCTGGATGAACCGGTCATCGAACCGGAGGAACGGGCCATGATTCAGGGCGTGATCGGAC
>JACQFV010000107.1 GCA_016199865.1 Candidatus Zixiibacteriota bacterium | reverse complement strand
TCGCATCGTTGATGGCCCGGGCCTGCACGTCGAGGGCGCCACGGAAGATGAACGGAAAGCCCAGGACGTTGTTGACCTGATTGGGATAATCCGAACGGCCGGTGGCCATGATGATGTCGGTGCGCGCCGATTTCGCGTCCGGGTAGGTGATCTCCGGATCGGGATTGGCCATGGCGAACACGATCGGGTTCTTGGCCATGGAGCGAATCATCGCGGGTGTGACGACATTGGCGACCGAGCAGCCGCAGAACATATCGGCCCCCGCCAGCGCCTCGGCGAGTGTCCGCGCCGTCGTGTCGGCGGCGAACCGTTCCTTGTATTCGTTCATCCCTTTGGCGCGACCCCTGTACACGACCCCGGTTGAGTCGCAGAGGATGATGTTCTCCGGGCGCACACCCAGTTGGACGTAATGGCGCGCACAGGCGATCCCCGCCGCCCCCGCGCCATTGAACACGACCTTGACGCGGTGGAGGTCCTTCTCGGCGATCTCGCAGGCGTTGAGGAGAGCCGCCCCGGAGATGATGGCCGTGCCATGCTGATCGTCGTGGAATACCGGGATCGACATGCACGCCCGAAGCTGCTCCTCGACATAGAAGCATTCCGGGGCCTTGATGTCCTCCAGGTTGATGCCCCCAAACGTCGGCTCCAGTGAGCGGATGATCGAAACCAGCTTGACCGGGTCCAGTTCGTCGATTTCGATGTCAAAAACATCGATGTCCGCGAAGCGTTTGAACAGCACCCCCTTGCCTTCCATGACCGGTTTGCCGGCCAGGGCGCCGATATGCCCCAGCCCCAGGACCGCCGTGCCGTTGGTGATCACAGCCACCAGATTGTTGCGCGCCGTGTACAGGCCGGCGTTGGACGGGTCCTTCTGGATTTCGCGGCATGGCTCCGCCACCCCGGGTGTATAGGCCAGGGACAGATCCCACTGGGTCATACAGGGTTTGGTCGGGGTGACCTGAATCTTGCCGGGGCGTCCCTGGCTGTGGTATCGGAGTGCGTCTTCACGAGAGATCATTTCCCCAACCTCATTTCCCCGCCCGACCCACGGCACGGGCGGTTGCCGGACCAATGATCATACGAAAATCGGCCGAAGTTCGGATCAAGAAGACAGCCGTTCGGATGCGAATTTGACAGTCTTGGAGCCAAGGATCAGGCGATCCGGCCCGGTGACACATTTGACAGATTCGCCCTTTTTTGACGCCCCCTGTTGTCACATCTGGGACCGCCGATCAGTATATTGGATGGTGGGTGAAGCGGGCCCGACCCAAATTCGAAGGAGATCACCGATGGCCACGTTGCAGGAAAAATTGGGGGAGTTGCTCCCGGTCTGGCGCAACGAAGTGCGCGATTTCATCAAGGAACACGGCGAGGACGTCGTGTCCAAGGTCACGCTGTCCCAGGTGTACGGCGGCATGCGCGGCGTGCGCGCTCTCGTCTGCGACACGTCGAACGTGGAGCCGGACACGGGGCTGGTCATCCGCGGAATTCATGTCAAGAACCTGACTGATCGCCTGCCGGAGGAGATTCTCTGGCTGCTGCTGACCGGTTCCATTCCCGATGAGCGGTCGTTGCAGGCCTTGCAGACTGATCTACGCCGTCGCGCGCCCGTGCCCGATTACGTCTGGAATGTGCTGGCGGCGATGCCGAAGGACGCTCATCCGATGTCGATGCTCAACACGGCGATTCTGTGCATGGAGCGCGAGTCGGTCTTTCACCAGCACTACGACGAGGGAATGACCAAGGAGCATTACTGGGCGGAGACTCTCGATGACGCGTTGAACATCATCGCTCGCCTCCCGGCGATCGCGGCCGGGATCTATCGTCTCCGGTTCAACAAGGGACCCCGCATCCCCTCCGATCCCCACCTGGACTGGGGAGCCGATTATGCGCACATGCTGGGGTTGCCCGATCCGACCGAGGATTTCGCCCGGCTCATGCGCCTCTATCTGGTGCTGCACAGCGATCACGAGTCGGGGAATGTGTCCGCCGGGGCGGCCGCGACGGTCAATTCCGCCCTCTCGGACCTGTATTATGCTCTGTCCGCCGGCCTCAATGGATTGGCCGGGCCGCTCCACGGGCTGGCCAATCAGGAATGCCTGAAATGGGTCCTGGACACCCGCAAGAAATTCGGCGGTGTGCCGACCGATGAGCAACTCGAAAAGTATGCTCGGGATACGTTGCAATCCGGGCGTGTCATCCCCGGCTATGGACATGCGGTTTTGCGCATCACCGATCCGCGCTTCGATGCCTTCGTGGACTTCGGCAAGAAATACTGCCCCGACGATGAAATCTTCCAGATCGTCGTCAAGGTGTTCGACGTCGTGCCCAATGTTCTCAAGGAGATGAAAAAGATCAAGGACCCGTGGCCCAACGTCGATGCCGGATCCGGCGCGCTCCTGTACAAGTACGGGCTGACGGAATTTCCGTATTACACGGTCTTGTTCTCCGTCTCTCGGGCCCTGGGGATCTGCGCCCAAGCCGTGATCGCGCGTGGGATGGGTTATCCGATTGTGCGGCCCAAGTCGTCGACGACGGGCTGGCTGCGAAAGGCACTTCAAGGCACCCCGGTTCTGGCGTAGAC
Source organism: Candidatus Zixiibacteriota bacterium (assembly GCA_016199865.1). Lineage (GTDB taxonomy): Bacteria > Zixibacteria > MSB-5A5 > WJJR01 > WJJR01 > JACQFV01. The sequence goes on along the minus strand of JACQFV010000107.1, from coordinate 10,216 downwards.
GGTCGCCAAGACGGCGTGGCCCAAGCCATGTCCGTGGGAGTTCGGGGGCTCAATGCCCACCGCCCCGTTTCTTCGGGAACGGGGCGGTTCCATTTCCCGCCGGGAACACCCACGCCCGAGGGTTGTTTGAATTCAGAACCACCGGTTGATTTGCGCCGGTGAACGTGATACTCTGGGTGCCCGGTCTCCACGAGGACGTCCGGAGTACATTCAGGAGAAGGAAATGCCCGACAATCATTACAAGGTCATCATCATCGGTTCCGGGCCGGCGGGTTTAACGGCCGCGATCTATACCGCGCGCGCCGATCTCAAACCGCTCGTCCTCGAGGGCGATCAGCCGGGCGGACAATTGACCATCACCACCGAGGTCGAAAATTATCCCGGCTTTGCCAAGGGAATCATGGGGCCGGAATTGATGGTCGAGTTCCGCGAACAGGCCCGGCGTTTCGGCGCGGACATTCGTCAAGTCGGCGTCACCCATGTCGATTTCTCCGGCAGACCCCATCGAGTGGTGACCGCGAAGGAGGCCTTCACGGGCGACACGGTCATCATCGCCTCCGGCGCGCGCGCGTTGCTGTTGGGGCTGGAATCCGAGAGCCGTCTCATGGGTCATGGTGTTTCGGCCTGCGCCACCTGCGATGGATTTTTCTTTCGGGGCAAGAAGATCGCCGTGGTCGGCGGCGGCGATTCGGCGATGGAAGAGGCGACTTTCCTGACCAAGTTCGCCGACCAGGTCACCGTGATCCACCGTCGCGACACGCTGCGCGCCTCGAAAATCATGCAGAAGCGCGCCCAGGACAATCCCAAGATCGATTTCATGTGGAATGCGACGGTCACCGAAGTGAAGGGCGAGCCGGCCGCCGGCGTGCGCGCCCTCCAAGTCAAGGACACCACGAATGGCTCCGAGCGAGAGGTGCCATTCGAAGGTCTATTCCTCGCCATCGGCCATTTGCCGAACACGGAATTCCTGAAGGGTCAGTTGACGCTGGACGAAAACGGCTATGTGATCACGCATGACGGCACCCAGACATCGGTCGAAGGCGTCTTCGCGTGTGGCGACGTGCAGGATCACGTGTACAAGCAGGCGGTCACCGCCGCCGGGACCGGCTGCATGGCCGCCATCGACGCCGAACGGTATCTCGAATCCCGCCATCCGACGTAGGGCGCGATCTCTGAACGCACCGATCACCTCTCTTCGGCGACCCCATGACAGACTCATTCTCCATTACCAACCCTGCCATCCACGCGTATCTCGACCGCGTGCGCCCGCCCTCGGATGAAATTCTGCGCGAGATGGAAGAACACGCTGAGGCGCGCAAGTTTCCCTACCTCGGCCCGCAGTGCGCGCGGATTCTCCATGCCCTGGTGAAGATGTCGGGGGCGCGATCGATCTTCGAACTCGGTTCGGGATTCGGCTACACGATGTACTGGATGGCCAAGGCGCTGCCTGCGCGCGGGATGGTCGTCGGCACCGAAGGCGACCCGACGAACGTCGCCGCCGCCAAGGAGTACTTCCGACGGGGTGGGTTATCGAACCGGACCGATCTGCGCTGCGGCGATGCGCTCGGCTATCTGCGCGCCGAGCCGGGACCGTTCGACATGATCTACTGCGACATCGACAAGGAAGGGTATCCGGACGCGCTCGATCTGGCCAAGCCGCGATTGCGTCCGGGCGGCATTTTCGTCGCCGACAACCTGCTTCGGAGCGGGCAGGTCTTGAATGACGTCTCGCGCGAAACCGCGACGGTGGCGATTCAGGAATTCACCCGCCGCCTCTACGCCGACCCCGATTTCTTCACCGTGATCATCCCCATCCGCGACGGGATGTCGATTTCGGTCAAGGCCGGCTAACAGGATTGGGGCGTTTCCAGATCCCGAGAACGTCATTGCGAGAAGGCCGGCTCGACAGAGCCGGGCGACGAAGCAATCTCACTAGCTTCGCGATTTCTCCGCGCCGCTCAGATTTCCTCGATCATCTCGACGTTCGCTCGCGGCACCACCGCCCGCTTCTGATCATCGAATTTCACCTCAAGCACTCGCGCGTGCGACTCCGATTCGAGCGCCTGTAGCGGCGCCGGCAGGTCGGTCACGGTTCCCAGGCGCCCGAAGTAGGGCTGGCGGATGATGCGGACGGGTGAGCCGATTGAGAGACCAGCAATCTCGGATTCGGCGCCGGCGGCGACCGCGACGGTTTCCTTGGGGATGACGACCTCCGGACGAATCACGCCGGCGCGTATTTGCGTGGCGCCATTGATGCAGGCCAATTGCCCCTCGTGACGTTTCAGCAGTTGAAATGTCTTTTCCGCCATCGCGATCGTGCCGAACCCCTCGGTGACGACCAGCGTGATTCCCAGTTCTTCAGAGCCGGTGATTGCGACACCCAGATCATATCCCAAAAAATCGCGCAGATCGCGATCATCAAACCCGCCAACGACTATGCCGCGTGCGCCGACTGAAATGGCCTTCTTCATCGCCGCCGCGGTCACCAAAGAACCGCCGACCAGCACTTGGCCCTGGCAATCGGTGGGGATCTGCGCCGCGTCGAGAACTTCGGTATGATCCTTCGACAAAACGCGAATCGTGCCGGCGGTCTCGCCGCCGATGCCGAAGATTCCCTGCACGAATGAGCCGATGCAGGCAACCGCTACCCCTTCCTTGGGAAACACCTCGACCACTTCGCCCGTGAGATAGGCCTTCACCTGAACCGGCAACGGCTGCCCTCGCAGGAGCACCTGTCCGGTGATGCTCGAGATGTTCTCAATGGTGCCATCGGTCTTCGACTTGCATTCCGCCTTGAACAGGCCGAAAAAGGACGATGACCGGGCGATGATCTCTCCGACTTTGATCGCTTCGCCTTCCTTTTTCAACATGCATTCGCCCACGTCCTCCGGCGGCACACCAAGGATGTTGGCGACGTTGACCGGCTCGACGGGCCCCGGCAGATGCGTCTGCGCGACGACGGTCTCGGGGGTTACGCGATCCCCCTTCTGGACCAGAACATCGCCCTTGAGGGGCAGAATGCGCTCCTTGACGACGCGCATTTGCTCAGTGACTTTCAGTCCGGGGGTGTAGGCGCGGGCCATGTGCTCTCTTCTCGCTTATTCGTCGATCTCCACTCGGGCGGCATTCAGCAGAGCGGGCAGATCAACTTGAATCGCGTTCCAGATCAAATCAAGATGGGACTCTAAGCACTCGTTGGTCACAGCATCACATACGGCACACAAGCGTTCCAATGCTACATTGGCATGTCTCGTTCGGAATCCATCCGGCAGATTCTGCAACGCTCTGCCAACTACGACGCAGGTCCGGCCCTACGGGAGAGCGGGCCGCAGCTCCTCCTACTCAAAGGCGTTCTCCCGGAATGACGGTCTGCCCGGAGACTTCTGCCAATCTTCATAACCCCTTGAGAATCATATGACAACGGTTATGAAACTGATTCTATAGAACCCCGCTGTTTTGTCCAGCTCCGCGGCCCTACACATGCGTCATTTGTCCAAGTGGCGAACATGGAGAGCTCCTGGCCCTTTTCTTCCTACCGTGCCCACAAGAAAAACCAGATCCAAATCAACGCAGAAGTGAGTACCAGTACCCAACCGGCGATGAACATCTCGAGCCGCTGAAAACGGCCCGAGAGGACTGCGTATTGCGTCAAAAGGAACGAAATTGGAATCAGTAGACCGGGCCATGGTGTCGCCGTCAATTTCGCGTAGAACGCGGGAACGCCGATCAAGACGATTGTGTGTAGCAGAGGACGTCCGACGGGATTGTTCCATTTCCAGTAGCGGTCTAGCCTCTCGAGTGGGACCCAGCTCCAAAAGACGAACACAACTGCCAGCCCCGACAGTAGAACCACCCAGTTTATTCCCCCTGCCATGTGTCTCGTCCGTCAAAATACTATACCCTCTCCAACGCCTCTCTCGGGTAAATATCCAACTCCAACATCCAGTCCTTCAACTTCGTCACGCGCACCTTGTCATCGGTCGGCAATGTGAACGGCCGCCCGCGACCGTCGAGAATGACGCCGACCACGCCGCCGGAAATTGTCCGCTCGACCTTGTTTCCCTTGCCGGCGCCCACGTCGAAGCCGCGCGACGGCTCGAGGATGGCCCTCGCATTCAAGGGCAAATTCGTCTTTTCGTCGATGCCCAGTGGAATCAACTTCATGGCGCCGATTTCGAGCGTTCCCTTCTCGACGCGGCCGTCTGGGCATTCGATAGTATAATTCATAGTCGCAACCTTGCTGGACTTGGCTTCCCCGGAGGGGGCGATGCAGGTACCGAGGTGGATCAGGCAGTCCTTGTTGAAGACCTCTGTCGCCGCCTTGGGATGAACTTCGGCCAGAACGCCCAGTTGCGGCATCATGAAGATCGAATCGACCGCCAGACGCGTAATCCCCTCCGGCAGGAAGGCATCGATCAGCATCAACGCCGCCTGCTGCCGGCGCGGCGCATGCGACAGGACACCGCCCGAGCCGATCAGCATGTCGAGGGTCATCATGCTGACCAGAGTCTGCCCCGAAGTCGACTGCTCGAAAGCATCGGCGATCGTGCGCTGCTGCTGCACCCCCTTCAGCACGGTCGCAAACGACCGGTGTTGAATGAAGGCGAGCCGCAATGCTTCCTTGGCGATCGCCTGCTCGAAGATCAATTCCTCCATCATCTGCGGGATCGTCGTCGGGCGGATCATCTTGTTCTTGACCCGGTTGCGCAGGTCGCGTTCGTCCATGTGGAAGGGCACCCAGCGCATCACGTTGCTCAGGCCCGATTCGGCGAAGACATTCGAAATCGAATACGACATGCCGAGATTGGCCGACACCGTCCGGTTGAACACCCCCTGAAAAACGGAAAACACGTCGGTCGTCGCGCCGCCGATGTCGACGCCGACCACCTCGATCCCTTCGATGTCCGCGACCTTCTTGATGATCGACCCGACCGCGCCCGGCGTGGGCATGATCGGCGCATCACACCAGGACATGAGTTTCTTGTATCCCGGCGCCTGCGCCATCACGTGTTCCATGAATTGATCGTGGATTTTCTCGCGGGCGGGCAGGAGATTCTCTCGTTCGAGCACCGGGCGCAGATTATCGACGACCGACAGATCAGTTTTGCCGCTCAGTGTTCCTCTGACCGCATCGGAGGCGTCTTTGTTGCCGGCAAATATGATCGGGAGCTTGTACCCCGTGCCCAACCGCGGCCGGGGATCGGCCGCAGAGATCAATTCGGCGATCTCGACAACGTGCGTGGTCGTTCCGCCATCAACGCCCCCCGACAGGAGAATCATATCGGGACGCAAACGGCGGATGCGCTCGATCTGCTCATGCGGCTGGCGCTTGTCATTGGACGCGATGACGTCCATGACGATCGCCCCGGCGCCCAATGCCGCGCGCTCGGCCGATTCGGCCGTCATGGATCGCACGACGCCCGCTACCATCATCTGCAATCCCCCGCCGGCCGACGACGTGGAGATGTAGACATCGGTGCCGACGTTGCCGTTGGCGGGCCGTATGATGAGGCCGTTGTCATCCAGGAGCTTTCGCCCCGCCAATTCTTCGACCTCGCCGACGGCGTTGAGCACGCCCATCGTGACGTCCTCGAACGGCGCCTCGACCGTGGTCGGCGCTTCACCGCGCACGATCAGACGGTACTCATCTCGCCGCTTCTCGATCAGAATCGCCTTGGTGGTGGTCGACCCGCAGTCGGTAGCTAGGATGATCTTGATCTGATCCGGGGTAAGTTTCTTGTCAACCATGTCCAATCCTGTGTTCGTGCGCACAGGGCCGAGCCCCGGAGGCGCAAACTCAGAAGTTAGGGAGCAACCGGCTCGATTTCAACCGGGATTTGCCATTTGACAGGGATGTTTGGTGCGCGGCATCCCAGGGCTTACGCCCTGGGCTAAGGGATTCGCGTTCATTCCTCGATGCCCAAGACGAGAAAGAACTGGCTGGACGAAGGGGCTTTCAAGAATACCCAGACGAAGGGGCACGTGATTCAGCCGGTGGTCCCGACAATCTTCTCGAGAGCCGCCTTGTCGGCCTCCAGAATGCGCATCTGCTCGGCGTGATTGTGCGAACCGCGCGAGCCATCGGCATCGAGAGTGCGAACGTCACGGCGGATTGGGTCGAGGAGGGCATCGCGTTCGGGACTGCTGGACAACGCATTCGCCCGCGTCAGCAGCGTATCAATCACAAGACGCAGGGCCGCGAATTCCGCGAGCCACTGGCGGTGCTTATCGGCATAACTATTGTCGTGACAATCGGCGCAACGCTGCGAGACCGGCTTGGCGATCGATTGGTCGGGCTGTTCATGGCAGTTGCGGCAGGTCACCTCGGCCGCGATCATGACATCGGGCGACTTCAAGGCCAGACTGTCGGACTGCCCCTTCAGAACGGCCTCCTGGGTGCGGTGGCAGTAGCCGCAGTCGCGCTCCTTCTGAGAATGGTGGCAGCCCAGGCAATCCTGCCGTTGCACGATCAACTCGCCGTGGCGCCTCTGATTCGAGTGGCAGCGTGCACAGGTGAGCCCGGCGTCGACCAGATGGCGCTTGTGCGAGTACTGAAGCCCAAAGATCGACGCGTTGATTCCCTCGATGCCACTGTGGCAGTTAATGCAGGCCGACGGCACCAGTCGGCCGTCTCCCGGCAGAGGCGGCATCCGGTAAGACGACTTGGTCGTTTCAAAAAAGGTGCTCAACCGAGTGTGGGCCGCATCGAGCAGTTCGTTGGCATAGACGATATTGTGGATTGGCTTGCCCTTGCGCACCATGTCGTAGTTGTATTGCGCCTGCGCGCGCAAGGAGTCGGGCACCGAACCACGCCCGGCGGTGACCCTTCCGGCTTCGGCCAACGCCAGCCCGATGACGTCCAAACGCCGTTGGGCCGACTTTTTCCAATCAGCCAGGAGCCGGTTATAACCTGTCCCATGACACGGTTCGCAACTCTCTCCCGAAGCCACGAACGTTTGACCGCTGAAATCGCGCTTGTCGGCAGCGCCGTGGAAGACGTGGCATCCCTGGCAGGTCAGCCCCTTCTCGAACATCGGATTCGGGTGATCGCTTACGCCGATGCCGCCGTGGCCGCTGAACAGGTTTTTCTGCGCCGTGTGAAAGTCGGAGTGGCAGGCCTGGCATTCGGGGATGACCTCTTCTTTGGCCACTGATTTGTGCTGCATCGACAGATGGCACAGGTCGCACTCGATCTTGTTCTCGGTGATATGCTTGGCATGAACCAGGTCGGTGTTGTCATACTGGTTGAGCCGTTCTTTGTCCCAATGGCAGGTGTAGCACCGTTCCCGCGGTACCGCGCCGTCGCCGACCACCATGGCGCCGTGACACTTGGTGCATTCAATCCCCCGGGCGACGACCGCGCTGTGATCGTACTTGGGCGGCTCGGCCCCCGCCTTCGTGACCGGCGGATCGTGACAGATCGTGCACCGCGCCACGTTTTGCCCCACGTCGTTGAGCTTGAAGTGGCAGAGGATGCAGGTCGTCTCGGTGACGGTCATGTGTTCACCCTGGACGATCTGGGCGTGGCACGAGGTGCAGCGCAGTTTCTTGCCGCGGCGCATCTGTTCCAGATGCGGCCGGTGGTCGAAGTTGATCTTATGAAACGTCACCTTCCCCTGCAGCAGTCGGGTCTCATGGCACCCCGAACGCAGACAGGAGGCATCCGAAATCTCGGCCCAGGGTTTCGAGCGCTTGTAAATGTTGGTCCAGTACTTCACCAGTTGATTGATGTCGCGGAACTTCCCCTTGATGACGCTTTGATATCCGGGTTCATAGTGGCAGTCGCGGCATGGAACCGAATGGTGCGAGGACGATGCCCAGGCATCATAGAACGGCTGCATGTAGTGACAGGTCGTGCAAAAATCCGAGCGGCTGGTATAGACCACGGCGCCGGCAAACAGCAGGACGGAACCGCCCGCGGCAATCAGGGTCGTCCACACGATTCGACGCAGCCACCGTTTCACGTCATCACTCCCCGGTCGCGTCGCTCGCTGGGCCGCGCCCTGCCGCCTCGTCCGGCGATGGCCCCCCATCCGTCGGAGTCAGCAGGGTCGGGATACCGGAATCCGATGGTGGCTGATCGGCGGGATGTTCATGCCGGTAGACATCCCAGGGCATTTTGCCCGTGAACCAAGACGGATTCATCGGATAGACGCCGGGGCTGAAAACGGTGGAGTACAGATGCCAGATGGCGATGGCCAAGGTGGCCAGCCACGCCTCATAGTAATGGATCACGAGCATGACGTCCAGAAACCCCCTGGGGAACCACTTCACCGCCAGCGATTCCTGCCACATGAACAGACCGGAGACGATCATCAGGACGGTGCCCCAGACCAGCGCCCAGTATTCCGCCTTCTCGACGTAGCTGAAGCGACCAAAGGCCGGCCGGTCGGTCTGTAGATTCAGATTGTAGGCAACCATCTGGCGGAACTGGGTGAAGTCGCGGACGCGCGGCCTGATGTCGACGGCGAAACGCCGCCCACGCGCCGTGGTCAGGTACCCCACGTGCCAGATGACGGTCAGGATGAACAGCACGGCCGCGGTCCGATGCACGACGCCGCGCACGGGAAATCCCCCCTCCCATCCAAACATCAGCCGCACCCACCACGCCTCCGAGAACCGCAGCGCAAAACCGGTGATCACCAGGACGATGAACGTGGTCATCAGGAATACATGCTGCCACATTTCGTTCAGCGTCATGCGGACGATCTGCTTCTTCAGGTTGACCAGATGAATCTGCTTGCGCAAATCCAGGAGCCAGTGCACGACCATGGCGCCGATGATGACGATGATGGCGAGAATGTAGATCCGCTGGACGACGCGCGCCGCCACGGTCCGGCTCACCCCCGGCTCGCCGTGGATCGGCGCCCGGGCCGCGGCCGCCGAGATCGCCGGATGACAGTGTCCGCAGGTCTTCTGCAGATTGTCCGGATAAATCGATGACGTGGGGTCGGTGTGCGGCAGAATCCGGTGGGCGCCGTGGCAGGAGGCGCAGTTGGCCACGGTCACGTCGCCGGTGCGGCTCTTCAAGCCATGATAGCTGTCCACCCAGGTCTTGAGCTGCCCGGTCGGGACTCCGTATTTCTCATTGAGGCGCGCCGACTCATGACAGGGGGTGCAGGTCGCCTCCGCCACGCGCGTGCGGCTCACCGGCGAACGCGGGTCACTCGGCGAAAGAATCCCATGCTCGCCGTGACAGTCGGTGCACACCGGCGAATCGGCCTCCCCCTGCGCCGTCAGTTTTCCGTGGACGCCCTCCCAGTAGTCGTGTTCGACGTTCGAATGGCAGCGGCCGCAGGTCTTGGGGATATTGTAGTGGTTGATCGACGAGAGGACATTGCCCGCCGACAGGATCGAGTGCGCCGTGCCGCCGGTGGAATGACAATCGTTGCACGTCGCCGCCAGATGGATTCCTCCCAGCGACGCGCGTCCGTGAATGCTGCTTTTGAACAGTTCGACGGGTTTCTCCAGCGGGATCTGGTGCTTGCGCACCAGATCGAGATTCTCATGGCACCGCCCGCAGGTCTGGGGAAGGTTGAGAGGATTGACGCGCGACTGGTTATCACTCGAGGGACGGATATCGTGCGTCCCATGACAATCGGCACAGGTCGGTATGTCCTGGCCGACTCCGACCTTGAGATGGCCATGCCACTGGAACGCCGCCGCCGCGTCGGTGTGGCATGATCCGCAGTTGACCTTGGCCGGCGGGCTCGCATGTGGGAAGTCCGCGACTCCGGCCAGATCGGTGTGGCAACTGGTGCATTCCAATCCCGCATGGGCAGATAGGGAGAGCGAGTCCTCCGTGACCACGAGGGAGTCGGCGCGCGTTCCCAGATCGGAAAAAGTCGAACGGTCGGAATGGCAGTCGGTGCAGACCGACTTCCCGGCGTTCACGTCGGACCAGCTCCCAAGACAGGGAAACAATGCGAGAAGAATCAGATGAAGTCGCAGACCAACGTGTCGCGCGAGGTGTCGACTCGCATCCCGTCCGCAGTGGGGCGCCCTCAACCGGAGATTCCTAGAAATCCCTGCTGGTTTGTCACTGCGCACCCTGCCCTACTCCCTTTGGACCGGTTCAACCGACATGAGGCTAAAATATGCCGGCCCAGCGATCAATGCATGATACGCCCTGTGACAAGGGTTGCGTGAGATACTTCACAAATTCAGTCAGAAATTGACAACGGCCAACTGGAAGCTCTGGATCATCAAATTGGGA
>JACQFV010000104.1 GCA_016199865.1 Candidatus Zixiibacteriota bacterium | reverse complement strand
GCATCCGCCGTTGGATTTCGAGGTCCCGGCCGTGATCCAGTGGCGTCTGTCGCCGACTGTGTCCGATGAGGCCACCGCCCAGATTTTGAGCCGCAACGCGCAAGGCGCGACCGTTCCCGTGCACGTGGAAATCAACACCGGCCTGAACCGGTTGGGACTGGACTGGCAGCAGGCGTCCGACGTGATCGCGCGCATCGCCGCGCTCCCCGGACCGCGGATCGCCGGCGTCTTCACGCATTTTCGCGCCGCGTTCAGCGAGGGCGACGGATCAGTGCGGCAACAGATGGAGCGCTTCGATCGGGTGATGGCCGACCTGGCGGCACGCGGGATCGAACCGGGGCTGCGCCATGCCGCCTCGTCCATTGCCATGGCCTTTTATCCCGACACCTACCTCGACGGCGTTCGGCCGGGGATGATGGTGTATGGGGGGATGAAACCGGTCGAGCCCGCCCATGCGACGCCCAGTTCCCTCCTGGCGCTCCGGCCCGTGATGGCGGCGCGGACACGGATCATCCACGTGAAGTCGGTCGCGGCGGGGGAGTGGATTCACTATGGCGAAACGTTTCAAGCCCAACGGCCGATGCGGGCCGCCGTGCTCCCGATCGGGTACGGGATGGGATATTCACGGCATCTGTCGAACAACGGCGAAGTCTTGATCGGTGGACGGCGTGTCCCGATCGTCGGCGTGATCGGCATGGACATGACCGTCGTCGACGTCACGTCGTTGCCGTCGGTCGCCGTTGGCGACGTCGCGACGGTTCTCGGGCGCGATGGCGGCGATGAAATCACCGCGGTTGAACTGGCCGAGCGGATCGGGACGATCTCGTACGAAATCACCTGCCGTTTGGGGAATGCCTTGCCGCGCTACGTGGTGGGCGAGTCAGTGGCCGAGGCGGCTGCGCCTGTCGGTCTGGTGTCGACGAAGCGCACTTGATCCCCCGCCTTCTTGTCTCTCTATTCTCTTGAATTTGTAGGTCAGGAGCCCTGCGCTCCTGACACTCTCGTGCGCACATTGTCCAAGAGAGTCGGGAGCGCAGGGCTCCCGACCTACAAGAACTCAGCGCTCGATCTTGGAATTCGGCAATTGTCCGGCCATTTCGTACAGCCGTTCCCAAGTGTAGATGCCGGTTTGGTGGCCGTCGCTCCAGAGGATTTGAATGGCGTAGCGGCCGACGGCATGAATGGAGAGGGGATGCACCTCGGCGGGTACCGCGGACTCAACCAACATGCGCCGACCCGTCATTTCCTCCACGCAGGCGGCGCAGGGGCAGGCGAGGCGCAACCGCCGCGCGGGATAGATTATCTCGCGGCCGTCGTTCCAGCGGATTTTCACGTCATGCTGGTTGGCGCGGCCGATTTCGACGGGAGTGGGAATTTGCGGAGTGGCCATCTGTTCCGCGTCGTTGTTTCCCCTCACCCCAGCCCTTTTCCCATAGGGAGAAGATCGGGGACACTCGCCCTGATTTCTCGGGGAACGTGAGTAGGGGCGTATTGCAATACGCCCCCACGCGAGCGTAACAGATTCACGTCGTCGGGGCGAACCTTGTGTTCGCCCGCGATTGCTTCCAATCCATCCATCATGTTCCTCAAAACGTGATCTTCACCGGCTCGGCGGCGGTTTCCTCGGCGTTGCGGATGCTCACCTGCGCGGCGAGGGCGCGGGCGATCTGTTGAAACGCGACGGCGGCGGGTGATTTCGGGTCGGACACCACGATCGGTCTACCGGAATCGGATGTCTCGCGCAGCCGGGTGGCCAGTGGAATTTCACCCAGGAACGGCAGGTTCATCCGCCCGGCGGCGCGCCGCGCGCCGCCCGTGTCAAAGATGTTTTCGCGCTGGCCGCAATGCGGGCAGACAAAGTAACTCATGTTCTCGATCAGACCGAGGATCGGCGTTTTCAACTGGTTGAACATGATCACGGCTTTTTGCGCCACCTGCAAGGCAACGTCCTGCGGTGTGGACACAATCGCCGCGCCGCTCAAGGGAATCCGCTGGCACAAACTCAGATGGATGTCGCCGGTGCCGGGGGGAAGATCGACGATCAAGTAGTCGATCTCGCCCCACTCCACGCCCCCCAAAAACTGATCGATCATCTTGGTCAGCATGGGACCGCGCCAGACCACCGCCTGATCGGGCTTGAGGAAAAAGCCCATCGAGATCACCTTAACACCATAGGCCTCGATGGGAATGATTCCCTTCTCTCCCGGTTTGGGCGCATCGGTAATCCCCATGATCGTCGGTATGCTGGGGCCGTAGACGTCGGCATCCATCAATCCGACGCGCGCGCCGGTCTGCGCCAGGGCCACGGCGATATTGGCGCTCACGGTGGATTTGCCCACTCCCCCCTTGCCGGACCCGATCGGCACGACATTGCGCACGCCGGGGATCATCATGCTCCCCATCTGCGCCAGAGTCGGACGAACCTGTGCGTCCATTTTCACGTTCACTTGATCGACACCGGGAATGCTCCGAATCGCCTGTTCGGCCTCCTCCTTCAAACGGTCCTTCACGGGACAGGCGGGGGTGGTCAATTCGAGGGTGATCTTGACGGCCCCTTCGCAAATGGCGACGTCTTTGACGAAGCCGAGGGTGACAATATCGCGATGCAGGTCAGGATCGATGACCTGACGCAACGCCTGCAATACCTGATCTTCTGTGGGCACTCTTGTTTACCCTCTCACCATTCAAACATGGCCGCCACGGCCGCTAAGGCATACGGATGGATGGGAGAATCTTTGGCGTAAATTACTCTCTCTTCCTGATTCGGCACGGGACAGCGCTCGGAAAAGCCCTTGCCAAGCCGCGCTGGCCGACGATCTTTGCACGCACAGTCCGGGCTTGGCCCGGCAAGGGAGCAAAAACCAAGGGGAGGGAGCGCATGCAGAACCTTCTTGTTGTGGGGATCCTTGATGCACTGTTTCGATGGCTCCACGTATTATTTGGGGTCATCTGGATCGGCCATCTGTATTTCTTCAACTTTGTCAATGCCGGTTTTGCGGCGACCATGGACGGGGACACCAAGAAGAAGGTGGTTCCCGAACTCATGCCGCGGGCGCTCTACTGGTTCCGCTGGGGAGCGGCCTGGACCTATCTGTTCGGCATTCTTCTTCTCGTGCTCCTGTTCTATCACCAGAAAGCGGCGTTGTCGGACATCACAACGTCATTCGGCGCTCCAGCGATCATCATGATCCTGCTGACCATGGTGGCGGCGCCGTTCATCTACGATGCGCTTCAAAAGAGCGGCATCGGAAAGAATCCGCGCGTGTTCGGTGCGGTGACGTTCGTGCTGGTTGCCCTGATAACGCTGTTGTTGGTCTATTGGGCAAAGTTCAGCTACCGCGGGTTCAACATCCATATCGGCGCCATGTTCGGCACGATCATGGCCTTCAACGTCTGGTTCCGCATCTGGCCGTCGCAGAAAAAGATCATCACCGCGATCAAGGAAGGGACACCCCCCGATCCGGGGTTGGTGGCGCTGGCGGGGGGGCGTTCACGGCACAACACGTACATGTCGGTGCCGCTCTTGTGGACAATGATCAATTTCCACACGACCGCGTTCTCCGGCGGCAACCTGAGGTTGACAACTGAGACGGCTTGGATCGCGCTCTTGGTCATCATTCTGATCGGGTGGCACATGGTGTGGCAGATCTACAAGAAGGCGGCAAAGGTCAAAGGGTTCTGAAGCCAGTGCCATCATTCCCCGTACCCCAACTGGCGCGGCCGCGGCGAAGCCGTGCTCACCCGGAGGTTAGATATGGGACTCTCTGAGCTGATCGGCTTGGCGGTGATCCCTCTTGCAGCGGGCGGCTACTTCCTATCGCGGAACAACCGAGCCGTGCGCATCACAGGGCCAACCGTTATTCTACAACGGTTTAATATCAACGAAGATGCAAACGCTCAGGAATTGGTCGCTATCTCCGGGCGCGCCGCTGGTCTCGTGGGCTGGCTTTTGGGGCTGATGGGCATCGGAACAACCAGCACACTCTCCGTGACTCGCGACGAACTGCGTGTCTCGACATCGGGCCTTGCCGGGCGAATCGACCAGGTTGTTCCCTTGGTCGATGTCTCCAGCACTCACTGCGGATCGTCGAAGCCCCTTGGCTTTCTCTTCGTAGCCCTCGCCTTCGGCGGGATGGCTTTGGCCATTCTGCTGAAGGCGTTGGCCGGTGATGGGTTTCAGAGCAACGGAGGAACAATTGCCATCTTGCTGATCATCGGTGGAGTATTCTTGTTGGTCTACTTGTTCTCCCGTAAGATCCTGTTGAGTGTTGAAACGAGAGGTGGCGCCCCCGTCGGCCTGACTTTCAAACCAAGTCTGGCGGAGGGCGTCGCGATGGGCGAGGAAGTGGCCCGCACGGCCACTTCAATGGACGAGGAAATGGCCCGCAGGGCCATTTCAATCCTGAATCAACAAGTTTTGAGGGTGCAGCTCCGCAGATGATCGCCTCTTGGGAAGACAGGACAGTGGCAGCCGAATGTCCCGCGGCGACACCGGAAAAGATTTGTTGACGAGTTTCCGCCGAGACCGGACAGCGATAATCAAGCGATTCTTGTCATGCTGAGCCCGCCGGGGCGGGCGAAGCATCCGCTGTTTCTGAGCGGGAGACTAAAGCAGATTCTTCACCCCGCCAGAGAGCGGCGGGGTTCAGAATGACAGATCAGATAATTGTTTATAGAATTATCCGTTCAGCCGGTAAATCGACTTCAAGCCCTTCAGTGTCAAAATCGGATCGACTGATCGGATCGTCTTCGAACCGCCGGCGATCACGGGCGTCAGACCACCATCCGATGCCAATCGGCGAAAAGAAGGATGGGACAGCAGTCACAAGGGTTTTTTCAGCAACCCGCTAGCCCTGTAAGGGCGACAACATCTCTTATAGCCCAGGGCGTAAGCCCTGGGACCAAGGGTCGGTGAGATTTAATCGAATGCCCACACGGATTCGCGCCCCTCACGTCAACGTGTAGCCACCGTCGACGATGATGATCTGGCCGGTGATCCAGCGGGCGGCGTCGGTGCAGAGGAAGACCACGACGTCGGCGATTTCCTCGGGAGTGCCGATCCGTCCGAAGGGAGTGCGGCGCACGACCTCGCGGAGCATCTCATCGTAATTGGGGAAGATCTTCAGCGCGTCGGTGTCGATGAAGCCCCCCGAGACGGCGTTGACATTGATCGATTTCGGCGCCAACTCATAGGCGAGATAGCGGGTCAACGTTTCGATGGCTGCCTTGGAAATGCCAATTGCCGAGTAACCGGGGATGTAGCGGGTTGATCCCAACGATGACATAGACACGATCTTGCCGCCAGGAGGCATGAGCGGGACTGCCTTTTGCGCGCAGAAGAGGAGCGCCTCCGCGTTGGTGTGCAACGACAGATCCCAGGCCCGCTCATCGACGTCCATGACGTTGGCGTAGATCCCCAGGGCGGCATTCGAAACCAGAATGTCGACTTTGTCGAACGCCGAGGCGACTTCGTCGAAGAGTTTCTGGTGAAAATCCTTGTTGCCGATGTTGCCCCGGACAGCGACCGCCCTCACCCCCAGCCCTTCGAGTTCGGCCACCGTTTCCGACGCGGCATCGCGCGAGCGGAAATAATTGACCGCCACGTTGCAGCCGCGCCCGGCCAATTTGCGCGCCACCGCCCGCCCGATGCCCTTGGTTCCGCCGGTAATGACGGCCACTTTCCCCTCCAAGTCCCGGCGGGTGGGTACGGGGGCGAGCTGTGTCATCGTCGTTTGCATTGTCTCAGCCGGTTGGGGTGCATGCGCTTAAGGTTGGACAATGCCAATGCTATAACCAAATCAGCCGAACAGCAAGCCACTTTGGCGACGCCTCCGGTCTGGACCACAACGCCCCAAGACCGTCAATATGATAAGACAATGTCATGTAGTAAGTTAGGCATCGCCGGTGCGAGCGGGAGAGGTCCAGCTTCGCCGACATGACAAAAGAGCCAAAAATCTTCTTGCTATTTGACGGCGCTTGTGTATCAAGGCGCTCCATAAAGCGGCTGGAAACGGCCGGCGGCCGTCGGATAAACTGTGGCCCGCTCCCAGCCGCTGAAACGATGATCGAACGACCCACACCCAACGATCACTCCCCCTGCAGGTTCGGAGAGGCTCGCTGGCTTGGCGGGTCTGTTTTTTTGAGGGAGGTGGGTTCCACGGGAAAGGAGAGTCGCTAAAGATACTCGACGTGATGGTTTGGTTGATGGGCAGCGGCAGCGCTGCCGGATGTGGAAAAGATGACGAGAAACATGTATTCGCACATTTTCGGGGGATCCCCGAAGGAGGAGAAGAGATGAAGAAGGCACTACGGTTCATGGTGCTGCCTTTGCTTCTGGCCTTTGTGGCCGGATGCTCCAAGGCGCCCGAAATGGAGATGGCCAACGCGGACAAAGCGGTTCAGGCCGCGAGCAGTTCTCAGGCCGCCAAATACGCGCCGCAGGATTGGGAGATGGTGCAGGACACCCTCCAGGCCGCCAAGACCGAGAAGACCGCACAGGATGGGCGTTTTTCCCTGTTCCGCTCCTACGGCAAGTCCAAGGGATTGTATGAGAAGGCCGCCGCAATGGCCGCCGCGGCGAAGACACATGCCGAAGCCGAGATGGCCCGTGTCCGCGCCGAGACCCAGACTCTCCTAAATGCCGTCAAGACCGAACTGGATTCGACCACGGCGATGGTCAACGCCGCGCCGATGGGGAAGGACACCAAGGCGGAAATCGAGTTGATGAAGCAGGACCTCACGGCGATGCAGCAGACTCTGACTGAAGCGCAGGCCGCGTGGGGACGCAACGACTTCGACACGGCCAGGAACAAGGCCCAGTCCGTGCGCGACAAGTCCATGACGATGAAGACACAGGTCGAAGCGGCCATGGCCAAGAAGGGTCCCAAGGGCAGGATGGGAGCCAAGCCGGCCGGCAAATCCGCAGCCGCACCGGCTGCCAAGAAGCCCGCGGGGAAGACGCCATAAAGGTCGACGGTCCCTCAGGGTCCAACAGAACACACACCACGGTCGTCCGTCAGTCTGGGCTGACGTGACGACCGTTGGTTTATGGGCGGGATTTCGTGACGACACCAGTCAATGAAGGGGATGAACGGAACCGTCGGGCAACCGGTACAATGGGGCGGCACATTGGGACGGAGAACCTGGATCATTGCAGTGGTTTGCGGCGCGCTCGCGCTTGGATGCGACCGGGCGCCGATGGAATTGTCCAAACTGGAGTGGGAGACGCTTCAAGACTGCCGGCGTCAGGGGGGCGAGGCGGGCGCTCCCGCGATCTGGGCCGAGGCTGAGGCGCGCTATGACTCCGCGTGGTGGGTGATCACCACGGAGAATGAGCAATGGTTTTTCGAACGGGATTTTTCTCCGGCCGAGTCGCTCCTCGTCCGTTCGGGACAGTCGGCCCTGCAGGCGGTGCGCGTCGCCCGCGTCGTGAAGGATCGAGAACGGCAGCAACTCGACAGCGCCATCACTCAGCTGCGATCACGGCTGGCCGCCCACCGGGAGGGACTGGATTCGCATCTGGCGCGCATCCCGTTGCAGGGAGCATTGACCGATGCCGAGTTGAAGATCGCCGCCGCGGCGCGATCTTTCGAGACGGAGCCCGAGGCGAAGACCCAGGCCGCCGTGGACGAGGCCGATCAGGCGCTGACCCATCTGGAAGAGCGACTGGCGTCGGGGCCATGGGCCCAAACGACAGACGGGCCGCGCTGGAAACGGATGGTCGATGAAACCATCTCCTGGTCTCGCGTCACCGATTCGGCCGCTCTGGTCGTGGTCAAGATGGACCGGCGGGCCTATCTGTTGCGCAACGGGCGGATTGTCGCCGACTTCCCCGTCGAGTTGGGATATCGTTCCTGGCGTCAAAAGATGCGGGCCGGCGACGGCGCCACCCCCGAGGGCACCTATCTGGTCACGCGATGGCGCGTCAACGGCAGCCGGTATTACAAGGCGCTTGTCTTGAACTATCCGAATGACCACGACCGGGAACAGTTCGAATACTACCGCCGGTCGGGACAGATTCCCCGCACGGCGCGGATCGGCGGCAATATCGAGATCCACGGCGAAGGGGGACGCGGCGAGGACTGGACCGAAGGGTGCGTGGCCCTGCGCAACGATGACATGGATCGCCTGATGGAGCACATGAAAGTCGGCGACCGGGTCACGATCGTGCGCGACGTGCCGGGGTGGCCCCAATGAAAAAGCGGATTGTGTGGATCGCCCTTCCGGTTGCGGCGCTGTTATGCGTGGGACTCGCGTTGGCCTTGACGCTGACGCCCAAGGTGGAATTCGCCTGGGTGGATCCGCCGCCTCCCGACAATTCGCTGGCCCAAGAGGCGCAACGCAAACTGGCCGGCCCGCCGACGGAGAAGGTGGACAAGTCCGCTTCCCATCGTTCCGCCCACAAGAGCAACGCGAAGGCGCCGTCGTTCAATGGGCCGTACATCGTCATCGATACCCACACCAACCGTTTGTACTGGCGCACCACCGACAGTGTTCTCTATTCCGCCCTCTGCTCGACCGGCACCGGCGGCGAGTTGGTTGATACGGCCGACGGGCGACGTTGGCGGTTCAACACGCCGCGCGGCGTGTTCGCGGTCGACTCGCGGGTGACCGATCCCTGGTGGCGCAAACCCGACTGGGCGTTCATCGAGGAGGGGGAGCCGGTGCCGCCGAAGAACTCCGAGGAGCGCCTGGATAACGAGGTGATGGGGGACTACGCCATCGGCTTCGGCAACGGGTACTTTATCCACGGCACTCTGTACGAGCGACTCATCGGCGTCGCCGCGACCCATGGCTGTGTGCGTCTGTCGGCCGGCGACCTCGCCTATCTATACCCGAAAGTGCACGTGGGTACTCCGGTCGTGATCTTCTGAATTTGACCCATGGACAGGATGAATATGGTCAAGAGCGCATCCATTCTGTCTTGGGCGCTCCTCCTGGCCATGGGGACTTGCGCCGTCTCATGGTCGGCCGACGCCAAGTCACCGGAGCAGTCGGCGCACCGCCTGTTCGACAAGGACACCGTCTACAACATCACGGTCAATCTCGCCGATACGTCCATTTTAATCGCCTACGGAGGCATTGCCTTGGTTTCCTGCAAGTGGCATCCTGTTGATGGGGGGGATTTGGCCGATTTCGTCGCCCTCTGGAACGAACGCAAGACCACGGGTTGGCAGACCGTTCAGGAGCGGCACATTTGGGCCGGGGCGCCGGCCGTTTCCGATACCGTCATCGGCGTCGTGGCCAAAGTCTCATCGGTTGATCCCTCGCTCATTCGCCGGGTCCTACCCGAACGATTCGAGATCATTCTCAGCGCCGATCTCTGTCTGCGTGTCATGACCCACGATGGCGCCACGGAGAGCCGCCCTTGGAGCGAGGTCTGGAGGGGCTGGGCCGCCCGTTGGACCCCTTTCCATCGCCGCCGGACATTGGATCTGATCGTTTCGCTCCCGGACGCACAAACGTTGTATTATGCCTTTGAGCCGGGCACGCCAGTCGTGCTGGCGGGGAGGCTTAAGCGATGATGCCCAGGACGGTTCCTCGGGCACGTGGTCAGTGGAGCGGGCACGGCGACACTGCTCTGAGTGGGTCTCAGACAAGGACTTGGAACGCCAGCAGAGAGAACTGTGAGCGCCGCCCGCCCTCAGGTGGCGCCGCGTCACGCGAGGGCGCGTGACGCGCACATCCTTCTTACTTTGTTGATTGTTTGCTGGCAGAAGTTAGGGGGTCGTTGAGTTAGTCAGTGGGAGAACGGAGAGACAACATGACGAAATCCGGTTTGTCTTCACCCATGAACATGGCGCTGCTGCTGATCGTGGCGCTCTTGATCGGTGCGATCGGTGGTTTCCTGGTCGGGCGCGCGATGCTCACACCGTTACCGCCGGCCCAAGTCGCAGCCCAGCCAGCCCTGAATCAGTTGAACGACGTTCTGTCCGCGGAGAATGTCTGGATCGTCGAAGGTTTCTCCTGCCCTATGCCCGATTGCCACAATCCACTGGCGACCTGCCAGGGCGAACTGCCGCGGCGCATTCGCGACTGGATCAATTCTCAACTCGCCTCGGGCCGCTCCGGCAAGGACCTGCGCGAGGAGGTCATCCGCACCCACGGCCAGGCGCTATACAAATTGCCGTTGAAGTAATCGGCGAGGCGCTTGGGGGTCCTTCGGGAGTCCTGTTCTTGATGGGTTTTCTCGCTCCGTGCTCCCGATGTCGGCCAGGTCTTTCTCAATCCCGGCGAGCCATCCCCTCGGTGGCCACGCCCGCGCGCAAGGTCCGAAGCACTCTGACAAACTCCTTCCGGACGTCCTCCATCGCGATCGTCCGCCCCGTCAACTGCTCCATCGATGTCATCACTTCCGGTGACAGTCCGCAGGGGTGAATGGCGCCAAAATATCGCAGATCGGTTGACACGTTGAGAGCCAGCCCGTGGTAGGAGATCCATTGGCGCACGGCGATTCCGATTGAGGCAATCTTGCGTCCTTCGATCCACACACCGGTGTGGGTGGGATGGTGCTCGCCCGTCAAGCCCCAAGGCGCGATGGTTTGGATGATGACCTCTTCCAGCCACCGCAGAAACCGATGCAAGTCCCCGGTCTTCTGCCGCACGTCGATGATCGGATAGGCCACCAACTGGCCCGGCCCGTGGTAGGTCACCCCGCCGCCCCGCTCGACCTGAACCAATTCGACGCGCATGTCCGAATCAAAGGGCCGTTTGGCCTGCAGTTCGGCAAAGTTCGAACCGCGCCCATAGGTGTAGACATGCGGATGCTCGACCAGAAAGACGGTATCGCCGCTTGGCCCGGCGATACGGCTGGTCAGCGCCGCCAACTGGCGACTGTGGGCCTCTAAATAGGGAAGAAGTCCCCAGTCGATGATCGAAGTCGTTGTTCTCGCTTCCGCCAAATCTGCCATGAGCGGCTCTCCAAACCGGAATTACGAATGATTGGCCTGAAAATGAAGAGCCATGTGCGCGGTAAACGCAAGACCCCGTGACCTGCGACCCAAAAAAATCAGGCAGGATCACTCCGGATTTCACTTATTAGAATCACCCGATCGGCGCCACGGGCACCGGCTCGACATCTGCGCGCCACAAAGAGGTTTCGATGAGATTTCTGACCGCGAAAATCGCCATCCTGCTGCTGGTTGCTCCCGGAGCGGCTCCCGCCGATGACTGGTCGACGGTGGCCGAACAGACCATGTACCAGAAGACATCCTCCTACCAGCAAACGCTCGATTACCTGAAACGGCTGGAAGCCGCCTCGCCCTGGGTTCGGGTCACGACATTCGGGAAAAGCGCACAGGGGCGTGATTTGCATTGCGTGATTGTCTCAAGGGAAGGGGCATTTGCCCCGGCGGACGCCAAGCGCACGGGGAAGGTGATTGTCCTCATTCAAAACGGCATCCACCCTGGGGAAATTGACGGCAAGGATGCCTCGCTGGCGCTCTTGCGAGACGTCGCGATCACGAAGAAACGCGTTGCTCTCTTGGACAGCGTCATTCTGCTCGTGATCCCGATTTTCAACGTGGATGGGCACGAGAACACAATCCGCAACACCCGCGCCAATCAGGATGGCCCCACCAACGCCGGATTCCGTGTCACCGCCCAGATTTTGAATCTCAACCGCGATTACCTGAAGGCCGACGCCCCGGAGATGCGTGCTTGGCTGCGCTTATGGCGTGACTGGCTCCCGGATTTCTTCGTCGACGACCACGTGACCGACGGCGGCGATTGGCAATACACGATCCACTACACCATGCCCTGGCATCCCAATGCCGCCCCCACAATCCGGGCGTGGACAACCAGGTATTTCGATGCCGACGTGACAGCCGCCGTGGAGAAGGCGGGATTCAAGATCTTCCCCTATGCCACGCCGCGCGGCGCCGACCCGCGACGAGGCGTCATCACGTTCGTGGACATCCCCCGCTTTTCGACCGGATACACGGCGCTCTGGAATCGCCCCGGGCTGTTGGTGGAAATGCACATGCTCAAGGACTATCGTACGCGCGTCTTGGGGAATTATGCCTTTCTCGCGGCAGTTCTGGACAACCTCAACCGCAATGCCTCTTCCCTTAAGGTGGCGATTGCGATGGCGGATGCGCAGACTCTGGCTGGGCTGAACGAACCATATCCTCTCACTTTCGACTCAGACGGCGATTCCGTGATGGTCGACTTTGCCGGATATGCAACCGATTCGGCCAAGGGAGTGGCCTCGGGCGCCTTCCATCCTGTCTTTGACCGGCATAAACCCGTCACCCAGCATGTCCCTTACTTCGGGACGTTCAAAGCCAAGGTGTCGATCGTGCCGCCCCGCGCGTATTTCATCCCACGGGAATGGACCGAGATCTTGGCGCGGCTGCGTCTGCACGGCATCCGGCTGGACACATTGACCGCGCCCTTCACCACCAAAGCGCAGATGTACCATCTGGACAGCGCGGGTTGGGCCCGGGAACCGTTCGAAGGCCATCTGGCCGTCACTTATCGCACGACGGCGCAGGACACGTCCATCACTTTTCCTGCGGGAACCGTGGTCATCGACTTGCATCAACCGGCAGCCAAAGTCGCCATGCAGGCCCTGGAGCCGCAGGGACCGGATGCCTTCGTCGCCTGGGGATTGTGGAATGCGATATTTGAACGCAAAGAGTACATCGAAGATTATGTGATCGACCCTCTTGCCGACAGCATGATGGCGGCCGACGGTTCCCTGCGGGCTGCGTTCAAGGCGCGGCTGGCCACCGACACCGCCTTCGCCAAGAACACCACGGCGCGGCGGGAATATTTCTATGAGCGCTCGCGCTTCGCCGAGGCGCAGATCGGCTGGTACCCGGTGGCGCGGTTCTTCGGTGGTATGCCGGCGGTCGACCGTTGGGAGGGAGACTGATTCATGCCGACCGGCACGGTTGTCTCTATTCACCGGGTGCGACAGAACGGCGATCCAGCGGAATCGTTGCAGGAGATCGCCGTACGGGAGGATTTCGGTCTGGAAGGTGATTACCGCTCCGGTCCCGGAAAATCGCGGCAGTTGACGCTAATTGGTCTTGAAGGTCTGGCCGCCGCCGCCCGCGTGCTGGGCCGACCGGTGCCCGAGGGCGCCTCGCGGCGCCAGATCGTCGTACGCGGAATCGATTTGCGGGTCCTACTCGGGCAGAAGTTGCAAGTCGGCTCGATTCTGGTATCAGTCGAGCATGATTGTCACCCCTGCGGACGTATGGACGAAACGATTGGTCCGGGAGGCCAAGCGGCTCTGGAGGGCCGTTCCGGTGTGACCTGCCGGGTGCTCTCGGGAGGGCTCCTAAAGGTGGGGGACATCGTGGCGGCACGGGCGGTGACGGAACGATCCGATTAGCCGAGGTTCGCTCTGTCCCAGGCGTTTTTCTCCGGAACCACCCATTCGGCAATAGGTACAACGCTCGTTGTTGCCAACCCCATCGCGAGGAAAACCAACTGTGACAGGAAGGTGGGACGAGACCATTCTCGTGAAGCTCAGCAAGGCCGCCGCCGATTCGGTGTTTACCAAGTCGTTCACGGCCGAACTCTCCGATGCCGCCCATACCCGCTTCACGGTCCCGATTTACCGGCATGCCAAGTCTACTCTTGGGGCAGCAACTCCCGTCAGGCAGTAGATCACCGATCCAAGATTTTCTCTTTCAAAGACTCCGCGAGTTCTCTCACGGAGTTCCCACTTCTCGGCTACTGGGATTGTGAATCGACAACTACGATTTGTCGAGCCCGTGGTCCAGCCCATCGGAGTCGGCGGATATTTCTGATAAGTCGTTGCCGTTCATTATAATAAGACAGAAACGTAGGAAGCATCTTCGTCTCTCTCTGCGCCAAAAAGAATTTGCCCACGCGTGTCCAAAATACGTATAATAGGGCACAGATTTGTTAGCACTCAACTCGCACGAGTGCTAACAGATCGTTTGGGAGCGAGGTCGTCAAGGATTGGACACGGATTTCGGGAGAGTTTCGTCAAGTCAAACTCAGTCAACTACGGCAGTACAAAGCCACCAATAACAGCAAGTCCGGAGCGTTCGGTTTCAAATGAACCGACCCCGGAACGGGAGGAAGAAATGGCAACGAATGTCAAGCCGCTGGCCGATCGCGTCGTGATCAAGCCACTGGACTCGGAAAAGGAAGTCAAGAAGGGCGGAATCATCATCCCCGACACGGCCAAAGAGAAGCCGCAAGAGGGGGAAGTGATGGAGATCGGCAAGGGCCGCCAGACCGACGAAGGCAAATTGGTGCCCCTGGAAGTCAAGAAGGGCGACCGGGTTCTCTACGGGAAGTACTCCGGCACCGAAGTGACCATTGGCAACGATGATTTTCTGATCATGCGCGAGAACGACATTCTCGCGGTCGTCAACTAAGTTCGGCCACAGGACGCAGACACGAATGTCGGCGCTACCAGGGCGAACCGTATTCAGGGCTCATGAGGCCCAAACGATCATAGAGGAGTTGTAAACTATGGCCAAAATGCTGGAATTCTCCGGCGCCGCGCGGGAGAAAATGCGACGCGGTGTCGACACGCTCGCCAACACCGTGAAGATCACCCTCGGCCCCAAGGGACGCAATGTCATCATCGACAAGAAATTCGGCGCCCCGACCGTGACCAAAGACGGCGTCACCGTCGCCAAGGAGATCGAACTCGAAGATCACTTCGAGAACATGGGCGCGCAGATGGTGAAGGAAGTCGCCTCCAAGACCTCCGACGTCGCCGGTGACGGCACGACCACCGCGACCGTGCTGGCGCAGGCGATTTACCGCGAAGGATTGAAGAATGTCACCGCCGGCGCCAATCCGATGGCCCTGCAGCGCGGCATCCACAAGGCGGTCGCCTCGATCGTGGGCGAACTGAAGAAACTGAAAGTCGATGTCCCCTCGAAGAAGGAATACGCCCAGGTCGCCTCGATCTCGGCCAACAACGACCACACGATCGGTGATTTGATCGCCGATGCGATGGACAAAGTCGGCAAGGACGGCGTCATCACCGTCGAAGAGGCCAAGTCGACCGAGACGACGTTGGAACTGGTCGAGGGCATGCAGTTTGACCGCGGCTACATCTCCCCCTACTTCGTCACCGATCCGGAGGCGATGGAGGCGGTGTTGGAAGACCCCGTCATTCTGATTCACGACAAGAAGATCTCGACCATGAAGGACCTCTTGCCCCTGTTGGAAAAGGTCGCGCAACTGGGTCGGCCGCTGCTGGCCATTTCCGAGGACGTCGAGGGTGAAGCCCTGGCGACGTTGGTGGTCAACAAACTGCGCGGCACATTGCGTGTCTGCGCCGTCAAAGCCCCCGGCTTCGGCGACCGTCGCAAGTCGATGTTGGAAGACATCGCCATCCTGACCGGCGGCCAGGTGATCTCCGAGGAGCTGGGCTTCAAGTTGGAGAACACGGTCATCTCGCATCTGGGCAAGGCCAAGCGCGTCAGCGTCGACAAGGACAACACGACGATTGTCGAGGGCGCTGGCGCCACCGACAAGATCAAGGGGCGCATCGGCCAGATCAAAAAGCAGATCGAAGAGACCACCTCCGATTACGACAAAGAGAAACTGCAGGAACGGCTGGCCAAGTTGGCCGGCGGCGTGGCGGTGATCAACGTCGGCGCGGCCACCGAAGTCGAAATGAAGGAAAAGAAGGCGCGCGTCGAGGATGCCCTGCATGCCACCCGTGCGGCGGCCGAAGAGGGGATCGTCCCCGGCGGCGGCGTCGCCTACATCCGCTGCCTGAAGGTCCTCGACAAGTCCAATGGCGCGGGCGAGGATGAGAAGATCGGCATCAACATCGTGCGCAAGGCGTTGGAAGAGCCGTTGCGGATGATCGCCGAGAACGCCGGCGCGGAGGGCTCGATCGTGGTCAACCGCATCAAGGCCGAGACCGGCGCCTTCGGTTACAACGCCCAGACCGACAACTACGAAGACCTGATGAAAGCCGGTGTGATCGATCCGACCAAAGTGACCCGCATCGCCCTGGAGAATGCGGCGTCGATCGCTTCATTGCTTCTGACCACCGAGGCGATGATCACCGACAAGCCGGAGAAGAAGTCGGGCGGCATGCCCGGTGGGATGCCCGGTGGCGGCGGCATGCCCGGCGGTGGCGGCTACGACGATTTCTAAACCGCTCCGCGAACCAGAGGCACTAAGCAGACACCCCCGCGTCAGATGATGGCGCGGGAGTGTTGCATTTCTTGGCTTGTGCCGGTCAGCCCTTGGGCTGATGGCAAACGGCGCAGATGGAGAGGTCAGCCCAAGGGGCCTGTTGAAAAAGCCCCATTTCTCACTCCGCTCCACTCCTCGGGCATCACAGCGGCGACGAGACGATGTCGGATATGGCGGTCCGGGTGGCCACGCCGGCCGGGTGGCGGCTGATCTCCTATTTCGACGTGATGACCGACTCATTGTTCCAGTCTTACCTGTCGCGCGGCGTCAGTTCCCGGAACCAGCTGATCATCACGAAGGCAGAGCGGGATGCGGATTCCCTCACATGCGACGGCGAGACGTTTACCAGCGACGGCCATCTGGAGAATTGGATCAGCTTGAACTGACACGAGAGACTAGGCCTAAAGTGGACCGATTTATCGATCTCCTCAGCCGGCCCCGCCCCGCCGCCGAGGGGGGCGAGTCAGCAAGGCAGCGCGTGTCTTCGCTTGCAGTCCGAACGTGTCCGAATTGTCTGACGATGCACACTCAGACGTCTCGTCTTGCCGGGCTCCCGCGGCTCAGGAACGAATCATCGTCAGCAGCATTTTGAACTTCGTAACGGCTGTCAAAGCGTGCGGCTGGTTTGCCGGCATGAGAACCATCTCACCCGTTCTGAGTCGCAGCGGCTTGCCGGAGATGGTAATTTGCGCTTCACCCTCGAGCACATGCACCAAGGCGTCGAAGGGCGATGTATGCTCGGTCAAGCCCTGGCACTCATCGAAGGCGAACAGGGTGACGTTCCCTTTGTCCTGCTTGGTAATCTGTCGGCTTACCACGGATCCCTCTTGATAGCTCACCAAATCCGTTGAGCGTACAACCTCGGCGACAGGCATGCGCCCGGATTTCTCTTGCTGCTCACTCATTGTCACTCCCTCTGCTGTAGCGATGCCTCGCCGTCCGATTCTATTTCTCACTGGATTCAGGGAAATGGCCCACACTGGATTTCTTGCTGCTCCATGCATCCGATCGACGTGGTGGACACACTCTCATCGCTGAATCTACCAGGCGGCCTCGCCGATGCCTGCACCTTTCCAGGAACATACTGCCGTCTTAGCGGTTCTCCCACTTGACAAGGAGGCATGATGCCACAAGGACACCAATCTTCAACCACCAGATCGTTGATTTCAGCCGGGACGGTCGTCGCCATCGCTCTGCTTGCCGGCATGGGCTGTTCCAGTTCGCCCAACGGCCCGGGAGGCGGCAACGCCAAGTTCACCCCCACAGACGCGCAGATCAACGTCGGGGACACTGTCAACTGGGTCGCCGTGTCCGGATCGCACACGATCACTTCCGGAACCGGATCAAGCGACCCCAGCGTCGGTCATGTCTTCGATCACCAACTCCCCGCGGGCCAGTCCTTCTCCCATGTTTTCGCTGCCGCGGGCGTGGTCCCCTACTTCTGCCGCATACATGAAACGATGGGCATGAATGGCAGCGTCACGGTATCACCGGTCGTTCCCAAGACGGTCGCAGTCAGTGCCTCGGGGATGGCGTTCAGCCCTGTCGACGTGGGAATCCACGTTGGTGACACGGTCAAATGGACTGCATCCGGCACCCATACGGTCACATCCGGGACCGGCTCGACCGATCCAGCTATTGGCGCCTTGTTCGATCATCATCTCACGAGCGGCCAGAGTTTCACCTTCGTTTTTTTGTCCGCAGGGACAGTTCACTACTTTTGCCGGATCCATGAGGGGTCCGGCATGAAGGGGACGGTCACCGTCACCGCATCCAAGCCAAAGACCGTCCAAGTGAACGCCGCGAGCTGACGCCACCGCCGGCGGACGGGCTCCTCTGATTCGAGGGGCGCGGTTTGGTGTGATCCCCCTAAAGTTGGTCCGAATTGGAGTTGTTTTTTTCGGCAAATTGGCCCCGGAGGGGCAGGGGGACCGGGATGAAGAATCAGTTCACCGAACAACAGATCTCTCCGCCCCGGCGATGAGGGGCGGGCGGGCTGTCATTGCAGTACTCGGAGAGTTGATCCCGAGTGGGCAAAGAGCATTTGCAGGCGTCACCGGGCTACCGGTATAGAGGGAAGATCGCCACCAGCGCCGCGAACTCTCCCGCGAGCGGGAGGACGATGCGGATTCGGTCGCGATAAATTCTCAGCCCGGCGGCCAGCGCATTGGCGGCGTCTTCCTCCAGGCCGGCCAGACTGGCCATGTTCAGCACCACACGAACATCCCGACGTGCCAGAGCGGCCCGCAAATCCGCGACAAATTGTGTCGCGGCGGCTGAGTTGAGCCGTCCCTTAAGATGTACCCACACGGTCGCGGCGGGCCGGTGCTCTACTCGAATGGAGAGTCCCGTGGGGTTTTCGCCTCCGAATGTCCGCCACGCCCGCCCGGTGATGGCGTCCGACATCCTGAAAGTATGCCTCACGAGCGGCGGG
>JACQFV010000094.1 GCA_016199865.1 Candidatus Zixiibacteriota bacterium | reverse complement strand
ACCGAAACTCTAAGCCCGGAGTCGACGACCACGTCGGATGAGTAGATCGGGAACCCGAACACGGCGTTCCGGCCCGGTTTGGATTCCAAGGGATCAACCCGCTTCTGGAAATCGCCATAGTCGAAGGCGGTGACCGAGAAGTAGAGCGCCTGCGCCCCGTTCAGGTTGTCCAGTTGGAGCTCGTAGACTCCATAAGTGAGCGGCTGGCCGGCGATGATGGTGTCAACCGTCCCCACCTGCTGGATCCGGTTCGTGCGCGTGACGCCCAGGTCGGTGTAGGTGTTCGTTTGGTTGGCCTCCTGCGGCTGCCAGTAGGAAAACCGTTCGCGACGGAGGACGTCCACGATGCGTCCGTCGACGTTGCGGATCGTGTCGACGGCGGTGTCGCGATAGCTGGACTCAAATGATGGCGCCACATGACGGCTCGGATCGAAGTCTGGGTCGTGGAGGACGTCCCGCCATTGCTCAATCGTGAGCGGATCGGAATTCTGGCGCCAGTCGTTGGTGGGGGCATGGTAGGAGAAGCGTTTGTAGTCTTCCTTATCCCAGGAGGCGACCAGTGAAAAACCATTGACGTCAGCCGTCTTGCCGACATAGACCCGGTATCCCTCAAAGTCGGTCTTGCGCGTGATCGAGTCGCGGGCAAATTCGCTTTCGGCACCGGTCCAGCGCAGGATGGCTTCATGGGGCCGTGTCGTCAGCTCGGCCTTAGGCGGCGGCGGGGCCTGCGGGCCGCGAAAATCCGGGACACCATCGCCGGTATAGAAGATCGTATCGCAATGCCCGGCGCCGTCGCAGTCCACCAGGTGAAAGCGGCCGCGGTACCCGTCGCCGTCGGTGTCGACGCCGGGATTGTCGAAGATCCACTCCGCCCAACGGGCATTGGCGACCAGATCAGTGAAATCGAGACGGTCAAGGTAGGGCGCCGGATTCTCCGGATGGAAATTGCGCACGTAGTTCTGCGGGTCATTGTGGAAATCGCCGCCCATGACGACCGCATAGGTGAAGGGCACCGAATCGTGAGGCGGAATCGGATCAAAGGGTCCGTAGGAAAGGAGCATCCCGATCTGGCCATAGCCGCCGGCCAGCCGATTGGCGAGGCCGTCATATTGCAGCGGTTTCTCCCAGCCGTCCGCCGAATAGTCGATGGCGCTGTACACCTGATCGTAGTCGATCTCGCCGTTGGTCATCAACTTGTAACGGCTGCGATCACCGAACGGGTCGCCCGTATAATCGTTGACCACGACCGGCAGATGGTCCCGTTTACGCGGCCCCCAGAGAAAATCGCTTGACCACCAGTTGAAATTGACCCGGCCGCCGTGTGGAGCCCGCAGGATGTGGAGGCCCATGGCCCCGGTTTCGCTGAATCGATTGAATCGGGTGCCGGAAGTGTCCGGTCCGCCGTCGGTGTTGGCAGCCCAAGCCAGGTCGATCGTGTCGGCAATCCCCTCGACAATTCCGGGTGCTGTGGGCAGGAACCCGCAGATGGTCGGCCCCCCCTCGCAGCCCCCGTGCAAGAGGGCGCAGTGGACCGAGGGCCAGGCCATCAAACCGACGCACCCCTCCTCAATCGGCTGATCGGTGGTGTTGATGATCCACAGATCGAAGATCACGAATCGCTTGGATTGCAATTCGGACCAGCCGTAGCTGGTCTGGTGGACTTCGATCCCGATGGGGAGGTGCGGACGCAGCTCGATACCGTCACTGCTGCCCCCAGAAAAACGCAGCGATGTGTCGGAGTACCGGGCGTAATACTCCTGTTCGGCCTTGGCGCGGGGATCGTACTCGGGAGACGTCTGATCCGTTGACCAGGCATGCAAGGGCGCGTCGTCCAGAACTTCATTGTAGGTTTCACCGGTGTTGGCGCTCACCAGGGTGTCGAGGTTGCGGATCGATCCGAATAGTGGAGTCAGGCCGAAAGCGTCGAGGTAGGTGATGCGCAGATACCAGGGTAGGCTGGGTATGATGACAGGGAATTCGAGATTCCCCAGCGCCCCGTAGCTCGAGACGTTGAGCCGTAGTTCGCCGATGTCGATGTCACGGAAGAAGTCGGAAGCGGTCCCGGCCTCTAGGAACCGCCGCGCGGAATCACTCCGCCGGGCATAATCAAGATCACTCGCCCGGGCAGTCGTTGCCCCGAGCGTGGCGGCCAGGCAGAGTATACCAAGAAGCCACAGCCGAGACGATCCGGCGACCCTCACCACAGACCGGGTAGAGTTTTGCATCGCCATCCCCCGGCGATCTAAGACAAGTCCAGACGAAATTAGGCGACCCGCTCTCGATCTGTCAAGAAGCCGTCGCGGCGGCATGCGCCAACTGCATTACCGGCGGGAAGCGGCTTTATTTCAGGAGTATCGTTCTCCGGTATGACACCCCGAAGCGCGCCGAAAGTGATTGAATCCTGGCCAGTTGGACGGTAAATTGCCTGACTGTGATGATTTGCAGTCATCCCGCCGGCACGGGTGGTTTGCCGGTCTGAGCGAACAAGCGATGCTGGCCAAGGTCATTTCATCGGCGGTGCTGGGGATCGACGCCTACTTGGTCGAGGTCGAGGCGGACATCTCGCCGTCGTTGCCGATGTTCGTGACGGTTGGGCTGCCCGATGGCGCGGTGCGCGAGGCACGGGAACGGGTGCAGGCGGCAATCAAAAACTCCGACTTCATGTTCCCCAACAAGAAGGTGACGATCAATCTGGCGCCGGCCGACATCCGCAAGGAGGGCTCGGCCTTCGATCTGCCGATGGCCGTCGGCATACTGGCGGCCACCGGGCAGATTCTGCGGGAGGATTTCGGCGAGTATGTGCTGGTCGGCGAATTGTCTTTGGATGGCGCGTTGCGGCCCATTCCCGGCGTGCTGCCGATGGCGATGCACGCATTGGCCGAGGGCAAGAAGGGCATAC
Organism: Candidatus Zixiibacteriota bacterium; assembly: GCA_016199865.1. GTDB lineage: Bacteria > Zixibacteria > MSB-5A5 > WJJR01 > WJJR01 > JACQFV01. The sequence goes on along the minus strand of JACQFV010000094.1, from coordinate 4,787 downwards.
TTGTGCCGGTCGACAACGCGTCCGAAGCGGCCATCGCCGGTGGGTTGAACGTCTACCCGGTCGAATCACTGACGCAAACCATCCAGTTTCTCGAAAACGGGAACACGATCGAGCCCTTCAAAATCGACATCAACGAGATTTTCAACAGCGCGCTTTCCTACCCAGTCGATTTCACCGATGTGAAGGGGCAACAACTCTCCAAGCGCGCCCTCGAGATCGCGGCGTCGGGAGGGCACAATGTCATCATGGTCGGCCCGCCGGGTTCGGGCAAGACGATGCTGGCGCGGCGCTTCCCGACAATCCTGCCGAACATGACGCTGGATGAAGCGCTGGAGACAACCAAGATTCACTCGGTCTCCGGCAATCTTCCGGCGGGTGCGGCCTTGATCGCGACCCGGCCCTATCGTTCGCCCCACCACACGATCTCCAATGCCGGGCTGGTCGGCGGCGGCACATCGCCGCGTCCCGGCGAGGTATCGTTGGCGCACCATGGCGTCTTGTTCCTCGATGAAATGCCCGAATTCAACAAGGATGTTTTGGAAGTCCTGCGCCAGCCGATGGAGGATGGGCATGTCACCATCGCCCGCGCGGCCTTGACATTGACCTTCCCGGCGCGGTTCATGCTGATCGGCGCGATGAATCCCTGCCCCTGCGGGTTCTTCGGTTCGCCCCTGCATGAATGCCATTGTTCGCCGCAGCAGATCACCAAGTACATGTCGAAGATTTCCGGGCCGCTTCTGGATCGGATCGACATCCACATCGAAGTCCCGGCGGTGAAATTCAAGGAGCTCTCCTCGGAAGAGGCGGGGGAGCCCTCGGCGGCGATCCGGGGCCGGGTCAACAAAGCGCGCGAACGGCAACTCGAACGGTTTGCCCACGAGAAGGGGATGTATTGCAACGCCCACATGGAGTCCAAGCATCTGCGCATTTTCTGCCCGATCGACAACGAGTCGTTGGACCTGTTGCGCCGCGCCATCACCAAACTGGGGTTGTCGGCGCGGGCGTATGATCGTATTCTGAAAGTGTCGCGGACGATTGCCGATCTGGACGGCACCATCGACATTCATCCGCAACACATCGCCGAGGCGATACAATACCGCAATTTGGACCGGACGCTGTGGGTGTAGTTGTATCGAACAGTTCAGCCACATGTGTCGCTGACCGTGGTCCGAGACAGTGTGACGCGGTGCACGCTCGGTACGGCACTTGAATCGCTCACTGCCCGGTCATGTGACTCGGGCATACACACGATTTGACGCGGATACCGCTTCACTTCTTAGCCTGCCTTCTTGCCCTGTCGCTTCGACTTCACTCCCGGCTTCTTCGCCGGCAATTGAGACACAAACTCGAGACTCCACTGAACCCATCTATCGAGTGCAACGTCACTCCGGTAACCACCGGGGGCTACAAAGACAAACCCCGTCATCGGTCGACCGGTAAAGTCCATCGGGCGGGCGTGGGGCTGGCTCAACGCCTCATCGTGGCGTTCCGGTCCGACCCGGGCCATGAGATTGTCTTTGTTGACTCCGCAAAACATCTTCCCCTTCAACAGGAAGGCGACGCCACCGAACATCTTCTTCTCGGTGATACCCCGCTTCCCCTTCAGCAAGGTCCGGATTCTCTCAGCCAACGCGTCACTGTAACTCATGGTCACTCCCGATTGAGACAAAACGCGATCGGGCACGGCCCGAAGATTCTTGTGAGTATAGACGCCGCCTCGGAGCGAATTCTACGCCTGCGTCTGGGGGGCGGTCAGAATATCACCACAGCCAACCTCAGCGTCACTTGTGATCAAATCTGCTCAGGAACTTGCGCAGTGTCTGGACGTACTGCTCCGGCTCATCCTGCATCGCCAAGTGACCGGCGTTCTGGATCACCGCCAGCTCGGATTTCGGTGTCAGACTTTGGAAATGGCGCGCCGTTGAGGGCCGGGCCTCATCGAATTCGCCGGCCACGTACAGAACCGGAATGCGGACGTCTTTCATCCGCGCGGTGCAATCGTAGTCCCTAAACGTGCCGGTCAGCGTAAACTCGCTTGGCCCATTCACGTAGGCGTACAGTTTGGGATTGATCTGCGCGAACGAGCTGTCGATATCCGCCGACCATGGTTGCCGACGGGCGAGGAACTTCTGATAGTATTGCATCACCGCCGCCTGGTACTCCGGGCTCTCAAACGCCCCGGCCTTCACGGTCTGGTTGACGACTTGCTGGATTGAGTCGGGCATCTGGAGAAGCAAACTGTCCGCATCGCGCTGAAACTGCGGAATGTCCAACGCTGGCCCCGCCAGAATGAGGCAGTGAACCCCTTTGGGATGGGCGGAGGCATATTCGAAGGCGAGGATGCTTCCCCAAGAATGGCCGTAGATGTCGACATCGGCGAGTTTGAGCGCCGAGCGGATAGCGTCCAACTCCCGCAGGAACCGGGGAATCGTCCACAAGGTGGAGTCATCCGCACCGGGAGAGTGGCCGCATCCAAGTTGATCGTAGAAGATCACCGGCCGATCCGAGCCGAGGGCGCCGAGGGGTTTCAAGTAATAGCTGGGCACACCTGGACCACCGTGCAGAACCAGGAGTGGCGTCCCTTTCCCTTCGCCAACAACGCGATACCAGACCTTGCCCCCGGGCACATCGACAAACCCCTCGCCAGGCTTCAAACCGTAGCACGTGGAGCCGCATAAGAAGACAAGCGTCGCAAAGAGCGACACGAACACGATCGAGATCCGTCGGTACATTGACATGCTCCTCCCTTCACGGTGCGGTCGCACATCGACGCGACCGGCAGCGTGAAAATAGTACACAAAAGCGGCGATTGTCAATGACGCTGCAGGAGCAGCCTCGAGCCGATGGCCTGCCTGAGTCGATCATCGCTGGGGCAAGCACAGATCTCCGGCTTGTAATCTGCCTATGCCCCAGCGCCCGCTGCACCAGGTACTGGTCCCCGGTTTTGTGGTACAGCCGGGTGGCGAAGGTGTGGCGGAGGGAATGGACCGAGACGCGGCGGGTCAGGTCGGCCGCATGACAGAGGGCGGCAAACTGCAGTTGCACCTGCCGGGCGCCGAGGCGACGCTTACCCGCTGTGGCGGAGCCGGATTGGCTGCGAAACAGGGGGATGTCCGGCCTTCCGTCGCCCGTACGGACGTTTTCACGCACCAGCAAGCCAAGCCGGATGCCTGTTCCAAGCAGAACCTCGAAGATCAGGGAATCCCTTATTGCACAGGGACCGTCCGCCTCTGCCAGCGTGGTCCGGAGACGCCCGATCTCGTCCTCAGTCAGAGTGGTCGGCTCCTTAGCTGCCGCCGGCGATGACCGGATCAGCCGGGCCGGGTTGTCCTTAATCCACCCCGATTCCACGCAGAAAGCGAAGAACGACCGCAGGGCCGACTTGGTGCGGTTGACCGTGAGGGCGGCACGGAGTTTACCGTCTGGAGTCCGTAGGACGGCTACTGAACACAGGAAACGGGCCGGCACGTCCGGGGTGATGTGCCCCAAGTCGGGCTTGTTACCCAACCACTTGGCCAGCGCCTCCAGGTCCCGCCGGTAGGCCGCCCGAGTGTGGTGGGAACGGCCGTTGGCGGCCAGTTGGCGGGTGAAACGGTCTGTGGCATCCGCGAGCTTCATCTGGACCTTCCGCTGAACGTCATCAGAGTTCGGGAGCGGAAGTCAAGGGGAAGGATCGGCATCTCCCACGTGAGCGTTCCTTACGACCCACTGGGCACAGAACGCCCGCTTCATCGAACCGAGATTTGGAACCTTCCCGCTCAGCAGAATCCTCGATGGCATGGTGAAGATTGCGTCCGCCTTGAGGAGCACGGTTACACTGTTTCGCAGTATCCCAGTCCAAAGAGGCGGTTCGGAAGAGAGGGGAAGCCCGATGAGTCGGGCTTCCCCGAGCGTGCAGAGGATCCTGGTGCGGTCGTGACTGTGGGGCGACGCGGCGAGATCACTTTCGTGCAAGCATGTGTTCCTTGGCGGATTTTGCGGCCGCTTTTGGATCTTTCAGCGCCATCTCATGGCAGTCCTTGCTGCAGCATGCATAGGACTCGCCGTCGACCTGCAGAAACGACGTCGTGGGATCAATGGTGAATTCCTTCCCGCAGCCACAGACGGCCTTTGTTCCCTTCTCCGTAACAGCCACTACGTTGGCCACGGCAAGATCGACGTTCGCCTTCCCGGTGAGTTTTGCCAATGCCGCTTCCGACATCTTGGCAGCACCAACGGGATCCTTTGCCCCCATCTCGTGGCAGGCGTGTGAGCAACAGGCGTAACTCTTCCCGTTGGCAGTGACGTATTCAGTTTTTCCATCGGGCGTGAAGACCTTGCCGCATCCGCAGACCGCAACCGAATTGGCTGCCTTTGTGTCACCCGCGTAAGACGGAGCGATCATCATGAGCGGGAGCGCGAGTAGCATGGCTGAGATGGCCATCCGTTTGATCATTGCCAGCTCCTTCGTTAAGAGTTCGTTTGCACTTCGTTGACTGAATCCCGAGAGTTTGCGCTATCTGGAGAGCGACGGCGCGATAGCGTGCCCAGCCGATCTCTCGGCCAATCGGTTGAACACGATCGCTGTAATGACACCGTAGATCACGTGCCCCATGAGGCTCGGCATGGCGCTCTTCATTCCCGCCATGTTGAGCTGCGCCGGCGTCCCGAGCCAGATCGGCATGATGACGAGAGCGCCGGCGAACCACCAGATGACCCCATACGCGCTGCCCCACGCTGAGCCCCGGAGGAGCGTATCCGTCTTGCCCCCGAACAGGAGCCCGAAGGCGGCGCCGATGAGAGCGCTG
>JACQFV010000093.1 GCA_016199865.1 Candidatus Zixiibacteriota bacterium | reverse complement strand
CAAAGGAAAGGCGAGATTCTCGAACACCGTCCAATGGGGATACAACGCATACGACTGAAACACCATGGCGCAGCCGCGTGACTTGGGCGGACGATTGGCCGCATCGGCACCGTCGATGAGGATGCGCCCCTGATCCGGCGCCTCCAATCCGGCGATCAGACGCAACACGGTGGACTTGCCGCATCCCGACGGACCAACGATGACGAGAAACTCACCTTCGGAGACGGAAAAACTCAAGCCATCCAGCGCCGTTGTGGTCCCAAACGACTTGCAGACATGATGGAATTCGAGGACAAGCATGATGACTGAGACGCCGATGATCGTTTTTGTGTCTGGCGACTCCTGTCAAGGTCGCAAGGGCAGCCCGCGCGCGCAATACCGTTTGACCGCAACGTCTCAGATCACGTCCTTGTTCATGGTCGCGGGATCGTACCCCGTTTCCATCCGGAGCTCACCACATGCAGAATGTCAAGAAAAGGACCCCGACCGAACCGGCAGTTGCCCCCGACATTTTCAAAGGCTACGACATTCGCGGGACTGTGCCGGAGCAGCTCAATCCCGACGCGGCGACCCGGGTCGGCCGTGCGTTCGCCCGTGAACTGAAGGGCGGCAACGTCGCCGTCGGACGGGACATGCGCATGTCGTCCGATGAGTTGACGGAAGCCCTTGTCGTGGGGCTCTTGGAGAGCGGCTGCGACGTCGTCGACCTGGGCCGGGTTTCGACCGACGCCCTCTATTTCGCAGTCGGTCATTTGGGGACCGATGGCGGCGTGATGGTGACGGCCTCCCACAATCCGCCGGAGTACAATGGCTTCAAGCTCTGCCGCCGCAACGCCGAACCCCTGTCGCGCGCCGACGGCATCGCCCGCATGCAGGAGGCGATTGCCTTGGGTGAATGGGATGCCAGTGAACGGACAGGAAAGCGTTCGTCGCGTGCGATTCTGGACGAATTTCGGGACCATGTTCTGTCGTTCATCGACCCCGGCCAACTCAAGAAGTTCACGGTCGTGGTCGACGCCGGCAACGGCATGGCCGGTGTCACCGTGCCGATGGTATTCGAACGACTTCCCTGCCGCCTGATCCCGATGTACTTCGATCTGGATGGACGATTCCCCAACCATCCGGCCAATCCCATTGAGCCGGCGAATTTGAAGGACCTGCAGGCGCGGGTTCGGGCTGAGAAGGCCGATTTTGGCGTCGCGTTTGATGGTGACGCCGACCGGATGTTTCTGGTTGACGAGACCGGCCAGCCCTTGGGGGGCGACATTGTGACTCTCTTGGTGGCGCGTGGTGTCCTGGCCAAGTCCCCCGGCGCCGCCATCCTCTACAACCTCATCTGCTCGCGCGCCGTGCCGGAGGGGATCGCCGCCGCCGGCGGGCGGGCGGTGCGGACGCCGGTCGGCCATGCCCTGATCAAACCCCTGATGAAACGTGAAAACGCGCTCTTCGGCGGCGAGCATTCGGGGCATTTCTATTTTCAGAAAAACTGGTACGCCGATTCCGGCCTGATTGCCCTACTGGTGGCGATGGAAATCCTATCCCATGCCGACATGCCCCTCTCCGAGCTCGTCCGGACGATCGATCCCTACAAGCGTTCGGGCGAGATCAACTCGCGGGTCGCCTCGGTCCCCAAGATGCTGGAAAAGATCGCCTCCTCTCTCCCCGACCAGATTCCCGACCGCACCGACGGCCTCACCTACAACTGGCATGATTGGTGGTTCAACGTGCGCGGCTCCAACACCGAACCCCTCCTGCGGCTCAACATTGAAGCCAAAACGGCCGATCTACTGGATGAGAAGACCGCCTGGCTGTTGGGGATCGTCCGGGGACGCAGGAAGGCGGTAACCCGACCGGGCCGTAAGAAGGAAAAGACAGTCGTATCAGGCGGGGAGGCCGTCCGTGGACAGACCGGCAGGAAAAACCCTATTGATCGTCGATGACGATCCGCGCATCCGCGGGCTTCTCACCGAATCCCTGGATGCCCTCGGGTATCACACCGTCGAAGCCGCCAATGGCCGCGAGGCCCTCAGCATCACGCGCGAGACCCCGCCGGACTGCGTGATCACCGACATCAAGATGCCGGAACTCGACGGGTTGTCGCTTCTGCACCATCTCAAGTCCGAGCAACCGAATTTGCCGGTGGTGATGATCACCGGGTATGCCTTTCAACAACTCAAGATGGAAGCGACCGACGCCGGCGCCGACGCCTTCTTGATGAAACCGTTCCGCCTGGCGAAGATCGAAGAAGTCCTCGGCCGCATTCTCACCGAGGGGGATGCCGCCGCGTCGGCGCCGCGCCGCGTGATCCGGCATGTGCTGATCGTGGAAGACGACCCCGAATTCGCCGTGCTTCTGACCGAGGTGATCGAGGCCATGGGGTACTCAGCCGCCAGCGTGGGCGACGCCGAATCTGCCCTGCAGCGCATCGCGCACCACTGCCCGGACGTCCTGATCGCCGATTACAAATTGCCCGGGATGACCGGCGAAGAGTTGATCCACCAGATCAAAATGTCGCATCCCGACATGCCCGTGGTCCTGATCACCGGGTATCTCCCATCCTTCCCCGGCCGCGAGTACGCCGACGCCTTCCTCATGAAACCCTTCCGCATCGACCGGATCGGGGACGTCCTCAAGTCGCTCGAAGAACCGCCCATTTCGGCCTCCTGAGTTCATGCGCAGATTGGAACGTCGATCCGAAGGGTGCGTTCTCTGAACGCACCCTTTTTTTCGTGGAACACAAGGGTGGTGCGTGCGGAGCACGCACTACGCAGCGGGGAATTTTCCCGGCGCGATGATCTCCAGCATGTGTTGATGTAGAATTGCATTCGCGGCGATGGCCTGTCCCTTGGCCAGCGTGAAGGGCTCTCCGCGAAAGTCGGTCACAATCGCGCCCGCCTCAAGGCACAAGAGCGCCCCGGCGGCAATATCCCAAGGCGACAGTTTCATCTCCCAGAATCCGTCGAAGCGCCCGGCGGCCGTCCAGGCCATATCGAGCGCGGCCGCACCCATGCGACGGATCGCCTGGGCCCGCTTGGCGAAGCGGGCGAAGTGGTCGAGATTGTCGACGTCGGTCCGGCGAATGTCATAGGGAAAACCTGTCGCCAAAATGGCGGACCCGAGGTCGGGCTGCGATGACACAGCCAGCCGTCGGCCATTCAAATAGGCGCCGCCACCGGACACGGCCGTGAAGGTCTCTTGGCCCATCGGATGATAGACGACACCACAAACGGGATTGTCGCCACGCCAGAGACCCAATGAGACACAGAATATCGGCAGGCCATGAGCATAATTCGTCGTTCCGTCCAAGGGATCGACGTACCAGACATATTCGCTCTGCACCCGGTGCTGGGCGCCTTCCTCGGCGACAATGCCAAATCCCGGAAATGCCGCCGTCAGGCGCGAGACAATCAACTCTTCGGCCTGTCGATCCATCTCGGTCACGAGATTGATCTCGCCTTTCAGTTCGACTGAGCGTTGTTCCCCCAAGCGCCGGGCCAAGAGGTCGCCGGCGGCCAGCGCGATCGGCAACGCTGCGTCCAGATAGTCAGCCCAGACGGGATCTCTTGGTCCGTGCATGCGATCCGCCGTGTCTACCTTCATTAGACTTCCTTTAGACTGTCACGCGCCGACCCGAGACGGACGATTCATCGGGCTCGTAGGTATCCGCCTGCAGACGGTGCAGACGTGCATAGATGCCGTCCTGGGTCACCAGTTCGTCGTGACGGCCGACTTCGCGGACGCGCCCCTTGTGCAAGACAATGATCCGGTCGGCCGAGCGGATGGTGGACAAGCGATGGGCAATCACGATGTTGGTGCGGCCGGAAAAGACGACCGACAGCGCCGCCTGAATCCGCGCCTCGGTTTCGTGATCGACCGATGAGGTCGCCTCATCGAGAATCAAGATCCCCGGATCGAAGGCCAGGGCCCGGGCGAACGCCACCAACTGCTTTTCCCCAACGGACAGCCCGGAGCCACGTTCACCGACCGGCCGGGACAAACCATGGTCGGAGCCGCCTGAGAGACGTCCCAGGCCCACGCGCTCCGCGGCGGCCAACAGAGCCTCGTCGTTGAGAGTCGGCGAATCCAAACGGATGTTGTCGGCGATGCGTCCAGAGAATAGAAAAACATCCTGTGAGATCGCGCCGACCCGTCGGCGCAGGGCCGAGGCATTCCACGCGCGCACGTCGATCCCGTCTACCGTGATCGAGCCGCGCTGAAACTCATAGAGCCGGGTGATCAGATTGGCGATCGACGTCTTCCCAGCCCCGGTGGCGCCGACCAGCGCCACGGTTTCTCCCGGCGCGACCGAAAACGAGACATCCTCCAGCACCCAGTCTTCGTTCTGATAGGCGAACCAGACGTGATCAAAGACAACGCCCCCCTCGGCTCTTGATCCGGTGGGACGCGACGCGGCCGATTCCATATCGGCGGCGCCCGTGTATGGTTGCTCCGGCAGCGGAATCGCCGGTTGTGTATCCAGAAGTTTGAAGACGCGCTCGGAGGAGGCCATGGCCCCCTGCAGGATGTTGTATTTTTCGGCCAGATCACGGATCGGCTGATAGAACCGTTCGGCGTACTGGATGAACGCCGCCAAGGCGCCGAACGTCATGACCCCGGTGACCACCTTGCCGCCGCCGAACCAGATGATCAACGCGAGGGATATCGCCCCGATCAATTCCACGACCGGGAAAAAGACGGCGTAGTGAAAGACCGAGCGCAGATTCGCGGCGCGCAACTCGGCGTTGAGTTCCTGATGTTGGGCGAAGGTCTGGTCTTCGCGATTGAACCCCTGCACGACGGCAATCCCGGTCACCCGCTCCTGCCAGAAAGCGTTGATCTTCGCCACCAGCCGGCGCACCTCGCGGTAGGCGCCGCGCACTTTGCGCCGGAACACCCAAGTGGCCGCAAACAGGAGCGGCAGGACGAGGAACGTGACCAGTGCCATCTGGGCGTTCAGATAGACCATGGCGCCAACGATGGCGATCAGAGTGAAAATGTCCCCGAAGATGGTCACGACGCCGGAGGCGAAGAGTTCGTTGAGGGCATTGACGTCGCCGGTGACCCGTGTCAAAAGCCGCCCCACCGGGTTCTTGTCGAAAAAGCGCATGTCCAAAGTGAGAATGTGATCGAACAACTGCGTACGCATATCGAGCATGGCCTTCTGCCCGATCCACTGGGTCATCACCATATTCGCGAACTGGATTGCGAACTGCCCGATGAGAATGACGGCGTAGAGGCCGACCCAGAAGGAGAGCCCCGCCAAGTCATGCTGCGCAATCGGCCCATCGATCACCTTCTTGATGATCCATGGCCCGGCAATCTGGAGGCCGGACATGATGAACAGGAGAACCAACGCCACGGCGACGACCAGACGATACGGTCGCAGATATCCCAACAGCCGCCGCATCAGCCGATGATCGTAGGCCTTGCCCAGGGCCTCGTCTTCGAAGAATCCTTCCGCCATTGCCCTTCCTGACTACATGCGTTCCAATTCTTCTTTAAGCGCCTCGCGCGCCACCCAGCGTGCGTAGGCGCCCCCGCGCGTCAGCATCTCGTCGTGCGCGCCGGAATCGACCAGCCGCCCTTTGTCCAGAAAGAGAATGCGATCGACACGCCGCAACGTCGACAGCCGATGCGTGATGAGTATGATGATTCTCGTGCCGAAGAGGTCGGCCAGACGGTCCAGAATCTCCTGCTCGGTCTGCGCGTCGACCGCACTGAAAGCGTCGTCCAAGACAAGGATCTCGGACTGGGCCGCCAGAGCCCGCGCCAGAGTCACACGTTGCTTCTGCCCTCCCGACAACGTGATGCCGCGCTCGCCGACGACCGTCTCGTACGCCGACGGGAATTGCTGCATGTCCTTGGCCAACGCTGCCTGATGCGACACCTCGTCCAGTCGATTCGCAGTCATGCCGGCACTGCCAACGGCAATATTGGCGCTCAAGGTGTCGGAAAACATGAAGGGTTCCTGCGCCACGAGGGCAATGCGCGCGCGCCAGTCGGCGAGACGGATCGCGTTGGCATCGACCTCCCCCAGAAACATCGCATGGTCCGCCACGCGATACCGTCGCCACAACAGATGGGCGATGGTCGACTTCCCGCTCCCGGTAGCCCCGGCGATGGCCACTGTCTCGCCCGGACGGATGACGAATGAGATGTCCTCCAGCGCCTTGCGTCCGGATTCTTCTTTGTGGCCATTCCCATTCCCGTTTCCCGCATACGAGAAGGTGAGCCGCCGGAATTCCAACGCGCCGGAGGCGGCGGGCGACACGGCCACCTCGGGGGCGGGATCCGCCACCCTTGGTTGCATCTTCATGATCGTCTCAAGGCGCTTGATCGACACCAGACCGCGCTGGTAGAGCGACACGACCCAGCCCAGCGCGATCATCGGCCAGACCAGTTCGCCGAGGTAGACGGAGAAGGCCACGAGCGTCCCCAGATCAATCCGTCCCTCGATCACGGCCTTGCCGCCGAAGTATAGGACCAGGAGCACCGCCGCTCCCGACAGCATGCTCAGAAGGGGCATGTAGGCGCCGTACATCTTGATCAAGCGCATGTTTAGGCGCATGTAACTTTTGTTGTCGGTCTCAAAGCGGCGGCTCTTGTCAGATTCGTTGGCGAAGGCCCGGATCACCCTCATTCCCGCGAGCGATTCCTGCACGAATCCGGACAGGCGCGAAAAGGCCTCCTGGATCGCCATGAGCCGTCGGTGCGCCACGCCCCCCAGAAGGTTGGTCAGGAGCGCGAGAATCGGCAGAGGCAGAAGGGCATACAAGGCGAGGCGCCAATCCAAATGCACCATGAGCGGGATCGCCACGCCCGCGGTGACCAGCGTGTTGACCCCCTGCATGATCCCCGGCCCGATCATCATGCGGACCTGTTCGACGTCCGAAGAGGCGCGGGTGATAATGTCGCCGGTGGGCGTACGGTCGAAGAAGGAGCCGTCCAGACGCAACAGATGGGCGAACAGGTCGGCGCGCAGGTCAAACTCGATTTTGCGCGATGCCCAGATGACCGTGCGACGCACCAGGAAGCGAAACACCCCCGATCCCAGGGCCAGGAGCATGATCAGTGTCGCATCCCAGAGAAGAAACTGGACGCCCCCTCCGTGCTCGATCCGATTGATCGCCCGGCGCAAGACCAGAGGCGCCATCAGCCCCAACGCATTCGAGATGGCGATTGCCACCAGCCCCCACCACATGTACCGCCGGTAGCGCTTGAGGTAAGGTTTGACGAGGTTGAGTCTGGCCAGCATAGGACGATCCGGCCGCCTTCGTCCATCGCGGCCGGTACAGAGTAAATGTAACGATTACCCGGCTATCTTGTTCACGGAATCTTGCCGGATCACCGGGGGACTCTTGAAAAAGGGCGCGGTGTCTGAACGTGGAAGAAAGGGCGAGATTGCTTCGTCATCCCCGCTTAAGGCGGGGATTCCTCGCAATGACGGGGGGGCTGCCGGGGCGCGTAAACATCCGTCATTGCGAGCCCGCCGGATTACGGCGGGCGCGGCAATCTCAGCAACGCGACCATCGCGAACCTTGAGCAGGGGATCTTACAGCTGGCCCACTGTGGCGTTGTCTATTCGGTATCCGATTCGAGGTAGCCGGCCGAGAGACTGCGCCGCATCATTTCCTCGGACAGGGCGCGGGAAAACTCGCGCGGGGTGTGCACGCCATAAACCTTGAGCATGTGGTTCATGGCGATCACTTCGGAGATGACCGTGATGTTCTTGCCGGGTGACAGGGGAATCGTCACCAAGGGGATTTCGGCGCCGAGAATCGTGGTGACCTTGTCCTCCAGCCCCAGCCGTTCATACTCGGCGTCGCCGCGCCACAGTTCGAGACGGACCTCAACCTCGATACGTTTCTGCAGGCGGACGGCGCGAATGCCGAAGAGTTTCTCCACGTTGATGATCCCCACGCCGCGAATTTCCATGTGGTGCCCGAGATGTTCGCCGGCGCTGCCGATGATCACCTGCGGCGCCCGGCGGAGGATGCGGACCACGTCATCGGCGACGAGACGGTGGCCGCGTTCGATCAGGTCGAGCGCCACCTCCGATTTCCCGATCCCGGATTTCCCCGTGTAGAGCAGGCCGACGCCGTAGACGTCGACCAACGTGCCGTGGATCTGGGTGGAAGGCGCAAAACGCACGTCCAGGTAGACCGACAGGCGCGTAATGAATTCGGTCGTGGACAGGCGCGTGTTCAGAAGTGGAGTCTCATACTGATCGGCCAGGGCCTCCATCTCGGCGGGCGCGGGAAGATTTTTCGTGATCACTACCAGCGGCAAACCCAGGCGGTAGAGCGACTCCAAGACCGGACGCCGATCCTCAGGACGCAACGAATTGAGGTAGGTCATCTCGGTTTCACCGAGAACCTGGGTGCGCTGGTGGGGGTAGCGATCGGTGTAGCCGGAGAGCGCCAGTCCGGGCCGGTGAATCTCGGCGTTCAGGATCCGCTTCTTGACCCCGGCGCGTCCGCCGATGACGGTCAGCTCAAACTGCTGCCGCCGATCTTCCAGAAGTCGTTCAATCGTGACCGCTTCCATGCCTTTACCACCCAAACTTGGATCAGTCCGTCTAAGTCTCGAAGTCGATCATTCCGCCGATTCGGCCTGGCCACGACGGTGGGCTGCCGCTTTGGCGTCGGCAATCGCCTTCTGATCCCGTTCCTTCAGGCGCGCCTTATACTTTTTCAGCTGCGCCTCCATGCGGCCGGCGGCCTCGTCGACGGCGGCGCGCATCTCGCCGGCTTCGCCCCGTCCGGTCAATTGAGTACCGTAGACCTTGGCGGAGGTCTCCGCGACGTGACGGTGCTTGTCGACCTCCAGCAACCAGTGCAGATCGATGATGTTCTCGAAGAACCGGCCGAACTGGGCGGAGCGGGCCTCCACGTGCTGTTTCAAATCGGCATCCGGTTCGAAGTGACGGGCGGTCATGCGCACTTGCATCGTCGGGTCCTTTCGCGGGAGAATTTCGGGGCGGAAGCGCACAGGGAGATCGGTCCCAGCCGATCATGATCCCTCAAAAGCCGGGTGGTTGATGAACGAATGGTGCGTTTCGATGAAGCGGATCGTGCGGGTGTTGGAACGCATCACGATGGAGTGGGTCACGGCGCCCTCGTGGGCGAATTGCACGCCGCGCAACAGGTCGCCGTTGGTGACGCCGGTCGCGGCAAACATGATGGTGTCGCCGCGCGCCAGGTCGGATTCGGTGTAGATGCGATCCAGATCGGTCACGCCCATGGCGCGCGCCCGCTCGGCCTCCTGCTGGTTGCGCAACCGCAGACGCGCCTGCATCGCCCCGCCGACACACCGCAACGCCGCCGCCGCCAGAACACCCTCCGGCGCTCCGCCGATTCCCATCAGCACGTCCACGCCCGTGTCCGGCAAGGCGGTGGCGATCGCCGCCGACACGTCACCGTCGGGGATCAACTGAATGCGGCATCCGGCGGTGCGAACCTGGCGGATCAGGGGCTCGTGACGATCGCGGTCGAGAATCACCACCGTCAAATTCTCCAGCGGGATCCCCAACGCGTCGGCGATGTGTTGCAGGTTCTCCGCCGGCGTCAGGTTCAAGTCGATGGCGTCGCGCGCCTTCTCGCCCACGGCGATCTTTTCCATGTAAGTGTCGGGGGCATGCAGGAAATGCCCGTGGCGGCCGACGGCGACCACGGCCAGGGCGTTGGGGCGGGCAAAGGCCACGGAATTGGTGCATTCCAGGGGATCCAGGGCGATGTCGACCTGGGGGGGACGTCCGGTGCCGACCTTTTCGCCGATGTAGAGCATCGGCGCCTCATCCCGCTCGCCTTCGCCGATCACGACCGTCCCGTCGAATTCGACGTCGCTGAAGACCGAACGCATCGCCTTAACCGCCGCCTGGTCGGCGGCGTTCTTGTCCCCTTTGCCCAGCCAGCGGGCGCTGGCCAAGGCCGCCGCCTCGGTGACGCGCACCATCTCCAGACCCAGATTCCGATCCATGATCCGCCAGCCCTACCCGTTGCTCTTGCTCCACCGGTCCTGGGTCCGACTCCCCCGGGCCCCAGAACCAGAAGGGACGGCCCGAAAATACGTCCGTCCCCGTATGGGCGCAACCATCGCCCCAGTGGCTCTCATGTTCGTCTGTCTTTAGGAAATCCAGCCGGCCGGTACGGGCGCCATGGGCGGAGCCGCCACAACTCCATCTGGGCTCACGACCTTCATCGCAGGGCCTATGCCGTCCACCGGGGCCGGTTTGTCAAAAACGGTCTTACGGAAGCGCGCCGGCGGCAGATGCAGTTCCTCGCGGTACTTGGTCACGGTCCGGCGGGCCAGTTTGATCCCTTCCTGCTGCAATTGCTGGTAGATCTCCTGATCCGAAAACGGGGTGGCCGGGTTTTCGCTGGTGATGATCGCGGCGATCCGCTGCTTGACGGAGGGCTTGGTCATCGATTCGCCGTCGGTCCGCGCCACGCCCGAATTGAAGAAATATTTGATCTCGCGAACCCCCTGCGGGGTTTGCACGAATTTGTCATTGGCCACCCGCGAGATCGTCGCCACGTTCACGCCCACCTTTTGCGCTATGTCCTCCATGATGAGGGGCTTGAGGAAGGCGGGGCCCTTCTCGAAAAACTCCTTCTGCTCCTCGACGATCGCCTCCATGACCCTGATCATGGTCGAGCGGCGTTGATTGATCGCGTTGAGAAGCCAGCGGGCCTGTTCCAGTTTCTCCCGCACGTACTGCTTGGTCTCGGTGGGAACATTCTGGCCGCGGCGCAGAAGATCCTTGTAAGAGTTGTTGATGCGCAGCCGGGGCACGTTGCGATCGTTGTGGTAGACGATGTACTCGTCGTCGACCCGGTCAACGATCAGATCCGGCACGACAGGACGGGCGCCGACGGTGAAGCGCCCTTGGGCCGGGCGCGGCGACAGTTCGCGCAACTCCTCCATGGCCTGGTGGACCCGTTCGACCGACACCCCCAGGGACTGCGCCAGTTGCATGTGCGTCTTCCGATCCAACTCCTGCCAGTGCTCAGCGACGACGCGCGCCGCCAGCGAGTCCGCCTGCCCGCGTTGGGCAAACTGAATCAAAATCGACTCGCGCAGATCTCGCGCCCCGACGCCGGGAGGATCGAAGGTCTGAACCAAGGCCAGGACTTTGGCGACTTTTTCCGGCGGGAGCTTGAGATCGGCGGCCAACTCCTCCACGGTGAAGCGCAGCAGACCGTCGTCGTTGAGATTGCCGATGATATACTCGCCGATTTCCAGTTCATCATCCGGGATTCTCGTCAATTGTAATTGCTCGATGAGATGATCGTAGAGAGAAGTTTCGGCCGCCGAAGCCCGTTCGGGTATCTCTTCGGGATGCTCGGACACCCGCTTGGGAACGAACTCCGAGCCCTCATCGAAATACGATTCCCAGTCGAATTGCTGCTCGGCGGATTCTTGGGCCGTCGCGGCCTCGGCGGGGGTGGCCTCGCCTAGGATCGCCTGCTCTTCCTGAGTCTCTTCGGTCTCAACGGCTTCGACTTCCTCCAACAGCGGGTTGGTCGACAGCTCCTGACGCAGTGTCTGCTCCAGTTTCAAAACCGGCATCTGCAGCATCTTCAATGACTGAATCAGCTGCGGCGCCAGAGACTGGCGCAGACCCAATCGGAGTTCCAGTTTCATATCGCTACCACCGAAGGTTTGGCTCGGTGGGATGCCGGAAACCGGTCATTATAGGTTTCCACCAAAATATACCCCGTCGACCCGACCGGGCAAGAGCTATTCCCAATTCCCATAATCATCTGTCCGTCAATGCGTTGTGTCACAATTCCGCAATCCGAGTCCGCGCCGTCCTCGAACTTGTCTCCTATTAGTCTTATCGGCCGCTGGATGAGGCCATTTGACCGTCATCGCCAATCCCGTGACGTCCGGTCGACTTTGGGAACCCTCGACCGTCACGCCCAAGGCGGTGACTGGAACCGAGGGCCGACCCATCACAGACTCTACCAAAGATACGACCCCATCGGCGATGCCGATGGGGTCGCAAGTCGAACTATCAAGATGGGAGATTAACCGGCGGGATTCGTCGACGCTTGCGGGGCGCCGCCCTTCTTGAGCGCCGATTCGATCGACAGGGCCAGACTATCGCCGCGGCATTGATCGCCGGAAGCCACCAAGGCGCCATC
This sequence comes from Candidatus Zixiibacteriota bacterium, assembly GCA_016199865.1. Taxonomy (GTDB): domain Bacteria; phylum Zixibacteria; class MSB-5A5; order WJJR01; family WJJR01; genus JACQFV01. The sequence goes on along the minus strand of JACQFV010000093.1, from coordinate 9,929 downwards.
CCGGCCGATCAGGAACGGACTGGGTATCCCCGAACCGTCGACCATGAACGCCTTGACCAGGGGACCACCCCAATCCTTCTTATCATAGATGTGCCGCCACGACATTCCCTTCCCCGTGATCCACTCACGGTAGGCGTCGGTCGTGGTCTTGTCGTGGTAGTCCAGCGAGACCGAGACAATGTCAAAACCCTCCGGATGGTATTTCTGGTAGGCGGCCAACACATGCGGCAACTCCGCCCGGCAGGGGCCGCACCAAGTCGCCCAGAAGTCGACCAACAGAACCTTGCCCTTGTAATCGTCCAATGACACCGGCTGGCCGTCGATGTCGACACCGTTCAGGGGAATCGGCCAGAGCGACGCCACCAGGTCGCCCTGAAAGAACGCGCCGGCGATCTTGGTGGCCTTTTCATCGCCGTGGAAGGCCTGCGCGAACTGACGGATTTTAGGCAGCACGGCGGCTTTGTTGTCGCCGGCTTCGGCCAGTTCCATCATCAGGAGCCATGCCTGCGCCGCGCCATTGTACTCGGTCCCGGCCGCCACCTGGGCAAATTGTGCCCTCGCCGCCGAGGCGGACGCGCCCCAGTTCGGGTCCGATGGCTTCTCCGGACGATGCTCGTTGAATGACGCGAGCCCGGCACGATAGTGCGCCTCATTCTGACCCGCAGGGCCGGGATGGGCGGCCAGGTATAGGTTGACCTCGCGCAGCACTCCCTCGGACAAAGCCCCCCAAGCGGAATACATCGAGTTGATTTGGGAAACGGCGCGCACCCGCTCCAGACCGTAGTCGAACGTGGGATCATTGGCCTTCAGTTGTCGCAATGCCGCCAAACGTTTGGCCTCAAAATCCATTTTCGCGGCGGTGGTCTGCCAACCGTACCAAACCCGACGGTCCTTGTTCATCAGGTTCTGCTGTGCGTCCTTCCAGCGATCGAGACTGTCGGTGTTGGGAAACACGATCGGCGGCTGATCATAGTGCGGCAATCCCTGGGCAAATGTCGCTTCATGCATCTGGCTGGTCGAACGCGCCTGCGTGACCAACGCCGCGAAGCGGGGATCATCGCGCAGGGATTTCAAGTCGGAGTCGCTTTCCAGCTGGTCGGGATCATCCCAGCCATTGTTGACCGCCTTGGTCAACCACTCAAATCCCGGCTCTTTCTGGTCGGTGCGACCGTAGATGCAGGCGAGGTTGTAAGCGCCCCATTTCCCCGCCGGGATCAACTGATTCTGGCGGGTGAAACAGCCGAGCGCCTCGGCCGTCTTGCCGTCGTCGGCGAATTGATACCCGGAATCTCCCAGAGCGCGGTACTGATCCGCCAAAGCGGGCTCGTAATAAGCCGGAACCTGGGCCTGGCCGCTCGGCGCATTACCGGTTGCCTTCTGTTCGGCGCAGCCGGACGACAGGCAGCCCCAACCCACCGCCGTCGCCGCAATTGCGAATTTTCGTAACATCTTCGGTCCTCCCGTGTCTGGTGATCTTGAAACTGTCACATTGACCAATATAACGATCTTCGCTCTCGTTTGTTGCTGAATTCTGCCCCAGCGCCCGCGTTCAATCGATCCGCTGCGGATTGTTCCAGCGGAATCGGTTGGCGCCGTGCTCCGTCCCCAGCCAGAGATAGTCGCCGTCGACCACGATGGTCTGGATCAACGGGTCTACAAGACCGTCGTCACTGGTGAACACACGCCGTTCCCGAGTCGACGGGACAAATCGCACCAAGCCGATCCGGGTGGCCGCCCACAGAATCGTGTCGGTCACGGCCAGATCGAAGACGTTGTCATCGGGCAGGCCGTGGGATCGGTCGTAGGTTTCAACGTGATGAACGCCGCGCGGGTCGACGACGGCGATGCCGTGATCGGTGCCGACATAGACGCGTGTGGCGTCATGACGGATGACGCGAATATGCCCCCCGAGTGGTGATAGACCATCCTGCGGCGCAAACCGTTGCCACTCGGCCACCGGTTTTACCAGCCGGAAAAGCCCGCGGTCGGTTCCCAGCCAGACGATCTGTCCCGTAACGTCAATAGTGGGAACACGGGCATTGCGGACCGCCGCCGTCGATGCTGAAAAAATCGAATCACGCGGAAGATAGATCCCATCAATGCCACTCTCCGTGCCAACCCAGAGAATCTCCCCGTCCAGGCACAAAGACCAGACCCGGTCGTCGGTCAGCCCTTCCCGCCGGCCATAGGTCCGAAACTGCTCCTTTTGGCGGTCGTAGCGAACCAGACCGAGATCCGTCGCCATCCAAAGATAGTGCCGCTCGGCATCGCCGACGAAGGCATGGACGTGGTCGGAGGCGAACCCAGACGTGTAGCGGGCTTCGAGGTAATGCCAATCGGCCGCGGCCGTATCGTATATCGTCACCGCCCCGTCATTGGAGTAATAATTGGTGCCGCCGAAAAAGACGGATGTCGAATCCAGCCAGATGGCCTCGACGTTGTCGTGAAACAATCCCCAGCGTTGGGGCACCAGATCGAAGGCGGCGAACCCATGTTTCCAGACAAATTCTCCCCACGTGCCAAGCCAGACATTCCCCCAGGAATCCTCGAGTCCGCCGGTGACTTTGTATGACCGTAAGTATGAATCGGTGAGGAATCCGGGGTCGAGGGCATCGAATCCGAAGGGAAGTTGATACTGCGACAGATCAACCGGCTGCCAACCGGTCGCGAGGGACTCGGGAAAGTCGGGCACTGAATGCCACTCATCCCAAGCCCGTCGGTAAATCGAGGCGCCGAGCAAGGTCTCGGCATACAACTCATCGGTGGCCGGGTTGTAGGCCAGTCGACGAATTGCGTTCGAGGGTAAACCCTCGGCGGTCGTCAGCGCGGGCAACCAGCGTTCCCGATTGCGATCATACCGGGCCACACCGCCACGTGTGCCGAAATAGAGAAACTCCGGCGTGAACGCCGCGGAAGTCACATAGCGAACCGACGTGAACGCCCGCCAATCTCCCGGGCGATAGCGCGGGTTGGTATCGGCGCGGGAATTAGGTGCACTCACCACAAGGAGTAGCGCCACACTTAAGGAGCTGACCCGCACGCTTCCACACCGGTGTTCAGCGGTCAAAGCCGCGGACCTCCTCCACCAGCGCGTCGATGTCATCCACGCTGTTGTAGAAGTGCGGCGAGACGCGAATGTTCCCCTCGCGCAGCGCGACGTGGATGCGGCGCGCCGACAGATGCTCACGCAGCGCCTCGCAATGCGGGCCGCTGACGGCGACGATCGCGGAACGATGGTCGGGATCGTCGAATTGCTGCACGGGGTACCGTGTCCCCTCGAGGCCGCGCACCAGCCGCTCGATCAGCGCCTGAGTGCGCGAATACACTCCGGCAATGCCGCACTCGGCCAGCAGCGCCACTCCGGCGGCCGCCAAGCGCAAGGAGTAGTACGGGTAGCTCCCGACTTCCCAGCGCCGACCATCGTCGTACAGGGGGCGATCCCACCGTTGCAAATCGCCGAACCGGTATCCCCAATCGTACCCCAACCATCCCGCATAGAGCGGCCGGATCGGGCGAATCGGATTCTCGGCAATGCTGAAAAAACCGGCTCCGGTCTGCCCCAAGAGCCACTTCTGCGCCCCGCAGGCCACGGCATCGACACCGGCCTCGGCCATACCCATCGGGATGGCACCGGCGCCTTGTGAGGCGTCCAGAATCAACAAACATCGATGCGTATGGCAGAGCTGTGCCAGAGATTCGGCGTCGTAACGGTAGCCGTTGAAATACTGCACCCACGAAATGGGCAGCGCCGCCGCTCCCTGCCGTAGCGCCTGCTTCAGTGTTTCCATCGCGACATGCCCGTCGGGGCACGGCAGCCGTTCCACTTGCAACCCGAGACGCAGGGCCAGATTTCGGACGGCATAGACGATGGCGGGAAATTCATTCTCTGCCACCAGGACTCTCTCCCCCGCTCGCAAATCCAGTCCCCACAAGAGAGCGTTGAGGGCAAAGGAGGCATTGGGCACAAATGCCACCCGTTCGGGGCGTTGTCCGATCAGTCCGGCAAAATCGTTCTTGGCCGCTGCCAGAAGCGCGTACGACTCGTCGTCGACGTCGGGATCGCTTTCCAGACGTCCCTGTCGGCGCAGGAGATCTTCAACCGCCAGACGTCCTTTACGCGGCACCGGCCCAAACGTCGCGTGGTTGAGAAACACCACGCCCGGAGCGATCTCGAATTCATGCTTCCAATCGCGATTTTCATTCGTGATGGACACGTGACATCATCCCTTGTTTAGAAGGTCAAGAGCGCGCCGACGATCGACAGAGCCCCGCCGACTCGCAGCAAATCGATAAGAATCATCCAAAGCGTCACGTCCCACCCCCGGCTGCGAACCTCCAGCAGTCGTATGGGCACACAACCGAAGACGAAGGCGACAATCCCCAGCGCGAGTCCGGCCCGCGCGCCCTCAAAGGGGATCATCGGGCCCAAGATCGAGAGGAGCGCTGAGGGCAGAAGAGAAAGGAAGACAAGGGTGGTGATCGCCCCATGGCCCCACGTGACGGTTGGAGCTGCGTTCTCGGGGGTTTGATCGATCCCGTCACCGGACGGCGTCCACCGTCTCTCCCCCCAGCGTCCCAGCCAGCCCACGAGCATGGCGTAAGTCCACGGAGGGATAATTGTCCAAACGTTGCGCACGATGACCCTCTTTATTCTACAACCATCCGTGGGCGCGACACCACTCGACGGTCTGACGCGCCCCCAACTCGAAGGACACTTTCGAGGAGTATCCCAGGAGGCGGGAGGCCTTGGCCGTCGAGCAGGTCCAGTCTTGTTGCAGAAAATCACGCGCTTTGTCCCGATTCAAACTGGGCGTAAATCCCCCCAAGCGGCCGACCCATTCCGCAATTTGGGCGATGCTCAAAAGCAGGGGACGAGGCACCCGCACCCCAATCGCCCAGTTCCCCAACGCCCCTTGGATCATCTCTTCGAGTTCACGCAGCGTGTAATGCCGTTCGTCGGCGATGTAAAACACCTGTCCGGGCGCCGCGGCTGATTCGCCGGCCATCAGGATCCCCCGAATCAAATCATCAATATAGACCAGCGACAGCCGCTGGGTCCCTCCCCCGAACACCGGCTTGAGGTGCCATTGCACGGCCCGAAAAAACCCCAGGACTTCGGTGTCGGCGGGTCCATAGACGGCCGGGGGACGCAGACAGACAACCGGCAACCGGTCGGCATGGGCCATGACGGCCCGTTCACTGGCCAATTTGCTTCTGCCGTAGGCGGTCAAGGGCACCTCAGCATCCTCTTCAGTCCGGGGACGCCCGTCGCGCGACGGCCCGCCCGCGGCCTGGGAGGAAATGTAGACGAAGCGTTCGAGCCGCGGCGCCGAGACCACCGCCGCTGCCACCAGATTTTTTGTGCCGGTGCAATTGGCGTGCTGATAGGTCGCTTCATCAGGCGCCTTCACGCGTCCCGCGCAATGGATCACCCAGCGCGCGCCCTCGCAGCCGCGCTGCAGCGCCGCCCGGTCATCGAGGTCGCCCTCGATCCACGCAATGGCCAGATCGGCGACGCGCGAGCGGTCGGCGCCCGGTCGCACGAGAGCGCGTACCCGATGTCCATTGCGAATCAACGCCCGTGCCAGATGTGATCCGACAAACCCGTTGGCGCCCGTCACGAAGACAGGGGGTCCTTGATCAGCGTTCGGTGCGATAGGGTCCATGCATCCCGCGGCTTGAAATTGGCTTGACTGGTCTCGGCTCCGCGATTTTTTTATGTGGGACTTCTTTCGTGACCGCTCTTATGACGGGGGAGAGACGCAAGGGGAAGAGGTCCGGGTTCTGACTGTGGGAGCGACTGTTCGGCGCAACCTGTGAAGCACCGATCGTCTCGGCAAGAAACGGACGCATGAAACCTTTGGCAACCGTGAAGACCCAGCCGGAGCCGGTGGCGGCCGATCTATTCGCCAAGTGCCGCCAGTACACGACGGCCCGCGACGTCATGGCGATGGGGATCTACCCCTACTTTCGGGTGATCTCATCGGCTCCCGGCACCGTCGTGACCGTGGACGGCCAGGAACTGTTGATGATCGGCTCCAACAATTACCTGGGGCTGACCAATCACCCGAAGGTTGTGGAGGCCGCGGTGGAGGCCGCGCGCCGGTATGGCTCGGGATGTACCGGCTCGCGTTTCCTCAACGGCACCCTGGACTTGCACGTGCAACTGGAGGAACGTCTCGCCCGCTTCATGAAACGTCCGGCGGCGCTGGTCTTTTCCACCGGTTTTCAAACCAATCTCGGCACCATCTCCTGTCTGGTGGGGCGGTCCGATACGATCTTCGCGGACCGTTCCAATCATGCGTCGATCGTCGACGGCTGCCGTCTGGCGTTCGGGCGCACGGTCAAGTACGCCCACAACGACATGGCCGATCTCGCGCGCGTTCTCGAAACTGCCGGGAACGGCGGCGGCCGGTTGATCGTGGTCGATGGCGTCTTTTCCATGGAAGGGGACATCGTCAATCTTCCGGAGATCGTTCGGCTGGCGCGTTTGCACGGCGCCCGGGTCATGGTGGACGACGCCCACTCGATTGGCGTTTTGGGGGCACACGGCGCCGGCACGGCTGAGCACTTCGGGTTGATCGACGACACCGACATCACGATGGGAACTTTCTCCAAATCCTTTGCGTCTCTGGGCGGCTTCATCGCCGGCGAAGAAGACGTTCTTCATTACATCAAGCACTCCTCGCGGGAATTGATCTTTTCCGCGTCGATGCCGCCCGCGTCGGTGGCCGCCTGTCTGGCGGCGCTGGACATTATCGAAAACGAACCGGAACGGCGCGCCCGCCTCTGGGAGATCACGCACCGCATGCACCGCGAGTTTAAGGCGCTGGGCTTCGACATCGGCGTCACCGAAACCCCGATCATCCCGATCCTGATCGGCGAGGACATCCAGGCCTTCCAGTTCTGGCGCGAACTCACCGAACGCGGCATTTTCGCCAACCCGATCGTCTCTCCCGCCGTCCCCAAAGGCCAGGCCCTGATCCGCACCTCCTACACCGCCACCCACACCGACGCGCAACTGGATTTTGTGCTGGATACGTTTGCGAAGGTGGGGAAGAAATTGGGCGTGATTGCCTAATTGGGCTACACCCGAACGAAGCGGCCATGAGCGGCCGAGCGATCAAAGCCGTTACCTCAGCCGTGCTCGCATGCGCACTATCAGCTGCAGCAAGTCCGGCGAGAGCGCAGGGAATGTACCTCTCGCGGGGCCAATCGGCGATTGCCGGTGCAGTCGGCGTCGCGCATAACCCCAATGCCGGGACCGCGGCGGAGTTCTCGCTCGGAGCCTCTCTCGGCGCGACCTTCGACCCATCGATCAGTCTGGGGGCAACGTGGTTTCGGGGGCCGGCGAACATTACGGGCGGATTCGACGCTGACGCGCTCGGGTTCGGAATTGAATTTCATGCGTTGAAGGAGTACTTCACGAATGCGCCCCAGCCACTGGTGTCCGTTGGCCTCAGAAATGACCACTTCCATGCCGGCCCAAACCAACTGCCGTATCAACTGAGAGCAACCATCTTTTCATCATGGGCTGGAATCGGGATATATTACATCCCCGCTTCGCGATCGAATATCAACCTCGTACCATTCTTGGGCGTTACACGAATATGGTCGCAGTCGCTCGACAAGAACGACGACGGTTCGGTCACGTCGACGCAATTCTCGGCTTCGGTCGGATTCGCGCCGAGCCATCCGAAACGTAGTTCTTTCTTCGTGCAGCCCGGCCTCGCGGTGATCGACAAACGTGTCTTCGTGTCATTGTACGCCGGAGTGATCGACATCGTGAGTCGAGGGGAATCTGGCCAATCGCGAAATGTTCTCTGAGAGGTGTCGGGCGCGATGATCGGCCAGACAATCGCCCACTATAAGATCGGCGCCGGAAGCATGGGGATCGCCTACATGGATTGTGGGGTGCGTGCTTGGCAGGCACCATTGACGTGTGAACCGGAAAGGCCGGTGCGTGGCAAGCCCCGCAAGCTGGATCTTCGACACGCACCCTACGTTTGCAGTTGCGTCGGCCACACCGGGGATGGCGGCTGATGAGCGCCATCGAAATCATCCCGGTCACTACGCCCTCGCAAAAGCGCGACTTCTTGCGTTTGCCGGAACGGCTGTACGCCGGCGATCCCTATTGGGTCTGTCCGTTGCGCATCGAGCGCCGCGACTTCTTCGATCCGAAGAAGAACCCCTTCTTCGACAATGCCGACGTGCAATTGTTCTTGGCACGGCGTGAGGGTCGATGGGTGGGCCGGATTTCCGCTCACGTCTATCATCCCCATAATCGCACCCATAATGAACGCACCGGCTTCTTCGGGTTCTTCGACTGCGAGAATGATTACCCCATCGCTGAGGCGCTGTGGAACACAGCGCGGAATTGGCTCTCGGAACACGGCATGGACCGGATGCGCGGCCCGGCGAATTTCACGACAAATCATGAAGTGGGATTCCTGGTCGATGGATTTGACCAGCCGCCGGTGATCATGATGACCTATAACCCCAGATCATACCCGGAATTCGCGGAGCACTATGGACTGCAGAAGGTGATGGACCTCTACGCCTACCACGGCCGCACCGCCGATGGCTTCGATCCGAGGGTGGGTCGTGTGGTCGATCACATCCGCGAGCGTTCCGGTGTGACGACCCGGACGATGGACATGAAACACTTCGACGACGAAGTCGCGCGCGTCAAAGCCATCTATGACGCCGCCTGGGCGCCGAACTGGGGATTCGTGCCGATGAGCGACGCCGAATTCGCGCACATGGCCAAAGACTTGAAACCGGTGGTCGACCCGCAGATGGTGATCTTCGCCGACGCCGGGGGACGGACGGTCGGGTTCTCGCTGGCGTTGCCGGACTTGAACCAGGTTCTCATCCTTCTCAAGGGGTGCCTCCTCCCGTTCGGCCTCTTCCGCCTCCTCTGGCACCTGAAGGTCCGGCGCAGCATCAACGCCGCCCGGGTTCTGGTGATGGGAATCACGCCGGAATACCAAAAGCGGGGGATCGACAACATCCTGCACTGTCGATCGCTTCTGACACAACGGTTGCAAGCCCTCCTGCTCGGCTTGGCGTATGACGTCTATCGCTTGAAACATGCCGTCCCCTGCGCCTCAGCGTAGAAAGAGGATGTCAACAGAGCCTTAGAGGCTCTAAGTTGATGATTCGCCCCGCCACCGCCGGCCATCGGCCGTGCTTCATCGCGCTCTTGGTTTCGGCGATACTGACGCTCGCCGGATGCGGCTGTCGCACGGCCCGAGGCGCGCATGCCGTCGTCGTCCCCGACGAACATGCCGACGGGATTTGGGTCCGCCTGCTCTTCCCCTCAGGGTCGGCTTACGATCCCCCCGGCAAGGAAGGGCTGGCTCGCCTCACGGCCCATGCGCTCCAGCAGGGTTCGGAGCAGATGAGAGCCCGACGGGAGGCCGCGCTGTCATCTCTGGGCGCGCGGCTCGATCTGTCGGTCGACCGCGACGTCGCCGTCTTTGATGGATACTGCCCGACGTCGGCGTGGCCGGAGTTGTCGAGCGTCCTCGTATCCATCTTCCGCGAACCGTCGCCCGAATCACTCGACGTGCCGCGACTCATCGCCGATCAACTGGCGGCGCTCGAACGAATTCGGTCCGATGATGTCGCGCTCGCGCAGGCGGCGCTGCAGCACTATCTCTACCGCAATCATCCGTACGGCCACCCCCCCGAGGGCCGGGACAGCGCACTCGGCGCCTTGACCGGTTTGGATGTCCACGATTTCTGGCGACGGCATTACACGTCGGGCAGCTATGCACTCGGCCTGGCGGGAGCTGTGCCGCAAGCTGCAGACCGGACTCTACAGGCCGCGCTTCGTGCGGTGTTGTCCACGGCGCAGCCCGATACACTGTCCATCCCGGACCCGGTTGTAACCACCCCCAATGCGTTCATCATCGAGCGTTCGG
>JACQFV010000092.1 GCA_016199865.1 Candidatus Zixiibacteriota bacterium | reverse complement strand
CCGGGTACAACCTGCGCACGTTGATATGGCAATTCATCAAGGGGTCATGGCATTACGGCGAACTCGACGGGTTGAAGCATCTGGCGCCCTATGTCGAGTTACGGCAGAAAGGGGAGGGGTTTGTCGGGATCGTCGATGACAAACTGCCGCGCGAGGTCCATCAACAGGCCGCGCAGGCGGCGTTGCGCGAGGTGAAGGATGAAATCATCTCCGGGAAATGGCACGTGGTCATCCTCGATGAGATCTTCGTCGGCTGCCAGTTGGGGTTTCTCACCGCCGCCGATTTGCTGCAAGTGATCGACGCCAAGCCCGCCAATGTGCATCTGGTCCTGACCGGGCGGGGCGCCCCGCCCGAAGTGTTGGCGCGCGCCGATCTGGTGACCGAGATGCGCGAGATCAAACATCCGTACCAGAAGGGCGAATTGGCGCAAAAGGGCGTGGATTATTAGCCCGACCTCCTGCGTCCAGTCAGCCCGAAATCCTCAACTGTCATGCTGAACCCTTCTCCGCCCCAGGCGGGGAAGGGTGAAGCATCTCTATAGGAACCCGCGGCACAGGGGATGCCTATAGAGATTCTTCACCCCGCCATAGAGCGTCGGGGTTCAGAATGACAGGTAGACGGTTTCCTTCCGCGAAGGAACACCGGCGCCGGGCGCCGTCGACAAGAAATCCTCTCACTGTCATGCTGAACCCTTCTCCGCCCCAGGCGGGGAAGGGTGAAGCATCTCTATAGGAACCCGCGGCACAGGGGATGCCCATAGAGATTCTTCACCCCGCCGAAGAGCGGCGGGGTTCAGAATGACATTGCAGGGTATTTCGATGGGAAATGAGAACCCTGCCCCGGGCGGTGCGGGTTTGTCCCCATACACCACACGGCGCCGAAATCGCATTCCGCAAGCCATTGCACACGCCCGAGGGTTTGATCAATCGCCTCAATTGTCCCCATGAACGGGTTCGTTGCCGGGGCCGATAAAGAGAAAGATGCTGTCGGTACCACGGGAAAGCACCCGAGCCCGCGCCACCGCCCTGGTGGTGGACGACGAGCCCTCGGTCCGGCAACTCCTTCAGGATTGGCTGGAGGAGGCGCCCGGTCTCAATGTTGTGGCCGCGGCGACCTGCCGTGAGGCCGAACAGCTCCTGGAGACGCGCCCGGTCGACGTCATCCTCGTCGATCTCATGATGGGCGAGTGCAGCGGGCTGGACATCGTACGCGCCGCCGCTACCCTGCAGCCCCATGCCGTACCGATTCTGATCACCGGCCATCCCACGGTCGAGACGGCGATCTCGGCCTTGAAAACCGGGATTTACGATTATCTCATCAAGCCGTTCAAACTGGAACTGCTCGGTGCGGCGGTTCACCGCGCCCTCGAGCATGGTCGCCTGCGCCGCGAGAACATGCAACTGCGCGAGCAGGTGGCGTTGTCGGAATTGAGCCGAGCGGTCGCCATGACATCGGAGCCGGCGCAGATTCTCACCCTCATTCTCGACACCGTGCTGCGCGAGTTTTCGGCCTCGGCCGCCTCGATCATTCTGCACTCCCCGGAATCCGGCCGCGTGGAGTTGCAAAACATCGACGGCGAACGGGTGACAATTCATGACCCGTCGTATTCTGCATTTCTGCGCGGCGAAACGGTGGTTTCGACGACCGTTCTGGCGGGGGGCCGTCCGGTCGTGCTGTCCGACCGTCAGGTGGAAATGTTCCCGCGCACCTCGGTGCCGCAGGAGTGCATCTGTCAGCCATTGATCGTCAATGGGCATGCCATCGGCGTCCTCAATATCATCCGCCGCCCCAACGCCGGTCCCTGCGGCGAGGGGACATTGCGGACGATCGAGATGACCGCCGCCCAAGCCGCCGTCGCGTTGGAGAATTCCCGGCTCTACAAGAACCTGCACAGCGCCTACCTCGACACCGTTTCGGCGCTGGCCAATGCGATTGAAATCCGCGATCCGTACACGCGGGGCCATACCGACCGTGTCAAGGTGCTGGCGCGCGCCATCGGCAGCCGTCTGGGCTGGGACTCCGACCGGCTCTTTGATCTGTGGATGGGATGTACGCTGCACGACATCGGCAAAATCGGCGTGCCCGACCGCATCCTGAGCAAGCCCGGCCCTCTGACGCCCGATGAGTTTGCCATGATGAAGACCCACCCCGAAATCGGGGCCAAGCGAGGGACGGATACTGGCCGTGGTCGATGCCTTCGACGCCATCACGTCGGACCGCCCCTATAGGAAAGGGCAGCCGACTGAAGTGGCGGTCGAGGAATTGAAGGCCTTTTCGGGAATCCAGTTCGACCCGCACATCGTCGAAGTCTTCTTCTCGATTCTGGGCGAGCAGGAGATGCCCTGGATCATGCCGCGGCGACGCGCCGTCTCAGTCGCCGTGCCGGCACAGGTCTGACCAGCAGCACGCATGCCGTCCAAGCACGGCCACTTTCGTGATGCTTTCGTAGGGTGGGCTCAGCCCACCGTCTTGGGACAGAGGTGGGCCGAGCCCACCCTACCAAAAGAGACTTGAGACAACGATGGCTCTTGAACCCCCCCTAAGGCGCGGGCTCTTGAGAAGCCCCTTGCGCCTGACCTGACAGCGACCTATTTACGTCCCGCGTGTGCCGGCCCTGTTGCCACGTTCCATCTGCCTCGGCGCGATGGTACAGTCAGGGCCGTAATCTGCTTCGAACCCATCACAGGTTGAGGAGGAAACTATGATAACGCTACGGCGCATGAAGGCCCCGGCGTGCCTGCTGGCCGTCATCATTGGAATCTTGCCCGGCTATGCTTGGGCCCAGACGCCCACGATCTCTCCCTGTGTCGTGGGGCAATCGGGGAGCGGGCTGGGTCAGTGTATGGCGAACGCGGGCGATGTCAATCATGACGGCACGAACGACATCATCGCGGGCGCAGCGGGATACGCCTACGTGCTCGATGGCGCCAACTGCTCCGTTGTTCTCAGGAACTTTCGTGAGCCACAGGGACAGGGGAAGGGTTTCGGGTTCTGTGTCGCTGGATTGGGCGACATCAATGGTGACGGGTTCGCCGATGTTGCCGTCGGCTGCGAGCATGGCGCACAGGCCTACATTTTCCTGGGTAGTGGCGACCCACCCTCGATGGAGCCGGTCACCCCGGATCCTGCCAACCCCCGGGTCATCGTGCTCAGCGGCGATGCCGCCATCGAGGGATTTGGGTCGGCGATTGCCCGGCTGGGACATTTGGACGGCGACGAGAACGATGACTTCGCGGTCGGATCGCCCGGCGAAGACATGGTCTACGTCTTTTCCGGCAAGCAACACAACGTGATCGTGCGCATCAAGGGTCTGCAAAGCGCGCAGGAGAACGACAAGGGCTTCGGACAGTCTCTCTGGGGCGGGATGTCCACGGGTACCGCGACGGCTCCCGATCTGCTGATTGGCGCGCCCGACTATGAACGTCAGGGCCAGACACCGGGCCGGGTGTATATGTTCATCGACCTACCGACGTCGGGAAAACTCACGGCCAAGAAGGATGCCAATTACGTCATCGAAGGGCCGCCGGGGGTGAAATCGGGATTCGGCTCGGCTCTCGATTGGTCGGCCGACATCACCGGCGATGGCATCAATGACATCGTGATCGGCGCGCCGCACGAGGGCGCCGCCGAGGGCGCCGACGTCGGTCAGGCGTATCTGGTCAAAAGTCTACCATCGGGTTCCCAGCCGGTGATTGTCAGCGCCCAAGACGGAAACCACGTCCTCGTCCTCGGCTCCGGCGCGGCAGCCGGGGACAATTTCAGCAGTTCGATCGCCGTCGTTGGCGACGTAGATGGCGATGGCGGCCCGGACGTCGCCATTGGCGCGCCGAATGACCATGGTGGCGGCGCGGATGCGGGAGCCGTCTATGTCTTCTCCGCCGACGACACCTCGGCATCACTTATTCGCACGTTCACCGGCGAAGCACCGTCACGATTTCTTGGACGCTCGCTCGTTGCGCGCGCCTGCGACGGAAGGAACGGTGGACTGGGTCTGGCTCTGGGCGAACCCGCGTACGGATATCAAAACTCGCATGACGGCCGCGTCGTGACGGTCTGCCTGCAGGGCGGGGCGGCGGCGCCGGCGGGGTGCCGAGTGGAGGCCGCGACCGCGAACTTTGGCTATGTCGTCCTGGGGCAAGAGGGCCGGACGTCTCTCGTCATCCATAACGACGGGGCTGCGACTCTGACAGGCGCCGTGTCCGCATCCTGTCCGGATTTTGAGGTCGTTCAGAACGGCGGCAACTTCTCCATCCTTCCGGCGCAGAGTCTCGCAGTCGAATTGCGCTTCAAGCCCTCGACTCCGGGAGTGCAGCATTGCGTCGTGGGCGTCTCAGTGGTTCCCGGTGGAGTTTGCGCGAACCTACTGTTCGATGGCGTCGGCGTTTCCGCCGCCGACTGTTGTCCCAATCTCGACCAGGCCTACCACACCGGCTCTCCCGGCACCGGCCGGATCATTCAGGCCGATCAGGGGGCGCTGGAAGTGCAGGGATCGGGTGGCATTGCCGTTGGTGATCGCAACAAGGTCGGGCAGAATCGTTCCCTGGCCGTAGGAACCGACAATGAAATCACGGGTGAACAGAGCATCGCCGTCGGGACTTCGAACCATGTCGCCTCGCCACGTTCCGGCGCCTTCGGTGAGTCCAACACCATCAGCGGCGCGGGGGACAACTTCGCCTTCGGCAAGGCCAATCAGATCGAGAATTCCACAGGTTCGGGCATTGGCTCAGGCGACAGCAACCGCGTGCTGCGGTCGGCGAATAGCTGGATCTCTGGCGGCCGGATGAATACCGTGGATAGTTCCATCGGCAGCCACATCGGCGGCGGTGAGAATCAGACGATCGTCGACTCCGGTTGGAGCACGATCGGCGGCGGCGCGGGAAATACTGTCCGGTCATCCACTTGTGGAACTGTTAGTGGAGGCCGCGGCAATACCGTTGAGTCTGCGGATCAGAGTGCTATCGGTGGAGGTGCAAGCAACGTCGTCCGGCTGGCCCCTTCGAGCGTCGTTGCGGGTGGCGACAGCAACTCGGTCGACGCTCTGGCAGGGAGTGTGATCGGCGGCGGCAGCGGCAACCGGATCGATACATCGGGATCGCAAATCGCGCGCGACCGCTTCAATACACCGGGAAAGCAAGCGGAGATCAGCGACTATCGATATTCCACCATCGCCGGCGGACGCGGCAACCGTGTGAATGTCGGCGCCGCAACCATCGGCGGCGGGGCGGACAACGTGGTGGACACATTCGGCTACGGCGGCTCAATCGGCGGCGGGCGTGGCAACCGCGTCAGCGGCTGGCTGGCGACCGTGTCTGGTGGGCTCAATAACGTCGTTCGTGGCGACTACGCGACAGTCCCCGGCGGCGCGGACAACCGGGCCACGGGGGAGTACTCCTTCGCCTCCGGGCACGCCGCCAAGGCCCGTGGGGATGGCGCCTTTGTCTGGGCTGATGCCCAAAGTGACAGTTTTGTGGCGGCGCGCGACAATGAGTTTCTGATTCGCGCCGCCGGCGGTGTCGGCATCGGCACCAGCCGCGCTGCCACCAACTGGTGGGATAAACGGGGGGAATTCATGAAGCCAGGTCTGCGCGCCGCCTTATCGATCCATTATGACCGGGCGCGCTTTCGTGACGGCCTCCTTCTGGCCAGCGACAATGCGCCGCCGTCGATCCGTTTGCACGGACTTCAGGGAGATCCCGACGACGGCAATCGCCAGATTCCGATGGGGTATGGCATCCGTCAGGCCGGGCGCGATCTCTTGTTCGACCGTCGTGCACAGGTCGGTGGATTCCCCGAAGATGACAGTTCGTATCAGCATGGTCTGCTAGTGTTGTCGCTGCCGCACATCGAGACGGACGACTCGAAGTGGGACTTGAGCGATCCGGGGGGCGATGATCCTGCGTTCAGTTTGTCATCCTACCTGCCAGTCTGCATCAATGTCGAGTCGGGATACACGTCGCTGCATCCCCGGCCCGCCCTGCGCGTCGAGCACTGCAAAGGGCACACGACCGACTATCTGCAGGTCGATCCGGATGACGTCGAAGGCGGCACGATCTTCGTCATCGACAAGAAGGGGAACTGCGGCATCGGCAACAAAGCGCCCTTGCACAAGCTCGACGTCAATGGCGACGTCTGCGCCACGAACGTAAATTGCCCCTCCGACGAACGGTACAAACGCGACGTCCACGGGATCGACAGCGCCCTCGAGAAGACATTGCAACTGCGCGGCGTGAACTTCCAATGGCGCTCCAGCGACTTCCCCGGCCGCCATTGTGCAGAAAGTCCTGCCCGAAGTCGTGAGCACCGACACTGGTGGCCACATGTCGATGGATTATTCCCGCGTGACCGCGCTCTTGGTCGAAGCGATCAAGGAACAGCAGAAGCAGATTCAGCAGTTGCAGGATGAGGTGAAGACGCTGCGGCAACATTGATGCATTGGGGCCGGCCATTGGGGAGAGAAGAACGCCCATGCTGAGATCGGCGGGTCGTGTAATTGCCAACATGATTGTGATACTGTCCCTCGCCACGCTGGCGCTGGTTTCCCAAGCGGCAGCGCAGGACAGCACCGCAATGGTACATCTTCAGGCGTGTGACCCGGCGCGAATGAAGGAATACTCCCTGCTGGTGTTCGGAGACACGCTGGTTCCGCGATGGATCACCAATGACGAGCATAGGTGTTCGACTCAGGTACTCCGTGGAAATGACATGCCTTGCTTGAATGGGTGGCGGAGTCTATGCGGCATCATGCCACTGCCGACACTTGCTGAGTCACTCGGCGTGTGGTTCTACGCGATCTGCGACACCATCTGGGAGCGAGAGTGCCTGTGCAGCGCCATTCCCGCAGGTATGGCCGGCTTCAAGATGGCGCTATTCAAGCCCGACGCGATCCTAGACGCGCCAGCACAAATTATCGACCCAGCGACCGTTGCCTTTCCGCCGGGTTGTCATCAAAGCGGACACAACAGGCCGAGCGTGAGCTCACTCGAATTCTTGACCCGACGAGGACGCCCTGAGGGAATTCTTTCGATGACTATTGACGACGAATCGATGGGAAATCATCCCCACGCGGACGCTCGTCAGGCATTCTGGTTCTGGGATGGTGATTCACTTCGCGGGATCGGCTCTCTGGGCAAGCACTTCTACGACGTTCTGGGATCAGAATCCTCGTACGACTTCGAAGGGGAACTTACGCTGTCCGATTCCTCTGACCAAAACGAGATACGTTGCAGGTATTCACGTACCTTTCGCGAGGAAGCGGAAGCATGGTTCGGGTCGTTATCGGACCCAGCTCCTGTTTCGATTGTCATCGGCAGCGATGGAATCCGAGTGGAGGGGATCCGTTTCGGTCCGGACGATTTCAGGCGTACGCGAAATGGCCTACCCGTCTTGGTAGCTGATAGGCTGTTCAACGGCCCAAGTGATCCATCCTGCCCACCCGACTTTGTAGGCATCGCTCCCCTGTTTCGTCAGGCAACCTTCCTGGAACCCACCCAGTGGTCGGATTCACAGTCCAATTTTTCTGAATACTTCTTCCGGTCGAATCTGACTCAAGGCACGATCCCGTCAATGCGCGCGTGGGTCGAGCGCGACTCGTTAGCGTTCGAGTACGTAATTCATTCCAGTTCTATGGCTGCGTTCTGGTTCGATACCGACCTCGCCGGCGACCTCGATGATACTACGCTTTCTTCCGATGAGAGGGTGTACGTGGTACGCCCTCTGGCTCAGGGCAGCCCCTTCATTGTGCGCGGATACTGCGTCGACGAGACTGAGACGGGAATCCAATTCAGGGAGTGTGACACGGCGACGGCGCAATTTCGATGGCTTCCAGAGGGATTGGACATCTGTCTACACATAGCGCGTGGGCAGATAGGATTTCGTGACACGGACGGGCCTGCCATGTGTGGATTCGGTGTTGAGGTATTGTACGACGATTGGAAATTCCCAAATCTCTATCCGGGTTCTCGAGAAGTGGGGCCGTCCGGCTTCCGGCGCATGAACCCGAATTCATGGGCTACTCTGGTCAAGGCCCAGCGCCATGACAACATTGACGAACGGGGAGTGGCCAGGCGCTTGGAGTTGGAGCAGAATCGCAAGAAGAAGTGACCTGCCCAAGTCTAAGAGCCTCTAACAGAATGAAACCTGTCAGCCAGACCAATTTGGATGTGGAGGCCAGGCGTCCCCGCCTGGCCGTTGCTGCGTCGGGCGAGGACGCCCGGCGTCCACGGTTTCACGAGTCATTATGTTAGATGGTCTAAGTCCATCTGTGTCGAAACTCAATTCTTCACGGGCCACCCTCGAGCACGGCGCCCCAAACCATTTGCCCCACACAAATCAACTTGATTGATTGCCGGCAATGTCAACCAAACCCCAACAGAAATCCCAATCACGACACGCCCCCGCAGCGAGGGCTGGCTCGCCCCTGCGCGGCAACACCATCCTCTTCCTCGGCATCGCCATTGCCCTCGGGCTCTTTGCGATTCAGGCCCGGCAACTCTGGTTCACGCAGGATGACGCCTACATTTCGTATCGCTATGCCCGCAATGCCCTCGATGGACAGGGGCTGGTCTTCAACACCGGCGAACGGGTGGAAGGGTACACCAACTTCCTGTGGGTGATCTGGCTCATCGCCGCCGGGCGGCTGGGCGTTGGTTTTGATCTGGCCGCGAAGGTTCTGGGCATTCTCTCCGCTGCCGGGATGATCGTTCTGGCGGCGCTCCTGTGCCGACGGGCTTGGGAGGCCGTCAGCCACAGTCCCGGCCACTGGGCGGGGGCCGCCGGGGCCATTCTCCTCGGCGTGAATGGCTCCTTCGCCTACTGGTCTATCTCGGGGCTG
>JACQFV010000095.1 GCA_016199865.1 Candidatus Zixiibacteriota bacterium | reverse complement strand
GGCGCAAATCCCAGGGCGGGGTGCGTCGGACCAAATACTCCAGCCGTCGGGACACCCAATGCCGATGCCAGGTGCATCAGCCCCGAATCGGAGGAGGCAAATGCATCGCAGGCGGCGATCTGCACCATCGTCTCGCGCAGCGTCAAACCACATTCGGCCGCAAGCACCAGATCAGGAAAGGCGGCGTTCTGTTCGCTGAGAAATGACGAAATGGACGCGCGGTCCGATTCCAATCCAAACACGCGGACGGCATCGATCCCTGTCGAGAGCCGCGTGATGATCTTCTGCCACAACTCGGGCGGCACGGCTTTGGTGGGGTGTCTGGCGCCCCAACCGATCCCCAGGGATCGAGTGAAGACCGAGCGAGCCCTCTCAACCAGCGTGAGTTCATCGACTGACAGGGTGAACCAGGGTGGTCGAATCATCTGGGGATCATCGTGTAGTTGTACGGCTTCGAGGAATGCCCCGAGCACGGAGAGAGGGCGATCCAGCCCACGTCGGCTGAAAACCATCATCTGGCGGCGGAGAGTGTGCTTCCGCACGCGCGTCAAGTTACGGGCGCTGACGAGCCGACAGAGCCACCACGAACGCCAGGAGCCATGCCAGTCGATGATCCGGTCGAATGTGGTCCCCCGCCATGGCGCGGCATAGTCCCTGAGAGAACGGCCCGGCGCGAAAGGGGCGACGATGACGGGTGGCTCGAATTGTTCGAACAGGGGCGCGTATTGGGACTTCGTCGCCAGCGTGATTTCGGCGTCGGGATGCGCCCGCGCCAATGTCTGCAACGCGGCCCCGGCGAGGACAACGTCACCGAGGGAGGAAAAACGGATGGCCAGGATACGCACGACGGCAGCGGCTCTACGCGGAGCCGGTCAGCATGATAACACCCCGCCCGCCCTCCGACAATCGGGCGTCACCGGCGAACGACGGGTCAGATTTTGAAGTTCACTCCGAGGATGACACCCAGTTGGTCGTCGAGGATCGCCTCGCCGAAGATGTCGAGCAATTCCGAGGCATCCCATTTGACACCGCCGACGGCGCCGATATTGAAATTGGTGTCGGTGCCACCGTTCGTCGCCTGCGCGCGCGCCATGTATCCCATTCTCTCGACGTGGTTGTCGTACGAGGCCCCGTCGACGCGCAAGTTGACGGCGCCATAGGGCGTGATCGCCCGGTTGCCCGTCAATGGGTAGTCGCGGGACACGACGACCGATCCGCCGAATTGCAGCAGGGTGAACTGGTCGAGGTTAAAGAAGGCGGTCCGGGCATCGATCGCCAGATCAAACGGGTCGCTCTGCCGGGTGGTCATCAAGGTGAACTTGAGATCAGCGCCGATCGCGATTCCGGCGCTGCCGCCGTCCGGGTCGATGATCCCGAATTGGATCCCGCCATCCCCCTGCTCAAAGAGCCCGCGACGGTACTGCCCGAAAACGACCTTGGAATTCTCGAAGACGCCAAAGAAGCCGCCGACGTCGGCGGTGCGGCGATCCATGGCATGGGCGGTCGACAGTTGGCCGAATCCCTGCGCCTGTGCTGTGCCCGACGTCATGACGGCCGCGATGATCGCCGCTGGTAGCCATGCACCCAAATTGTAGCCCTTCACATTTCCTCCCGAACTGCGGCTCACAGTCATCCGTCCTACTCTCCGGGCACAATCTCAGTCGATGATGGCCCAGTGCACAAGATAAAAGACCGCCATGCCGATCATGACCCCGGCCGGGGCCAGAACGGAGCGGCGGCGGTTGACCTCGGGCAAAAGGTCGGTCGCCGCCACATAAGTCAGGGAGCCGGCGGACAAACCCAACGCCGGGCCAAGCCAGAGGCGGGTCGGGAGAGCGGCATAAGCCAGGCCTCCCACGAGCGATGCGACGGCCAGAATTGCGCCGGCGCCGAGGGCGCGACGGCGGGTGCCGCCCGTTGCGGCCACCACCGAAGCGGCGGTGAACCCATCGGGGATTTTGTGCCAGACCATGGCGATAAAAACCATCGCTCCAACACGTGCCCCGACCTGCGACGCCACCACGATCGCGACTCCGTCCACCAACGAATGCAGTCCCAGACCCAACATGGCGGCCAGCCCGACGCGCGCGCCCAACCCCGTGTGTGTTTCGTGGCCGTAGTGAAAGTGCGGCGTCAACACGTGCTCAAAGAGGTGAATGAGTAGAAATCCGCCCAAGAGCCACAGGGACGCGTTTGGCGTGTGGACGGCGGCTTCGGGCGCCAATTCAACGAAGGCGACGGCCAGCATGAACCCGGCCGCGGTCCCCAGCAAGAGCCGAAATGGCTCGTCCTCCCACCGCCTTTTCCAGAGGAAGAACCCGGCGCCCGCAAGGTTTGACAGCGCCGCAATGAGAAGAAAGATGACGGTTGATGCGTCCATGCCTCAGCCCTGATCCCCATGACGATAGGGAGACCGCCCCGGGCGGGCAACGGCTATTAAGACCTTCCAACAGAAGGACTGCCCCCGTGCGGGTCAGCCCTTGGGGCGTGTTGATAAAGTCCGGGTTTTTGTTGCGCTCGTAGCAGGTGGCGTCACACGTCCTCGTGTGACGCTTTGAATGACAACGGGCTGCCACACGAGGACGTGTGGCAGCACACTCCCTCGGTCAGCATCCGGCGGGTTTGTCAACACGCCCCTTGGGCTGACCGGCACAACAACAACTGCATCTTGTCAGATGCTCGATGTGCTGACGGAAACGGAACGCGGGTCGGTGCGGCGGGGTTATTTGTTCACGGACAGCAGTACGATCTTGACGATGTCCAATAAACGTTCGCAGGAGAAGGGCTTCTTCACGTAGAGATTGCCGCCGGACTTGAAGCTGCGCCCCTGATCGTCGCTGGCGTCCTTGCCCGTGAGAAAGACGACGGGAATGTCCGCCGTGGCCTGGTTTTTCTTGAGGGCGGCGCAGACGTCGTATCCATCCATGACCGGCATCATGATATCCAGAAGGATGACATCCGGCTTCCAGGCCGAAACGCGCTTGATCGCGCCTTCGGAGGTGTTCTCAACCATTACGTCATAACCGGCCGTGGTCAGGAAGGCATCGACGATCTCGGTGATTCCCGGTTCATCGTCGACCACCAAGACTTTAGAGCTGCGTTCACTGAACATGGTTGATTCCTCGCATTCCCCTCTATACGATTGTCGGTCTATCAGCGAAACGCCTTAATGCTCAGCTCGCCGCTCGCCAGACAGCTCATAACATGCTGTCCAGCAATAGATTGCGCCTCGCTCGCGCGGACGCTCCGATAATCGCCGCGGGGCGATGTGAATTCGCGGCATGTACTTGAAACGTCTGGCAGAAGGACCCCTACGGCAGCAACAGGATTGTGCCCGCCACCCGCCCTCGGGTGGCGGAGCGTCACGCGAGGGAGCGTGACGCGCACACTATCAATTCGTTGATTGCCTACCTTCAATGCGTTAGACGGCCTTGATTGTTCATTCCGTTCGTACCATGACTTGATGACGCCGGCAATTCCTGAGGATGATCGGGCCTTGATTCAAAGCCCCCGCGATCATCAGCGCGCGCGCGATGCGAATC